>CAZRGU010000114.1:6457-7661 GCA_964599705.1 uncultured Ectothiorhodospiraceae bacterium | reverse complement strand
CGGCCCGGCCCCCGCGGCCCGCGGGAAGGGGCCCTCGGCGCGGCTCACCTCGCAACGAGCTCCAGGCGCTTGAGGCTGCGCGTATCGGCCAGGTAGCGCTCGCGCTCGGCCCGGGGCATCGGGATCAGGCCCTTGTCGGCGAGGTAGCCGTCCTCGCCCCAGGTCGACTCGCGGGTGAACTCGGCGAGGTAGGCGCGGATCCCGGGGACTCGGCCCACGTGCGCGGTCTTCACGTAGAAGAAGAGCGGGCGCGAGAGCGGGTAGTCGCCGCTGGCGATGTGCTCGAAGGTCGGCTCGGTGCCGTTGATCAGCGAGCCCTGGATCCGGTCGCCGTTCTGGTCGAGGAAGCTGTAGCCGAAGATCCCGAGCGCGCGCGGGTTGCGCTCGAGCTTGGCCACGATCAGGTTGTCGTTCTCTCCCGCCTCGACGTAGGCGCCGTCCTCGCGGATCCCGTGGCACACGGCCCTGTAGCGCGCCCGGTCGCTGTCCCTGAGCGCCTTCACCCAGGGAAAGGTCCGGCAGCCGCCCTCCATCGCCAGTTCGGCGAAGGCATCGCGGGTGCCGGAGGTGGGCGGCGGGCCGAGGACCTCGATCGGGGTGGCCGGCAGCGCCGGGTTGACCTCCCTCCAGGTGCGGTAGGGGTTGGCCACCAGGCGCTCGCCGCCGGCCGGGTCGGGGACGTTCTTGGCCAGCGCCAGCCACAGGTCGCGCAGCGAGAGCGCGAGGCGCGGGGCGGCCCGCGAGCCGGCCACGACGATCCCGTCGTAGCCGATCTTGACCTCGAGGATCGCGCCGACGCCGTTGGCCGCGCAGCGCTCGACCTCGGAGCGCTTGATGCGCCGCGAGGCGTTGTTGATGTCGGGATGCTTGAGCCCGACCCCGGCGCAGAACAGCTTGAAGCCGCCGCCCGAGCCGGTCGACTCGACCTTGGGGGTCCTGAACTCGGTGGTCTTGCCGAAGCGCTCGGCGACCACGGTGGCGAACGGGTAGACCGTCGAGGAGCCGACGATGTAGATGTAGTCGCGACCGCCGCCCGCCTGCGCGGGCGCGGCGGCGGCGAGCAACCCGGCCAGCGCGGCCGGGGCGAGCAGGGAGCGGGCTCGGTGCATCGGATGCCTTCCTCTGTTGGGGCCAGGGCGCCGAGCGGCCGGCTGCTGGCAGGGCCGCCTCGACGCTGCACTTTCTAGCGCCCCGATGTGACCGG
>CAZRGU010000114.1:2303-6357 GCA_964599705.1 uncultured Ectothiorhodospiraceae bacterium | reverse complement strand
GCGGGGCAGCGCGTGGCGGCTGCACATTGCGCTATCGTAGCCGCCGGTGCGCGCGGGCGTGGCACGCAGATGGACGGACAGGCGCAGGCGAGCGAAGAGGTCCCCGGGGGCTCGCCGCCCGGGGCCGGGATGGCCGCGGGCGATGTGCTCGAGGCGGTCGCCGCCGGGCTCGAGGAGGCGATGATCGTCGATCGGGCCGCGATCGCGGCGCGCCTCGCCCGGCTGCGGGCACGCCGCCGGCGCGGCGTCCCGGTCGGCGCCCAGGCCCGGGCGCTGGCCGCCCGGCTCGAGCGATCCCGGGCCCGACGGGCGCGCCGCGAGGCGCTCGCCCCGGCGGTGACGATCGACCCGGGGCTGCCGATCGCGGCCGCCGGCGAGGCGATCGCGGCCGCGATCGCCGCCCACCCGGTCACCGTGGTCGCCGGCGAGACCGGCTGCGGCAAGTCGACCCAGCTCCCCAAGATCTGCCTCGCCCTGGGGCGCGGCCGGGCCGGAGCGATCGCCCTGACCCAGCCGCGCCGGATCGCGGCCCGTGGGGTCGCCGAGCGGCTCGCCGCCGAGCTCGACAGCCCGCTCGGCGAGATCATCGGCTACCAGGTCCGCTTCGGGCGACGGATCTCGAGCGCCAGCCTGGTGCGGGTGGTGACCGACGGGGTGCTGCTCGCCCAGCTCCAGCGCGATCCCCGGCTGCTCGCCTACGACACGGTGATCGTCGACGAGGTTCACGAGCGGTCGCTCGACATCGATCTGCTGCTCGGGCTGCTGCGCGAGCTCGTCGGGCGGCGCCCCGAGCTGCGCGTGGTGCTGAGCTCGGCCACCCTCGATACCGCGCGCCTGGCCGAGTTCTTCGCCGGGGCGCCGGTCATCGAGGTCGGGGGCCGCGGCCACCCGGTCGAGATCCGCCACTGCCCGCCGCCCGAGGGATGCGAGTCGGACCTGCCCGAGCAGGTCGAGGCGGCGCTCGCCACCCTCGGCTCGGGCCCGCCCGGCGACGTGCTGGTCTTTCTCGCCGGCGAGCGCGAGATCCACGACACCGCCCGCCACCTGCGCCGGCGGCTCGCCGCCGGCAGCGAGGTGCTCGAGCTCTACGGGCGGATGCCGCTCGCCGAGCAGCGCCGGATCTTCGAGCCCCACCGCCCCGGGCGGGTGATCCTGGCCACCAACGTCGCCGAGACCTCGCTCACGGTGCCCGGGATCCGCTACGTGATCGACACGGGGCTTGCCCGGATCAGCCGCTTCGGGCCGCGCTCGGCGGTCCAGCGCCTGCCGGTCGAGCCGATCTCGCAGGCCTCGGCGACCCAGCGCGCCGGGCGCTGCGGGCGCCTCGGCCCGGGGGTCTGCGTGCGCCTGTACTCGGCCGAGGACCTGGCCGCGCGCCCGGCCTTCACCGAGCCCGAGGTGCTGCGCACCCACCTCGCCTCGCTGCTGCTGCGCATCCAGGCACTCGGCTACGACGACCCGGCGCGCTTCCCGTTCCTCGACCGCCCCGACCGGCGCCGCCTCAACGACGCCCGGCGGCTGCTCGCCGAGCTCGGCGCGCTCGACGAGCAGGGGCGGCTCACCGCGCTCGGCGAGCGCCTCGCCCGCCTGCCGCTCGACCCCCGGATCGGGCGGATGCTGCTCGCCGGCGAGACCCTCGGCTGCCTCGACGAGGTGCTGGTGGTGGCCGCCGCGCTGAGCATCCCCGACCCGCGCGAGCGCCCCGCCGGGCGCGAGCGCGACGCCGCGCGGGCCCGCTCGCGGCTCACCGACGAGCGCTCCGACTTCTCCACCCTGCTGCGCCTCTGGCAGGCCTTCCAGGGGCGCGAGGGCGAGGGCTTCCACCGCTTCTGCCGGCGCCTTCGGCTCTCGCCGGTGCGGATGCGCGAGTGGTGCGACGTGCACGCCCAGCTCGCCGAGCTGGCCGCCGAGATGGGCCTGCGCCGTACGGCGCGCCCGGCGACCTACGCCCGGCTGCACCGCGCGATCCTCGCCGGGCTGCTGCGCAACGTCGGGGTGCGCGACGAGGACGGGATCTACCTGGGGCCGCGCGACCTGCGCTTCCGGATCTCGCGCGCCTCGGCCCAGCACGGCCAGCGCCCGCGCTGCGTGGTCTGCGCGGAGCTCGTCGAGACCGGCTCCGGGGTGGCCTGGGCGCAGCGCGTGGCCCGGGTGCGCGCCGAGTGGATCGAGGAGGCGGCCGGCGCCCGGCTTCGCCGCGACTACTACGGGGCGCACTGGGACAGCGAGCGCGGCGAGGCGATGGTCTTCGAGCGCACCAGCCTCTACGGCCTGACCCTGGTCGCCCGGCGCCGGGTGCGCTACGCCCCGGTCAACCGCGCCGGGGCCCGCGAGCTGTTCATCCGCGGCGGGCTGGTCGAGGGCGGGCTGCGCTCGCGCGCCCCGGCACTGCGCGCCAACCGCGAGCTCGCCGCGGCGCTGCGCGGCCTCGACCAGCGCCTGCGCCGCCCCGACGTCCAGGTCGACGACGAGGCCCTGCACGCCTTCTACGAGCGCCGCCTCCCGCGCGAGGTCTGCGACCGGCGCGGCTTCGAGGCCTGGTGGCCGCGCTGCGAGCGCGAGGAGCCGGGGCGGCTGCGGATGCGCGCCGAGGACGTGCGCCGCGGCGAGCCGCCGGCCGGCCTCGAGCGCGACTTCCCCGGCCACCTGCATCTGGCCGGCCACGAGCTGGCGCTCTCCTACCGCTTCGCCCCGGGCGAGGACGAGGACGGCATCACGGTGACCGTCCCGGCCGGGATCCTCGCCGAGCTCGATCCGGGGCCGTTCGAGTGGCTGGTGCCGGGGCGCCTCGCCGAGAAGGTCGAGGCCCTGCTGCGCATGCTGCCCAAGGGGCTGCGCCGCGAGCTGGTCCCGATCGCCGAGACTGCCGCCGGCTTCGTGGCCGCGTGCGGCGCCGGGGCCGGGCGCGGCTCGCTGCACCAGGCGCTGCGCGACTGGCTGCTCGGCGAGCGCGGGGTGCTGGTCGCCGAGGGCTGCTGGGAGGCGCAGCGCCTCGCCGCCGCGCTGCCCGCCCACCTGCGAATGCGTTTCCGGGTGCTCGGGCCGGCCGGCGAGGAGCGCGGCTGCGGGCGGGATCTCCACGCCCTGCAGCGTGCCCTGGCCGCCCGGGCGCCGCGTCCCGCGGCGCCCGGGCAGGGCGCGCCGAGCGCCGGCCCGGCCCGGCGCTCCACCGGCGCCTGGGTGTTCGGCCCGCTGCCCGAGGAGGTGCGCCGCGAGGGCCCGCGCGGGGCCACGCCGGCCTGGCCGGCGCTCCTCGATCGGGGCGATGCGGTGACCCTCGAGCTCCTCGAGTCGCGCGCGGCCGCGCGCCGGGCGATGCCCGCCGGGCTGCGCCGGCTCTTTGCGCTGGCGCTCGGGCGCGATGCCCGCCGCTGGCTGCGCGAGCACCCGGCCGCCCTCGCCCTGGAGCTCGGCTACGCGGCGCTCCCCGAGCCCCCCGAGGCGCTCGGAGCGCTGCCGGACACCGATCTCGGCGCCGATCTGGCCGCCCTGGCCGCCGGGCGGGCGCTGCTCGAGGGCGCCGGGGCGATCCGCGACCGGGCCGCCTTCGAGGCGCGCATCGCCGAGCGCCGGGCCGCCTTCCGGGTGGCCTTCGAGGAGGCCTGCGCGCTGTGCGCCGAGCTGCTCGAGCGCTACCGGGCGCTGCGCGCGCTCGCTGCCGCCGGGGCGCTCGCGGCGCTCCCGGCGAGCCGCGCCGACGTCGACGAGCAGCTCGCCTGGCTGGTGCACCGGGGCTTTGCCGCGCGGGCCGGCTGGGAGCGGCTCTCCCGCTATCCGCGCTACCTCGAGGCGCTGCGCCTGCGCCTCGAGCGGATCGCGACCGGCGGGGCCAACGACGCGCGCCGCTGCGCCGAGATCGCGCCGCTGTGGCGCCGCTACGTGGTGCGCGCCGCGGCCCACCGCGCGCGCGGGCGCCACGACCCGGAGCTCGAGCGCTACCGCTGGATGATCGAGGAGTACCGGGTGTCGCTGTTCGCCCAGCGCCTCGGCACCGCCGAGCCGGTCTCGCGCCAGCGTCTCGACGCCCAGTGGCGGCGGGTCTCCGGGTGAGGGC
>CAZRGU010000114.1:0-2203 GCA_964599705.1 uncultured Ectothiorhodospiraceae bacterium | reverse complement strand
TGTCCCCGGGCTGTAACATCTGCACGCTGAGATCGATCTGCGCGCCGAGCGCGAGGGGCCGGGGCGTCGGAGGGGGGAGTGAGGCCGAAGGTGCTGGTGGTCGAGGACGAGGCCGCGATCCGCGAGCTGCTCGAGATGGCGCTCGCCGGGGCCGGCTTCGCGGTCGAGTCGGTCGGCGACACGGCCGCCGCCGAGTCACGCCTGGCCGCCGCCCAGGTCGATCTGGTGCTGCTCGACTGGATGCTGCCCGGGGTGAGCGGGATCGAGCTCGCCCGGCGCCTGCGCCGGCGCGAGGATCCGGTCCCGGTGATCATGCTCACCGCGCGCAGCGAGGAGGGCGACCGCCTGGCCGGGTTCGAGGCCGGAGCCGACGACTACGTCACCAAGCCGTTCTCGGTCAGGGAGCTGGTGGCGCGCTGCCGGGCGGTGCTGCGCCGGGCGGCACGGCCCGGCGACGAGCAGCCGCTCGAGATCGCCGGGCTGCGCCTCGACCCGGTGAGCCACCGGGTCAGCATCGAGGGCCGGCCGCTGCGCCTGCGTCCCACCGAGTTTCGCCTGCTGCGCTGGTTCATGACCCACCCCGAGCGGGTGCTCAGCCGCGCCCAGATCCTCGACGGGGTCTGGGGCCCGGGGGCCTACCTCGAGGAGCGCACGGTCGACGTTCACGTGCGCCGGCTGCGCCGGGCGCTGGCCCCTTTCGCCCGCGACGGCCTGGTGCAGACCGTGCATGGCTGCGGCTACCGTTTCTCGGCGAGGCCCGCTTGAGCGCCGGGGCGCAACGCTTGCCGGCGCGCGCGGGCCCGGATCGGCGAGCGAGGCGGGCCGGTGCTCCCGCCGGCGCGGCTGCGCCGCCGCCTCGCCGTCGCTCCCCGGCGTGGCTCGCCGAGGCCGCGATCGGCGGGGGGCTGCTCGGTGCCGGGGCGCTGCTCGGCGCGCTCGCCGGCCATCCCGCGCGGGGGCTGCTCGCCGGGCTGGCGCTGTACTGCGCCCTCCATCTCTACCACCTGGTGCGCCTGGCGCGCTGGCTGGCCGCGCGCAAGCGCCGCGCGCTGCCCGCCGGGACCGGGGTGTGGCGCGAGATCTTCACCGCCCTGGCCCGCCTCGAGCGCCAGAACCGCAAGCGCAAGAAGCGCCTCCACAAGGTCGCCGCGCGCTTCGAGCAGGCCGCCGAGGCGCTGCCCGATGCGACCGTGATCCTGGGCGCCGACGGCCGGGTGCTGTGGTTCAACTCGACCGCCCGGCGCCTGCTCGGGCTGCGCCACCCGGGCGACCTCCAGCGCCCGCTCGGCGAGGCGGTGCCCGAGGCGCGCCTGGCGGCCTACCTGGACGCCGGGGCCTACGAGGAGCCGCTGACCGTCGCCTCGCCGGTCAACCCGGCGCTCAGCCTGAGCGTGCGGGTGGTGCCCTACGGCAGCGATCGCCACCTCCTCCAGGCCCGCGACGTGACCCGGCTGGCGCGCTTCGAGGCGATGCGCCGCGACTTCGTCGCCAACGTCTCCCACGAGCTGCGCAGCCCGCTGACCGTGATCGTCGGCTACCTCGAGGCCCTCGGCGAGGCCGGGGAGCTGGCCGCCGAGTGGCGCCGGCCGGTGGAGCGGATGGCCCAGCAGGCCGCGCGCATGAGCAGCATCGTCGAGGACCTGCTGCGCCTGTCGCGGCTCGAGAACGACCCCGGGGGCGCGCCGTGGCACGAGATCGCGCTCGGCGAGCTGATCGAGGCGGTGCGCGGCGAGGCCGCGGCGCTGAGCGCCGGGCGCCACCGCATCGAGGCGCGCTGCCCGCCCGGCCTGGTGCTGCTCGGCGAGCACGACGAGCTCTACAGCGCGCTCGCCAACCTCGCCTTCAACGCCGTGCACTACACTCCGGCCGGCGGCTCGGTGCGCATCGAGGCGGGCCTCGAGGGCGGCGGGGCCGCGGTGCGGGTGTCCGATACCGGCATCGGCATCGAGGCCGAGCACCTGCCGCGCCTGACCGAGCGCTTCTACCGGGTCGACAAGGCCCGCTCGCGCGAGGTCGGCGGCACCGGTCTCGGCCTGGCGATCGTCAAGCATGCGCTGATGCGCCACGACGCGCTGCTCGAGGTCGAGAGCACGCCCGGGCGGGGCAGCCGCTTCACCTGCCGCTTTCCCGACAGCCGTGTCCGGCGCGACCTGCCGGCGCGGGCCGCGCTCGGCTGAGAGCCTTGCCCGGGATCGGGCGCGGG
>CAZRGU010000113.1:0-10831 GCA_964599705.1 uncultured Ectothiorhodospiraceae bacterium | reverse complement strand
GCAACGGTCAAAAGGGAGGAGATGCTACGGGGAGACGGCAGCGCCGGCAAGGCGCTGCGGTCAGGCTCAGGCGCCGAGCAGCCGCGCCAGGCACGGCAGGAGCCGCTCGCAGCGCGCCTCGACCTTGACCGTGGCCAGGGGATCGGCCCGGGTGCGCCCGAGGGCGACGATCGCCAGCGGAATGCCGCGCTCCGCGGCCTCGCGCGCGAAGCGGTAGCCGGAGAAGACCATCAGCGAGGAGCCGGCCACCAGCACGGCGTCGGCCCGGGCCAGCGCCGCGCGGGCCCGCTCGACCCGCGCGCGCGGCACCGACTCGCCGAAGAAGACCACGTCGGGCTTGAGGATCCCGGCGCAGCGCGGGCAGCCGGGCAGCGCGAAGGGGCGCTCGGCGCCCCGGCCGGTCGCCGGGGCCGGCTCGGCGTCACCGTCGGGGCCCAGGACCCCGGGGGCGGGCATCCAGCCGGGATTGGCGGCCAGCAGCCGGCGCTGGAAGGCCGCGCGCGAGCCCCACGCCCCGCAGGCCAGGCAGCGCACCCGGGCGAGCGAGCCGTGCAGCTCGATCACCCGGCGGCTGCCGGCACGCTGGTGGAGGCCGTCGACGTTCTGGGTGATCAGCGCCGCGACCCGCCCGGCGGCCTCCAGGGCGGCCAGCGCCCGGTGCCCGGGGTTGGGGCGGGCCGCGGCGAACGGCCCCCAGCCGGCGAGGCTGCGCGCCCAGTAGCGGCAGCGCGCCGCGCGGCGGCTCACGAAGTCCTGGTAGAGCAGCGGGCGCGGGTGCTTCCATCGCCCGGCCCGGTCACGGTAGTCGGGGATCCCCGAGGGGGTGCTGAGGCCCGCCCCGGTCAGCACCAGCAGGCGGCGTGCCGCCCCGAGGCGCTCGGCGAGCCGCTCCGCGGCGGCCTCCACGGCGCCGCCGGCCGGCCCCGACATCAGTGAGGAGCTCGACATCCTGGAGGCCCGCTCGCCCGCATCGCCGGCCAGGCTCCGGCGCGCCGCGCCGCGCCGTGCGCCCCGCCGGGGCGGCGTCCCGGGC
The DNA here is from genome assembly GCA_964599705.1 of uncultured Ectothiorhodospiraceae bacterium. Classification (GTDB taxonomy): domain Bacteria; phylum Pseudomonadota; class Gammaproteobacteria; order HK1; family HK1; genus CAZRGU01. Next base: position 9,798 of record CAZRGU010000113.1, on the reverse strand, counting down.
GCCCTCGCCGCGCGCGCCGGGGTGGCAGCGGCTTGGCAATCACCATCCCCTGGGAGAGAATGGCGCGTTCCGGCGAGGGAGCGCTGGAGGAGGGAACAACCGCATCCAGGAACCGTAAATACCACAATATCTCAAGGAGATCTCGCATGGCCCATGAGCTTCCGCCGCTTCCCTACGAGCGCGACGCGCTCGAGCCGCACATCTCGGCCGAGACCATCGACTACCACTACGGCAAGCACCACCAGACCTACGTCAACAACCTCAACAACCTCATCCAGGGCAGCGAGCACGAGAGCGCGAGCCTCGAGGACATCATCCGCTCGGCCTCGGGGGGGCTGTTCAACAACGCCGCCCAGGTCTGGAACCACACCTTCTACTGGAACTGCCTGAGCCCCGCCGGGGGCGGCGATCCGGGCGGCCCGCTCGCCGACGCGCTGACCCGGGCCTTCGGCTCGGTCGGCGAGTTCCGCGAGCGCTTCACCGCCTCGGCGATCGGCAACTTCGGCTCCGGCTGGACCTGGCTGGTCAAGGGCGAGGACGGTGCGCTCGAGATCGTCAACACCGGCAACGCCGGAAACCCGCTGACCTCCGGGCTGCAGCCGCTGCTCACCTGCGACGTCTGGGAGCACGCCTACTACATCGACTACCGCAACGCGCGCCCCAAGTACCTCGAGGCCTTCTGGAAGCTGGTCAACTGGGAGTTCGCCGCCGCCCAGCTTTCATCGAACATAGGCTAAGCCGTTGATTACAAAGGCTGTGCGACGACGCTGATCCAACGCCCGATCCCGGGCAGAGCCCGGGCTACGGCGAGCTGCTGCACGCCTGTTCGCTCGTCGAGCGCGCGGCCGGCGGTCGTCGGGGCTTTGAGGGCTCGGGCAAGGAATCGCGCGCCTGCGGGGGCCGGCCGTGGCTGCCCTCGTGACGGCGCGCGAATCCCCTGCGAGCACCGAGCTCACGACGAGCCGCGCCGGTCGCGCGGCGCGGCCCGGGGCAGCACCACCACCTCGCCCCCGCCCGCCGGGCCCGACGAAGGCCGGCAGGGCGGGATCGAGCTGGCCAGCCGGTAGGTCCCGCGCCCGGCGGCCTTGGCCGCGTACATCGCCGCATCGGCGCAGCGCAGCAGGCCGTCGACGTCGCGCCGATCCTGCGGGCACAGCGCGATGCCGATGCTCACCCGCGCGGCCAGCTCGTGGCCATCGACCTCGAGGGGCCAGTCGAGCGCGGCGAGGATGCGCTCGGCGATGCGCCGCGCCTGCTCGGGCCCGTCGAGATTCTCGGCGAGCACCGTGAACTCGTCGCCGCCCATGCGAAACAGCAGGTCGCCGTCGCGCAGCCGTTTGCGCACCCGCCTGGCCACCGCCTGCAGGAGCCGATCCCCGGCCCCGTGCCCGAGGGTGTCGTTGACCTCCTTGAAGTGATCGAGGTCGAAGAAGAGCAGCGCCAGGGTGCTTCCCGAGCGCAGCGCGCGGGCCACCGCCTCGGCCACCCGCTCGCTGAAGGCGGCCCGGTTGGGCAGCCCGGTCAGCGGGTCGTGGTAGGCCTGGTATCGGATCGCGGCCTCCTGGGCGCGGCGCTCGCGGTCGTGGGCCTCGAGGATCGCCTGGGCCCGGTTGACGATCGCGAGCAGGAACAGGTAGAGCACGGCGAGCGCGAGGCTGACCCCGATGACGATCTGCCACTGGCGGGTGCGCAGCCGCCCGACCAGCTCGGTGACGTCGGTGTAGATCTCGAGCACCCCGCGGACCGGGGCCTCCGGGTGCATCCGCACCGGGAGGTAGACCGAGGCCAGGTTGCGGTCGACGACCACCCCCTCGAAGCCGTCGATGCGGTTGCGGAAGATGATCGCGCTGGCCCCGCCCCCGGCGCGCGCGGCCCGGAATCCCGGGTTGTCCGCCTCGCTCTCCCCGAGCTGGGACGGATCGGTCGAGAACAGCGTGGTGCCGTCGAGGGCGTAGAGCTTGAGCTTGACCACCTTGTCGTGGCCGCCGAGCTGGTCGACGACCTGGTAGCGGAACCCCTGCACCACCGGGGAGCGGGCCAGGTCGGCGGCCGGGATGCGCTCGGCCCGCTCGATGAACTGCTCGTACTCGGCCCAGTGCCTTTCCATGAGGTGATCGGTGAGCAGCCGGGCGTGGCGCAGCTCGTTGCGCTCGAGCTCGGCGAAGGACATCTGGCGGTAGAACAGCGACAGCCCGCCGACCGTGATCACCACCCCGATCAGGCTGGCGATGGAGAAGTAGCGCCTGAGGTGAAACATCGCCGCGCTACCAGGGCGCCCGTCCCGGCATCGCGCCCGCGCGGGGCCGCGGGCGCGAGGCGGACCGTCCCCGCCGGCCGTCGAGCAAGGCCGCGGCTCGCCGCCCCGGAGGACCGGACGGGCTGGCCGCGCTCCGCTGCTCCGCGGCCGGTGAGTCAATGCCGTACACGCTGCTGCTACTCCGGGCTCGTCACCGACCCGCGGCGCGGCCGTCCACTGCGCTCGCCCCGGCGGCGCTCCTGGAGAGGCGGGGGCGCACCCGCGCTGCGGTTAGCGGCCGCAGGTCGCGAAGCTGTAGGGTACATCCTCATCCGGCCCCGGCGCAGGCGAGCAGCTCGATATCGAGATCGGCGAGCTCGTCGATCGTCACCGCCGCCCCGAGGGCGCGCAGCTCGGCGGCCGGGTAGTTGACGGTGAGGGCCACCACCGCGACCCCGGCGGCCCGCCCGGCACGCACGTCGATGCGGCTGTCGCCGACGTAGCGCAGCCGCTCGCGGCTCGCCCCGAGGCGCCGCCCGAGCCACAGCAGCCCGGCCCCGTCCGGCTTCGGCGCCAGCCCGTGGCGGGCCAGGTCGTCGGCCGCCAGCGCGTCCTCCTCGGCGATCCAGCGCTCGAGACCGACCACCTGGTAGGTCACCTCGAGGTTGCGGCGCGGCGCGTTGGTGAGGATCCCGAGCCGCACCCCGGCCGCGGCCAGCCGCTCGAGGCACGCCGCGACCCCGGGGCGCAGGCGCAGGTAGCGCGGCGCCACCCGCTCGCGGTAGCAGACCTCCTTGCGCGCCGCGAGCCGCTCGCCGCGCCCGAGCCCCAGGGCCCGCTCGAGGTAGGCGTCGCAGCCGGCGTTGTCGAGGCCCTTCATGTCGGCCAGGTAGCGCTCGCGGGGCAGGTGGATGCCGCGCTCGGCGAGCACCGCCCGCCAGCTCAGGTAGTGGACGTCGACCGGCGCCCGGCGCTCCCGGTCCCAGCCGTGAACCAGGGTGTCGTCGAGATCGAAGATCACGGCCAGCGGCGACGCGGAGCTGTGGCACGGGTCCGGCACGGGCGATATCCTAACCGCGACGCGGGCCGCGGCGCTGGACGGGCCGGGTGCAGGGACCGCGGGACGGCTCGGCACCGGCTGGGCGGCGCCGGCCCGGGCGAGGTGGGCGGAACGGCGGGCGCGACCACCCGGCGCGTGGTCGGCGGCGCCGACGAGAGCGGATGGCAAGGAGCCTGGCATCGACGACCCTTCTCGCCGCCGCGGCGCTCGCCGCGCTCGGCGCCGCGCCGGCGCGCGCGATGAGCGCCGAGGAGAAGGGGCGCGCGATCGCGGTCGAGGCCGACCGCAGGGACCGCGGCTGGGGCGATCAGCGCGCCGAGCTCGAGATGGTGCTGCGCGACCGCCAGGGCCAGGAGAGCCGCCGCCGGCTGCGGGTGCGCACCCTCGAGGTCCCCGGTGACGGCGACAAGCTGCTGATCCTCTTCGACCAGCCGCGCGACGTGAAGGGCACCGCGTTCCTCAGCCACACCCACGCCACCCGCCCCGACGACCAGTGGCTCTACCTGCCGGCCCTCAAGCGGGTCAAGCGGATCTCCTCGGCCAACAAGTCGGGGCCGTTCATGGGCAGCGAGTTCGCCTACGAGGACCTGACCTCCCAGGAGGTCGAGAAGTACCGCTACCGCTGGCTGCGCGACGAGGCCCTCGACGGGCGGCCGGCCTTCGTCCTCGAGCGCCGCCCGAGCTACCCGAGCTCCGGGTACACCCGCCAGGTGGCCTGGATCGACCAGCGCAGCTACCAGCCGCTCAAGGTCGAGTACTACGACCGCAAGGGGGCGCTGCTCAAGACCTTGCGGGTCTACGGCTACCGGCGCTACCGGGAGCGGTTCTGGCGCCCGGCGCGCATGGAGATGGTCAACCACCAGAGCGGCAAGAGCACCACCCTGCTGTGGTCGGACTACCGCTTCGCCACCGGGCTCGAGGCGCGCGACTTCGATCGCAGCGCCCTGCGCCGGGCCCGCTGAGCGCCCCCGGCGTGGCGCCCCCGTCCACGGCGGCGCGCGCCCGCCGGCGATGCCGGCCGGGGATGCGCCGCCGGGCGCCGCGCACGCTCCTCGTCGCGCTCCTCGCAACACCCGGCGCGCTGCCCGCCGTCGAGCTCGGCGGCTACCTGGCCGCCGAGCAGCGCCTCTTCGCCGCGCAGCCGGCCGACCCCCGCGCCCACGGCGCCAACGCCTCGCTGGTCGCCGCCCCGGAGCTCGCCTGGGAGTGGAACGAGGCCCGCGACACGCTCACCGTGGTGCCCTTCCTGCGCCTCGACCAGGGCGACCCGGAGCGCAGCCACGCCGACCTGCGCGAGGCGCTGTGGACCCATGCGGCGGGGCCCTGGGAGCTGCGCGCCGGGATCGGCACCGTCTTCTGGGGGGTGACCGAGTCGCGCCACCTGGTCGACGTGGTCAACCAGACCGACCTGGTCGAGGACATCGACGGCGAGGACAAGCTCGGCCAGCCGATGATCGACCTGACCCTGCTGCCGGCCTGGGGCACGGTCGACCTGCTGCTGCTGCCCTACTTCCGCCCGCGCACCTTCCCGGGGCCGGGCGGGCGGCTGCGCAGCACCCCGCGGGTCGACGCCGGGCAGGCCCGCTACGAGTCCGGCGCCCGGCGCCATCACCTCGACCTGGCGCTGCGCTGGTCGGCGAGCCTCGGCGACTACGACATCGGCATCGCCTGGTTTCGCGGCACCGCCCGGGAGCCGACCCTGCTCGCCGGGCGCAGCGGCTCCGGCGAGCCGGTGCTCGTTCCGCTCTACGAGCAGATCGACCAGCTCTCGCTCGACCTCCAGGTGACCAAGGGGGCCTGGCTGTGGAAGCTCGAGGCCCTGACCCGCTACCGCCAGGGGCCGCGCACCTTCAGCGCCGCGGTCGGCGGCCTCGAGTACACCTTCTTCGGCGTCCTCGGCACCCGCGCCGACCTCGGGGTGCTCGCCGAGTACGCCTTCGACGACCGCGGTGGCGCGGCCGGCACCGCCTTCCAGAACGACCTCTTCACGGGCCTGCGCCTGGCCCTCAACGACCCGGCCTCGAGCGAGCTGCTGCTCGGGGTGCTCGATGACCTCTCCTCGGGCGAGCGGTTCCTCAACCTCGAGGCCAGCCGCAGGCTCGGCGATCGCTGGCGGCTGTCCGTCGAGGGGCGGGTGATCAGCGACCCGCGCCCCGGCTCGGTGCTGCACGGCCTGCGCCGCGACGACTACCTCCAGCTCGAGCTGGCCCGCTACTTCTGATGAGCGCCTGCCCCGGGATGGACGAGAGCGACTGGCGAAGCTACTACCGGCGCACCGTCGAGCGCCCGCCGCGGGCGACCACGTCGCTGGCCCTGGAGCGCTTCGCCGCCGAGGGGCGGCCCCCGGGACGCTCGCTCGACCTCGGCTGCGGCTGCGGGCGCGACACCATCGCGCTGCTCGAGCGGGGCTGGGCGGTGCTCGCCGTGGACGCCCAGCCGGCGGCCCTCGAGTGCCTGCGCCGGCGCCCGGACCTGCCCCCGGGGGCGCGCCTGCGCACCCGCTGCGCGCCCTTCGAGACCCTGGCCGGCGAGGCCTGGGAGCGCCTCGACCTGGTGATCTCGTGCTTCGCCCTGCCGCTGTGCCCGCCGCCGGTCTTCGCCCGGCTCTGGACGCGTCTCGAGGAGAGCCTCGCCGGCGGCGGGCGCTTCGCCGGCCAGCTCTTCGGCGAGCGCGACGGCTGGGCCGGCGACCCGACCCTGACCTTCCACACCCGCGCCGCCCTCGAGCGCCTCCTCGCCGGCTGGACAGTCGAGCACCTCGAGGAGGAGGAGTGCGACTCGGTCACCCCGCGCGGGCGCCCCAAGCACTGGCACCTCTTCCACCTGGTCGCCCGCCGGGTGGCGGCCAGCGGCGGATGAGCCATCCTCCCTGGCCTATAGTTCGATATTTCTGGAATTATCGTTTATGATGCTCCCCCGGAGGTCCACCGGGGCTCGCTCATGAACGTCGATCACGCCGCCGCCCAGCTCGCCGAGCTCGGCAACCCGACCCGGCTGCGGATCGTGCGCCTGCTGGTCCGTGCCGGGCACCAGGGGCGCACGGTTGGCGAGCTCCAGCGCCGCCTGGCGATCCCCGCCTCGACGCTCTCCCACCACCTCGCCCACCTGCGCCACGCCGCCCTGATCGAGCAGCGCCGCGAGGGCACGGTGCTGCGCTGCCTGGCCCGCCTCGAGCGCCTCGAGGCGCTGGTCGGCTTCCTGACCGCCGAGTGCTGCGTCGAGGAGCGCGCCGCGCGCTCGGGGGAGGCCGCGTGAGCGCTCCGCCGGCAACCCTGGCCGCGCGCCGCCCGTGGCGCCTGGTGCGGGCCGTGGTCCGCGAGCGGGTGCTCTGGGCGCTCGCGGCCGGGCTCGCCGCGCTGGCCCTCGCCGACCCCGGCCAGGGCGCGGCGAGCGCACGCTTCGTGCTCGCCGCGCTGGCCGACATCGCCCCCTTCCTGCTGCTCGCGGTGCTGCTCGCTGGCGCCGTCAAGGCGAGCGGCGCCGACGCCCTGATCGCGCGCGCCTTCTCCGGGCACCCGCTCGGCACCGTGGTGGCCGCAGCCCTGGTCGGGGCGCTCTCGCCGTTCTGCTCCTGCGGGGTGATCCCGCTGGTCGCCGCGCTGCTCGCGGCCGGGGTGCCGCTCGCCCCGGTGATGGCCTTCTGGATCGCCTCGCCGATCATGGACCCGGAGATGTTCGTGCTGACCGCCGCCGGCATCGGCCTCGGCTTCGCCGTCGCCAAGACCGCCGCCACCGTGGCGATGGGGCTGCTCGCCGGCCTCGCGGTGCTTGCGCTGCGCCGTGCCGGCTTCCTCGCCGAGCCGCTGCGCCGCCAGGCAGGCGCCTGCGGCTGCCGGCCACCGCTCGATCCGGCCGCTCCGGTCACGGTCGCCTGGCGCTTCTGGCGCGACCCCGGACGGCGCGCCCTGTTCACCACCGAGCTGCTCGCCACCGGCGCCTTCCTCGGCAAGTGGCTGGCCCTGGCCTTCTTCCTCGAGAGCCTGATGGTCGCCTACCTCGACCCGGCCTGGGTCGGCGCGGCGCTCGGCGGCGGCGGGGCCGGCACGGTGGCGCTGGCCGCGCTGGTCGGCGTGCCCGCCTACCTCAACGGCTACGCCGCCATCCCGCTGATCGGCGGCCTGCTCGAGCTGGGGATGGACCGGGGGGCGGCGCTGGCCTTCATGACCGCCGGGGCGGTCTCCTCGATCCCGGCCGCGATCGCGGTCTGGGCGCTGGTCAAGCGCCCGGTCTTCGCCCTCTACCTGGGCCTCGGCCTGGCCGGCTCGATCCTCACCGGCCTGGCCTACGGGCTGGCGGCGGCCTGAGCCCCGGGCGGCGGCGCGGCGAGGCCGGCGGGCAGCGGCGGCGAGGCCCCGGTGGCGCGCAGCGACCAGGGCGGCTCGCCCTCTGCGGCGCGCAGCCGGCGCAGCGCGTAGTTGAGCTGCGGGGTCGCGGCGATCAGCGGCTCGAGGGCGGTGCGCTCGAAGCGCAGCAGGGTGCAGGGCTGGCGGCCGGTGGCACGCAGCCGGGTCGCCCCGGGGGAGGCGAACGGGCGCCAGCGCCCGGCCTCGCCGCCCGGCCCGAGCAGGCGGTCCGAGCGGGCCGCCGCGGCGCCTCCCGCGCACACCACCAGCCAGGCCTCGGCGCCCTCCGGCTCGTCGATCGTCTCGCCGGGCTCGAGGCGCAGCTCGCGGGCGATCACGCACAGCGCGTCGAGCACCCGCGTGGTCAGGGTCTCGAACTGGGGCAGCGCCCCGACCCGCCCGCGCCGCGCCCAGGCGGCGAGCAGCTCGTCGCGCAGCCCCTCGGCCTCGAGGAAGCTCAGGAAGGCGCGCTCGGAGAAGGCGCAGGCGAGCACCGGGGTGCGGGCGATGACGCTGGCGTTGCGCAGCTCGCGGCCGGTGACCACCGCCATCTCGCCCATCAGGTCGCCGGCCTCGCGGGTGCCGACGCTGCGGAAGCGCTCGCCGTCGTGGTGGATCACCTCGCAGTGCCCGGCGAGCAGCAGGTAGACGCTGCCCCAGGTCTCGGCGTCCTGCTTGAGGATCACGTCGCCGGTGTTGTAGCGCTTGATCTCCTTGTCGGCGAACAGGGTCGCCAGCCAGTGGCTGGTCAGGCGCGCCCCGAAGATGTTCATCAGGTACTCGATGGCGCGGGTCGCGTAGATGTCGCTGTGCCCCTCGAGGATGGTGTAGCGCTTGCCCGAGCTGGCCAGCGAGAAGGTCGCGTTGAAGCGCTCGGGGAGCCGCTCGACGTGCACGAAGACCACCCGCTCGGACTTCGAGCCGAGCGCGTCGGCCGGATCGCCGTGGATCGGCCCCATGCCGCCGTCGGCCACCAGCAGGTCGAAGCGGCGCTCGTAGAGGGCGCGCAGGCGGTCCTCGGTCTGGGCGCTGACCAGGCCCTGGCGGCGCATCTCGGCGATCTCGGCGAAGGTCTGGATGTCGCCGACCACGCACACCTCGTGGTCGTGGCCGTGGTCATGGACCCGGAAGATGGCCCCCACCGTGGGGATGCTGTGCACCGTGTGGTGCGGCTCGATCTCGAGCCCGTAGTAGCGCAGCCGCTCGCCGACCCGCGCCTCGACGAAGCGGAAGTGCTCGGCGACCACCGCCTCGCTCCAGCCGAGCCCCATGGCCAGCTTGCGCATCGCCATGGCGTAGATCTCGCGGGTGGTGATCAGGTCGACGCGGTGGGCCATGCGCATCAGCGGGAAGAGGTTGCAGTGGTCGTCGTGGAGGTGGGTCAGGAAGACCGCCGCGATCTCGTTCTTCGAGATCCCGCGCGCCTCGAGGTGGTGATCGACGTAGGGGATGGCGTCGATCAGCACGTAGTGGCCGTTGGCGCACATCGCCAGCCCGGTCGAGGGCTGCTCGGGGGAGAACCCCGATGCCCCGCCGAGGACCTCGACGGCGAACTTGGCGAAGCCGGCCGGGACGTAGTCGGTGACCACCGGATAGGGCGGCTCGACCCGCTCGCACTCGTTCAGATCGACCTCCAGGCGCTCGCCGGCGGAGGTGACCGCGAAGCGGTCGACGCCGAGGCGCTCGATGCGCCACCCGCCGCACTCGGCGCGCCCGTCGGCGAACGCCACCACCTCGAAGAACGACTCGACCGGGCGCACCGCGCCGGCCTCGTCCTTGAGCGCGAAGAACCGGGCGGCGTTGAGCCACTCGCGGCGCAGCTCCGGCGGGGTCCCCCAGCCCTCGAGCTCGGCCTCGCTGGGGCCGAGCAGGGTCAGGCGAAGCACCTCGAGGACCTGGGCGATGTGATCGGCCTCGCCGACCAGCTTGAGGCGGCGCCGCTCGGCGAGCCCCTTCTCGAAGAACAGGAAGTAGTAGAGCAGGAACTCGACGTTGTTGAGCAGCGAGCCGTGGCGCTCGCGCACGTCGGGCAGGCAGATCAGGTCGAGCGTCCCGGCGCGCGCCTGGAGCAGCGCCTTGAGGACCTCGGGCGGCTGCCCGAACAGCGCGCAGCGCCCCCCGGCGCAGACCAGGCGGCAGCCGTCCATCAGCGGCATCAG
>CAZRGU010000112.1:9526-10879 GCA_964599705.1 uncultured Ectothiorhodospiraceae bacterium | reverse complement strand
GCGCGGATCCCGTACGCGGCGGTCGCCTCGCGCGACCGGCGCGAGCGCTGCTAGAGCACCATGTCCTTGAGCCGCTTGAGCGGCAGGATCTTGACCACCGTGTGGGCCGGCTTGGCCTTGAACGTCGTCTCCTCCCCGGTGAACGGATTGATCCCCTTGCGCTCGCGCCTCGCCGGCTTGCGCACGGTCTTGATCTTGAGCAGCCCGGGGAGCGTGAACTGCCCCACGGCACGCTTCTTGACGTGGCGCTGGATGATCATCGCCAGCGACTCGAGCACCGCGTTGATGTCTTTCTTGCTCAATCCGGTGTCGGCCGCCAGCTCGGCGATGAGCTTCGCCTTGGTAAACGGCTCCCTGACCGCAGTGGCTTTGGCCATGAACGAACCCCCTCCCGTCTCGGTGTGTGGCAATGACCTCGGAAGTGCCGCGAGGCTTGTCGGCGCCGGGCGTGGCGGCGGAATCATAATCACGGGCGCCGCGAAATACTAGGGAACCGAGCGTGTCCTGGCCGCGAGCGCCGCCGCCGGGCGGCGCGCTGCGCGGCCCGCCGGACACCTCCGAGCCCCGGGCGCGGCTCGCCGCCCGCCGCCGGCGGCCGCCCTCCCGGCGCTCGCCCGGGATCGGCGCCCGCGGCCCTCAGATGGTGCGCCAGGTCCCGTCCGGCTGGCGGCAGGCGGTGCCCTTGACGTTCTCGCGGCGCCCGTCGATCCAGGCCTCGGTGGTGTAGTCGCGACAGGCGGTACCGCCCTCCTGGTAGGTGCGGGTCGGTGTGACCGCGTACTCGACTCCGGTGTCGGGATTGCGCCAGCTGGAGGTCTGGCCGGTGGGCGTGGTCTCGAGACTGCGCTGGGCCTTCATCCGGTCGAGCTCGTCCATGCTCCGCCCGATGTTCCCGCCGATCAGCACCCCGGCGATGGCCCCGGCGGCGGTGGCGGCGAGCTGCCCGCTGCCCTTCCCGACCTGCGATCCGATCAGGCCGCCGATCGCCCCGCCGACGACCTGTCCCACCTGCTCGTTGCGCACCTCCTGGCAGCCGGCCAGCCCGATCACGCCCGCCACCATCACCACTCCAATCGCTCTGTTCACGGACTCCTCTCCTCAGATGCCCGGCCCCCGGCCGTGGGCCCGTCATTGTAGACCCTGGCCCCCCCGGGAAATTCGATCCGGCGCACAGTTCTCCCCCCCCCCGCTCGGGGCGACCCGGGGCTTCCGCAGCAGGCGGGCGGCTCTTTCACAAGCTTTCCTCGAACATAGGCTACGCCGTTGATTACAAAGGCTGCGCAGCGACGCTGATGCCACGCTCGATCCCGGGCAGAGCCCGGGCTACGGGGAAGGCCCTGCCCGGGGCCATCT
>CAZRGU010000112.1:0-9426 GCA_964599705.1 uncultured Ectothiorhodospiraceae bacterium | reverse complement strand
AGCCCGGGCTACGGGGAAGGCCCTGCCCGGGGCCATCTCGCGCTCCATCCCGGGCGCAGTTCGAGCGCAGGCCGGGCGCCAGCCCGACGTCGGGTCCCGCTCCGGCAGCGAACGCCCGCTGCATGCATGCTCGCTCGTCGAGCGCGCGACCGGCAGTCGTCGGGGCTGTCAGGCCGCGGCGCTTCCCCCGGCCTGGCGTCCGGGCTCGATCACGGCCACCATCAGGCGCTCGGGAAGCGTCCCGTTGCGGCAGAAGCTGAGCAGCCGCGAGCGCACCGAGGGGGTGATCTCCTGGCCGCGGCTGACCACCAGGATGCCGCGGGCGGTGCGGATCTCGTCGTTGAGGATCATCCCGTCGGCGAGCCGCCGCACATCGACCATGCGGCACTCCTCGGGCAGCCGCGCCTCGACCATCAGCTCGAGGGCGGTGAGCACCCTGCCGTCGTAGAGGCCGCCGTCCTCGCGCAGCGCGCGCAGCGCCTCGGTGCCGCTCAGGCCACTCGACTCGTGGCGGTCGAAGTCGAGCACCACCTTGAGCATCCGCGCCCCGAGCGGGATCGCCTCGCCGCACACCTCGCCGGGCGGCGGGCCGCTGCCGTCGAAGCCCTTCTCCTGGTAGCGGATGATCTCGGCCACCCCGTCGAGGCGCGGGATCCGGGCGAGCAGGTCGGCACCGACCCCGGGGTGCTGCAGGAAGCGCTCGCGCTCCTTGGCGGTGAGCGGCGCACCCGAGGTGACCTTGCGCAGCAGCTCGCCGGGCAGCACCACGCAGCCGATCTGGGAGAGCATCGCGGCGGTCTCGGCCTCCCAGCTCTCGCGCAGCCCCATGGCGACGGCCATGTCGCGCATCAGCCGCTTGAGCCGCTGGGTGCGCCCGAAGGCCTCGGGGTCGACCAGCGAGAGCACCTCGCTCAGCGCCTCGGCCGCCCCGCGCACGGTCTGCTCGAGCAGCTCGCGCTCGGCGGTGATCGCCCGGTACTGCTTGAAGGCGGCCGCCAGGGTGCGGGCCAGCGACTCGACCGAGCAGGGCTTGGTCAGGAAGCGGAACACGTCGCCCTCGTTGACCGCCTCGATCGCGGTCTGCTGGTCGGCGTTGCCGGTCAGCATCACCCGCACGGTGTCGGGCGAGCGCTCCTTGATCCGGACCAGCAGATCGATGCCGTTCATCCCCGGCATGCGCATGTCCGAGACCACCACCGGGAACGGTCCCTCGGTCTCGAGGAGCTTGAGCGCCTGCTCGCCGCTGGTGGCGCCGTGAATCTCGAAGTGGCGGCGCAGGCCGCGCTGGTAGGCCTGCAGGATGCGCGGCTCGTCGTCGACGAACAGCACCTTGCCGAGCACCCCGTTCATGCCGCCTCCTCACGGGCCGTGGCGAGCGGAAGGCGGACCCGGAAGGTCGTGCCCTCGCCCTCGCGGCTCTCGAAGTCGATGGTTCCGCCGTGCTTGGTGACCACCACGTTGCGGGCGATGGCCAGCCCCTGGCCGCTGCCCCGACCCACCTCCTTGGTGGTGAAGAAGGGATCGAAGACCCGCTCGCGCACCGCGGCCGGGATCCCGGTGCCGGTGTCGGCGACCCGGATCTCGACCGCCTCGCCGTCATGGCCGGTGGCGACCACGATGCGTCCCTTGCCCCCCCGCTTCGCGACCTCGGTGTCGGCGATCGCGTGGGCCGCGTTGACCACCAGGTTGAGCACCACCTGGCCGATCTCGGCGGGCAGGCAGGGCACGTCCGGAAGGCTGCGGTCGAGCTCGAGCTCGAGCTCGGCGACGTACTTCCACTCGTTGCGGGCCACGGTCACGGTGTTCTCGACCACCCGGTTGAGATCGACCAGCTCCTTGCTGTCACCGCCCGGGTGCGAGAACTCCTTCATCGCGCGAACGATCCGGGCCACCTTCTGCACGCCGTCCTCGGCCTGGGCGATGGCGCTCGGGACCTCGGCGGTGAGATAGTCCCAGTCGCTGTCCTCGAGGGCACGCTCGACCGCCTCGACCTGCTCGGCGAAGGCGCCGGCCTCGCGCGCGGCCTGGTGCAGGCTCGCGTAGGCCGCCTGCAGGGCGCGAATGTCAGCGAAGGCGTCCTCGAGGAAGCGCAGGTTGTCGCCCACGTACTGGGTCGGGGTGTTGATCTCGTGGGCGATGCCGGCGGCGAGCTGGCCGATCGACTCGAGCTTCTGGGCATGGAGGAGCTGGGCGAGCAGGGACTTGCGCTCGCTGACGTCCATCGCCACGCACAGCGTCAGGCGCCCCTCGGGCAGCTCGACCGCGCTGAGCCCCAGCTCGACCGGGAACTCGCTGCCGTCCTTGCGCCGGGCGCGCACCTCGAGCTGGCGAATGTCGTGCTTGCCGCGAGCCACGTAGGCGCTGCGCAGGCCGCGGTGACGGGGCCGGACATCCTCGGGAACCAGGCGCTCGATGCTCGCCCCGAGCAGCTCCTCGGGCCGGTAGCCGAACTGGGTCTCGACCTGGGCGTTGGCGAGCCGGATCCGCCCGCCGTGATCGACCGCGAGGACCACGCAGGGGACCTTGTCGACCACCTCGCGGAAGCGCCGCTCGGCGGCCACCCGCTCGGTGAGGTCGGTGTAGATGGTCACCCAGCCACCCCCGGGCAGCGGGCTGCTGCGCAGCTCGAAGATCCGCCCGGCGTGGTTGGTCGCCTCCTCGCGGATCGGCTCCTCGCGCCACCCGGGCGTGCCTCCCGCGCGCACCCCGGCGAGCGCCGAGCGGGGCAGCACCGGGGCGGCGCAGCGCGAGGCGTGCTCGATGGCGGCCACCGCCATCCCCTCCTCCACCGCGCCGGGGGCGATGCAGTTGATCTCCATGAACTGGCGGTTGCACAGCACCAGCCGCCCCTCGGCATCGAAGAAGCTCAGCCCCTGGTCCATGTTCTCGAGCACCGCGTTGAGGCGGGTCATCTCGGCGGCCAGCGCCGCCCCGCGCTCGCGCAGGCCGCGCTCGGCGCGGGCCCGCGCCGCGACCTCGCCGCGCAGCACCGAGTTGGCGCGGTTCAGCTCGCCGGTGCGCTCCTCGACCAGCCGCTCCTGGGTGGCGAGCGCCTCGCGCAGGGCCCGCTCGGCCCCCAGCCGCCGCGCGCGCTGGCGGGTGCCGAACACCAGCAGCACGGCCCAGGCGACGGCCAGCATCGCCAGCACCCCGATGCCGACGATCATCCGCGTCCGGTAGCTGGCCGCGGCGCGCTCGGCGTTGCGCCGCCCGAGGGCGATGACCTGCTCGATCAGGTTGGCGATCGCGCTGGCGTAGAGGCGCAGCGAGGTGTCGTAGCGCCGGCTGTTGAGCAGGGCCGCGGCGCTCAGCGCACCGGCCTCGACGGCGGCCCGCTCGAGGATCTCCTTCTGCAGGTCCTCGAGGCGCTCGTGGGTGGACTCGAAGGACTCGACCTGGAGCTCGAGACCGAGCGAGCGGGCGAGCTTCATCAACCCCTCGACGGTGCGGTGCTCGGCCTCCTCGAGCGCCTCCCAGTGCGCCCTCCAGCGCCGATCGCCGGTGGCCACGTAGAGGCGCACGGTGCCGCTCAGCGTCTCGCTCATCGGCAGCAGCTCGGCCCCGGCCTCGCGGAAGCTCGCCTCGACGCGGCTCGCGCCCACGTAGTCGCGATGCGCGGTCCACAGGCTGTAGCCGAGCAGCCCGATGAAGGTCAGGCTGACGAAGGCCATCGCCGAGAGCAGCCGCAGCGGGAAGCGGGCCGGGGCTGCGCGCGGCTCGAAGGGTCGACGGACATTCATGTCTGCGCTGGTCCTCGGCCGGCGAACGCGCTCGCTCGACCGCTTATCGGCCCGCCGGGGGCGGCACTTGAGGAGCCGCCCGGACGGCGCCCTCAGGCCGCCTCCCCGAGCCCGGCGAGGGTCTCGCGGGCGCAGTCCCGCCAGCGCTCGAGGCGCTCCTCGGGGAGCGCACCGCTGCTCTCCTCTCCGCCCTCCGGCCGCCAGCCGTCGAGCTCGTGGACGATGCGGTTGGCCGCGCGCACCAGTGCCGCCGCCTCGAGCGCCTCGCCGTCCTCCGGGCGGTGGTGATAGGCCACTGCGCTGACCACCGCGTCGGGCAGCCCCCAGAGGCCGAGCAGGTAGGCCCCGACCTCGGCGTGGCCGTGGCCGAAGACCTCGATCTCGGCCTCCTGCGCGCCCCGGCCGCCCTCCCGCACCAGCGCGCAGGCCCGCGCGTAGTCGGCCGGCAGGTTGGCCGCCAGCACCAGCTTGCCGACGTCGTGGAGCAGCGCGGCCTGGTAGGCGCAGCCGACGACCGTGGCAGGCGCGCGCTCGTGGCGCGCGATCGCCCGCGCCACCGCGCCGACCGCCAGGCTGTGGTGCCACAGCGCCCCCTGGCTGAAGCCCTCGACCCGGGTCTCGAAGGAGGCGAACACCCCGCCGCCGAGCACCATGCCCTCGATGATCTCGAGCCCGAGGAGCGCTGCGGCCTCGGCCGGCGAGGAGACCTGGCGGCGCAGCCCGAAGAAGGCCGAGTTGACCACCTGGAGGATCTTGGCGGTCATCGCCAGGTCGCGCTCGATCAGCGCGCCGACCCGGTCGATCGAGGCATCGTCCGAGGCCAGCTCGTCGCACAGCCGGGCGTAGAGCTCGGGCAGCGGCGGCAGCGACTCGAGGCGCGCGGCGAGACGCGCCAGCCCCTCGTCGGCGAGCAGCCCGCGCAGCGCCACCGAGCGCTCCACGGCCGCCTTGATCTCGTCGGCGTCGCACGGCTTGGCCAGGAACTGGTGGGCCACCCGCGTCGAGCGCAGCAGCATGTCCATCTCGGAGTGCCCGGACAGGGCCAGGCGCACGGTCTGCGGATAGCGGCTGCGGACCTGCTCGAGGAGCTCGACCCCGGGCATCCCGGGCATCCGCATGTCGGTCACCAGGACGTCGGCCGGCTGCTCGGCGAGCGCCGCCAGCGCCGCCTCGCCGCTCTCCACGAAGCGCATCTCCCACTCGCGGCGCAGCGGGCGCATCATCCGCCGCAGCCCGGCCAGAACGTTCGGCTCATCGTCGACGAACAGGACTCTCTTCATCTTCCCCGCTGCCACTCGGGAATCTCCGGAACCGTCCCTCGACCGCGCCGTCGGGCGCTGGCGGCGACTGCCGCCGCTCCGTCTTCTGCCCCGACCGGCCGGCCTCCCGGCGGCCTCGATCGCGTGCCCGGCGGCACCAGGACGACCGGGTCCGCACCTCGTGGTGGGAAAGCGGCCCGGTGCGCCAGATCTTTAGCGCTTGTAAGCGACCGTAACCACCGGCCAGCGAAGTTAACGACGAGGGGGGCGAGCGGGCGGAGCACCGCCTCCCGCAGGCCCGCCGCTTGTGGAAGGCGGGCCGGTTGGCTATCGTCGGCGGCGAGCACGCAGGGGGAGGATGCGCATGGGTATCCCCGGTCGGAAAGGCCGGCACGGGCGCCGGGCAGCGCGGAGCCGCCAGCGGTGAGCGGGGCGCCGCGGGCCCACCTCGAGTTCGGGCCGCTGCGCGTCGAGCGCGAAGCGCTGCCCGGCGGCGCCTTCCTCCTGCGCTCGGCCTTCGAGCTCGAGCCCCACGCCGGAGACATCTGCAGCTACCTCGTCCAGTGGGCCGAGCAGGCCCCGCAGCGGACCCTGCTCGCCGAGCGCGACCCGGGCGGCGGCTGGCGCCGGGTCTGCTACCGCGAGGCGCTCGGGCAGGTCCGCTCGCTCGCCCAGGGGCTGCTCGAGGCCGGGCTCGACGGCGAGCGCCCGCTGATGATCCTCTCGGACAACGGCATCGAGAACGCCCTGCTGCAGCTCGCCGCGATGTACGCCGGGGTGCCGGTCGCCCCGATCTCGCCGGCCTACTCGCTGATGTCGCGGGACTTCGGCAAGCTGCGCTACGTCTTCGAGCTGGTCCGCCCGGGGCTGGTCTTCGCCGACGACCCGGCCCGCTACCAGGCCGCGCTCGCCGCCCTCGATCTCGGCGGTGCGCGGCTGGTCGGCCGCGAGCCGCCCCCGCCGGGGATCGAGGCGCGCCCCTTCGCCGAGCTCGCCGCGACCGCACCGGGCCCGGCGCTCGAGGCGGCCCACGCCCGGGTCGGCCCCGACACGGTGGCCAAGATCCTGTTCACCTCCGGGTCGACCGGCCAGCCCAAGGGGGTGATCAACACCCAGCGCATGCTGTGCGCCAACCAACAGGCGATCGTCCAGATCTGGCCGTTCGTCACTCGGCGCCCGCCGGTGCTGGTCGACTGGCTGCCCTGGAACCACACCTTCGGCGGCAACTACAACTTCAACCTGATCCTGAGGAACGGCGGGACGCTTCACATCGACGCCGGCAAGCCGGCCCCGGGGCTGGTCGAGACCACCATCGCCAACCTGCGCGAGGTCGCTCCGACCCTGTACTTCAACGTGCCGCGCGGCTTCCAGATGATCCTCCCCTACCTGGAGGACGACGCGGCGCTGCGCGATCACTTCTTCTCCAACCTCGACACCATCTTCTACGCCGCCGCCGCCCTGCCCCAGGACCTCTGGGAGCGCCTCGAGCGCCTCTCGGTGGCCGCCCGTGGCGAGCGGGTGGTGATGACCTCGGCCTGGGGCCTGACCGAGACCGCGCCGCTGGCCACCGGGGTGCACTTCCCGATCGAGCGGGCCGGCGTGATCGGGGTGCCGGTCCCGGGGCTGGAGCTGAAGATGGTGCCGAGCGGCGGCAAGCTCGAGATGCGGGTGCGCGGGCCGAACGTCACCCCCGGCTACTACCGGCGCGAGGACCTCACCCGCGCGGCCTTCGACGAGGACGGCTTCTACCGCACCGGGGATGCCGGGCGGCTCGCCGACCCCGACGACCCGAGCCGCGGGCTGCTCTTCGACGGGCGGGTCGCCGAGGACTTCAAGCTCTTGACCGGCACCTGGGTCAGCACCGGGGCGGTGCGGGTCGCGGCGATCTCGGCCGCCACCCCGATCATCCAGGACGCGGTGGTGACCGGCCACGACCGCGACCAGGTCGGGCTGCTGGTCTTCCCGGCGCTGGCGGCCTGCGCCGCGATCGCGGGGCTCGCCGCCGACGCCCCGCCGGCCGAGGTGATCGCCAGCCCCGCGCTGCGCGCGGCGCTGCACGAGCGCCTCGCCGCCTACAACGCCGGCCAGGGCGGCTCGAGCGCCACCATCGGCCGCGTCCTGCTGATGGCCGAGCCGCCCGACATCGACGCCGGCGAGATCACCGACAAGGGCTACATCAACCAGCGCGCGGTGCTCGAGCGCCGTGCCGCGCTGGTCGAGCGCCTCTACGCTGACGACCCGGAGGTGATCGTGGTCGAGCCCGGCGCCCACTAGTCACCCGGCATCCACGGAGGGATCCGCATGGCGAGCAGCCGACCGCTCAACCCCGCGCTGATCGAGCCCGCCCGCGCCATGCCGCGGCGCGTCGCGATCATCGGCGCCGGGACCATCGGCCCGGACATCGGCTACTACCTGGCGAGCGAGATCGCCGGCCTCGAGCTGGTCCTGATCGACATCGACGCCGCGGCGCTCGAGCGCGCCCGCGAGCGCATCGCCGGCTACGCCGAGAAGGGCGTGGCGCGCGGCAAGCTCAGCGCCGAGCGCGCCGCGGCGCTCCAGGAGCGCATCACCACTACCACCGACTACTCGGCGCTGGCCGGGGCCGACTGGGTGCTCGAGGCCGCCACCGAGCGCCTCGAGCTCAAGCGCGAGATCTTCGCCCGCGTCGAGGCGATCGTCGGCCCCGAGGCGCTGATCACCTCGAACACCAGCTCGCTGCCCGCCGAGCGCCTGTTCGCCGGGCTCGCCCACCCCGAGCGGGCCACCGTCACCCACTTCTTCGCACCGGCCTTCCGCAACCCCGTCGTCGAGGTGATCGACTGGGCGGGGGCCGCCGCCGAGACCGTCGATTTCCTGGTGTGGCTCTTCGAGGCCACCGGCAAGGTGCCGCTGGTCACCGCCGACGTGGTCTGCTTCATGCTCGACCGGGTCTTCGACAACTGGTGCAACGAGGCCGGTCACGCCCTCGCGCAGGCCACCCCGGCCGAGGTCGACAGCGTCGCCGCCGAGTTCGTCCACGCCGGGCCGTTCTTCGTCCTCAACCTCGCCCACGGCAACCCGATCATCGTCGAGACCAACACCCTGCAGGCCGAGGTCGAGGGCGAGCACTACCGCCCCGCCCCGGTGTTCGCCGCGGCCGGGCGCTGGGACACGGTGGCCCCCGGCGAGCGCGTCGAGGTCGACCCGGCGGTCCGCGAGGCGGTGCGCGACCGGCTGCTCGGGATCCTGTTCGCGCAGAGCGTCGACATCATCGACCGCGGGATCGGCAGCCAGGCCGACCTCGAGCTCGGCTGCCGCGCCGCGCTCGGCTTCCGGCGCGGGCCGCTGGCGCTGATGGGCGAGCTCGGCGAGGCCGAGGTCGGGAGGATCCTCGCGGCGTTCGCGGCGCTGCGCCCGGGGATGCCGATGCCGCGCCGGCCGATCCCGGAGTACCTGCGCTTCCGCAGCCACGTGCTGGTCGACGAGGTCGACGGCGTCAAGGTCCTCACCCTGCGCCGCCCCGACGCGCTCAACGCCCTCGACGACCGCATGACCGACGAGCTCCTCGAGGTCATCGAGCGCCACGAAGGGGACGGTGCGACCCGCGGCTTCGTGATCACCGGCTACGGGCCGCGCGCCTTCTGCGCCGGGGCCGACATCGGCCGCTTCCCGGAGATGCTCGGCGAGCGCGAACGCTCGGTCGAGTACGCGCGGGCCTGCTCGCGGCTGCTGGTGCGCCTCGACCGCTGCACGGTGCCGGTGGTCGCCGCGCTCAACGGCATGGCGCTCGGCGGCGGCTTCGAGCTGGCGATGCGCTGCCACGGGATCGTCGCCGTCGAGCGGGCCTGGCTGCAGCTCCCCGAGATCACGCTCGGCATCGTCCCCGGGATCGGGGCGATGGTGGTGCCCTACCGGCGCTGGCCGCAGGCCGCCGCCGAGTTCCACGAGATGATCACCCGCGCGCGGCGCATGGATGCCGCCAGCGCCTGCCGGCTCGGGGTGATCGACGCCCTGGTCGCCGATCGCGCGGCGCTGATCGAGGCGGCGATCGCGCGGGTCGGCGAGCTCGCCGGGCGCGGCCACGCGATCCCCGACGCCCCGGTCCCGATCCCGGAGCTCCCCCCCGGCCCGGCCGAGGCCGCCGACGGGCGGGCGCTGAGCGCCGAGGTCGGCGCCATCGCGCGCCGGGCGGTCCGCGCCGCGGCCGCCGCGCCCACCTTCGCCGAGGCCCTCGAGATCGGCTACCAGGCCTTCGGCGAGAGCGCCTGCACGGCCGCGGCCCGCGAGGGCATCGAGGCGTTCCTCGCCGGGCGCCGGCCGGACTTCGGGCGCACCGGCTGAGGGGGCCGGCGATGCGGTCGGCGGATTGGCGCCGCGGGTCGGGCAGCGCCCGGCGCCGAGCGGTCGCGGCGCCGGGCCGGTGCCCGGCGGGCGGAGCCCGCCCTACG
>CAZRGU010000111.1:4619-10891 GCA_964599705.1 uncultured Ectothiorhodospiraceae bacterium | reverse complement strand
GGGGTGGGGTCAGGTCTAGAAATGTAGCATTCGATGAATGCTACATTTCTAGACCTGACCCCACCCCCTCCGCTTCCCCTCGCCCCGGTGGCGGCGAGCTGCGCCGGCCCGGCGAGCCGGTGACCGCGGCCCGCCCGGCCAGCCCCGGAGCGGGCCGGTCAGTGCGACAGGATCTGGCTCAGGAACAGCTTGGTGCGGTCGTTGACCGGGTTGGAGAAGAACTCCTCGGGCTCGTTCTCCTCGATGATCTCGCCGCCGTCCATGAAGATGACCCGGTTGGCGACGGTCTTGGCGAAGCCCATCTCGTGGGTCACCACGATCATCGTCATGCCCTCCTGGGCGAGCTCGATCATGACGTCGAGCACCTCCTTGATCATCTCCGGGTCGAGCGCCGAGGTCGGCTCGTCGAACAGCATGATCTTGGGGCTCATGCACAGCGAGCGGGCGATCGCCACGCGCTGCTGCTGGCCCCCGGAGAGCTGGCCCGGGTACTTGTCGATCTGCTCCGGGATCTGGACCCGCTCGAGGTACTTCCGGGCCACCGCCTCGGCCTCCTCGCGGGGCATCTTGCGCACCCAGATCGGGGCCAGCGTCAGGTTCTCGAGGACGGTCAGGTGGGGGAACAGGTTGAAGTGCTGGAAGACCATCCCGACCTCGCGGCGGATCTGCTCGACGTGCTTGAGATCGCCGGTCAGCTCGGTGCCCTCGACGATGATCTGCCCGCGCTGGTGCTCCTCGAGGCGGTTGATGCAGCGGATCAGGGTCGACTTGCCCGACCCCGAGGGCCCGCAGACCACGATCCGCTCGCCGCGGCGCACGGTCAGGTTGATGTCCTTGAGCACGTGGAACTGGCCGAACCACTTGTGCATGCCGATGATCTCGATGACCACCTCCTCGGAGACGGTCATCTCGCGGGTCGGCTTGGCGAGCTCCTCTGCGCTGACCTCTTCGCTCATCTCTCTACTCCGCTGCCGCGCCGCCGGCGCGTCGTCGCCTGCATCGCCCCGCCCCGGCTAACGGTGGTGGCCGGTGGCGAGCTTGCGCTCCAGGTGCTGGCTGTAGCGCGACATGCTGAAGGTGAAGCACCAGAAAACGAAGGCGGTGAAGACATAGCCCTCCACCGCGAAGCCGAGCCAGTCCGGGTTGGTGCCGACGAACTGGACCATGCCGAGGAAGTCGAGCAGGCCGATGATCAGCACCAGGGTGGTGTCCTTGAACAGGCCGATGAAGGTGTTGACGATGCCCGGGATGACCATCTTCAGGGCCTGGGGCATGATCACCAGCGCCATCGACTTCCAGTAGCTCAGCCCGAGCGCCTCGGCGGCCTCGTACTGGCCCTTGGGGATCGCCTGCAGGCCGCCGCGCACCACCTCGGCCATGTAGGCGGCCGAGAACAGCATCACCCCGACCAGGGCGCGCAGCAGCTTGTCGAAGTTGACTCCCTCGGGCAGGAACAGCGGGAACATCACCGAGGACATGAACAGCACGGTGATCAGCGGCACGCCACGCCACAGCTCGATGAAGCCGATGCTCAACGCCTTGACCACCGGCATCTTCGAGCGCCGCCCGAGGGCCAGCACGACGCCGATCGGCAGCGACATCACGATCCCCACCCCGCCGATCACCAGGGTCAGGAACAGCCCTCCCCACAGCGGGGTCTCGACGTAGGTCAGCCCGAAGCTCCCGCCCAGGAACAGGTAGAAGGCCACCACCGGGTAGCCGAACAGCAGCCAGGCCCCGATCCAGAGCTTGACCTTGCGGGTCAGTGCCTTGATGAACAGCGGGATGACCGAGACCACCAGCAGCACGTAGCCGGTGTTGATCCGCCAGATCTCCTCGGCCGGGTAGCGCCCGTAGGCGATCTGGCGCAGCCAGACGCGGATGTAGACCCAGCAGGCGCCCTCGCGCGAGCAGTCGTCGCGGGTGCTGCCCGCCCAGTCGGCATCGAAGATCGCCCACTGGAGCACCGGCGGCACCAGCTCGTAGATCACCCACAGCCCGAACAGGGTGAGCAGGGTGTTGTACCAGGTCGAGAACAGGTTGCGGTGCAGCCAGCCGAGCACCCCGATCTCGGTGGCCGGCGGCGGCAGATCGGGGTAGTTGCCGATCCCGTGGCTGGTGGCGGTGGCCTGCTTGCTACCCACCGCGCTAGCGCTCCACCAGCGCCATCTTCTTGTTGTACCAGTTCATGAACGCCGAGATGATCAGGCTCAGCGCCAGGTAGGTGCCCATCGTCATGCCCATGATCTCGACGGCCTGGCCGGTCTGCATCAGGGTGGTGCCGGCGAACACCAGCACCAGGTCGGGGTAGGCGATGGCGGCGGCCAGCGACGAGTTCTTGGTGAGATTGAGGTACTGGCTGGTCAGCGGCGGGATGATCACCCGCAGCGCCTGGGGGATGACCACCAGGCGCAGGGTCTGGCCGGGCTGCAGGCCGAGCGCGTAGGCCGCCTCGGTCTGGCCGTGGCTGACCGCCAGGATGCCGGCGCGCACGATCTCGGCGATGAACGCCGCCGTGTAGATCGAGAGCGCCGCCACCAGCGACACGAACTCCGGCGAGAGCACCGAGCCGCCGCGGTAGTTGAAGCCCTTGAGCACCGGGTAGTCGAAGCGCAGCGGCGAGCCGGCGGCCAGGAACACCAGCACCGGCAGGCCGATGAGAATCAGCGCCGAGGTCCAGAAGACCGGGAACTGCTCGCCGGTGCGCTCCTGGCGCCGCCGCGCCCAGCGGGCGATGAAGAACACCGCCACGATCGCGATCACCACCGCCCACACGACCAGCGAGAACCCCTCGCCGGGGATCGGCTTCGGATAGGACAGGCCGCGGTTGTTGAGGAAGAAGCTGTCGAGCAGCTCGACGCTGTTGCGCGGCGGCGGGAGCTGGCGCAGGACCGCGAAGTACCAGAAGAAGAGCTGCAGGAGCAGCGGGATGTTGCGCAGGATCTCGACGTAGACGGTGGCCAGGCGCCCGACCAGCCAGTTCGAGGACAGGCGCAGGATGCCGATGATGAAGCCGAGGATGGTGGCGAGCACGATCCCGACCCCGGAGACCAGCAGGGTGTTGAGCAGCCCGACCAGGTAGGTGCGCCCGTAGGTGTCCTCCTCGCTGTAGCGGATCAGGCTCTCGCCGATGCTGAACCCGGCGGTCTTGGAGAGGAAGTCGAACCCCGAGGCGATGCCCTGGCGCTCGAGGTTGGCCAGGGTGTTGTTGACCAGCGAGATGCCGAGCAGCACCACCCCGACCAGCACCAGCGCCTGGAAGAACAGCGCCCGGTAGAAGGGGTCGTTCCAGATTGGCGGCTTGGCCGGCGCCTGGCCCACGGTGGCGGGGCTGGGCCCGGCGCCGCTCTGGTCGCTCGCGGCCACGCGATTCCCTGGCTGCTCGAATCGGCGAAGCGGTGCCCTGAGGGCGGGAGCGTGCGCCCGGGAACCCGGGCGCACGCTCCGCGCGCAGTCGCGCCGCGGCTAGCGGACCGGCATCGCGTACTGGATGCCGCCGTCCTTCCACAGGGCGTTGAGCCCGCGGGAGAGCTTGAGCGGCGTGTTGGGACCGACGTTGCGGTCGTAGATCTCGGCGTAGTTGCCGACCATGGTGATGATGTTGTAGGCCCAGTCGGTGCCCAGGCCCAGGTTCTTGCCCATGTCACCCTCGACCCCGAGCAGGCGCTTGATGACCGGGTTGTTGGTGCCCGCCTTGAGCTTGGCGGCGTTCTTCGAGTTGACCCCGTACTCCTCGGCCTCGAGCATCGCGTAGAGCGTCCACTTGACGATGTCGAACCACTGGTCGTCGCCGTGGCGCACCACCGGGCCGAGCGGCTCCTTGGAGATGGTCTCGGGCAGCACCATGTGGGCGTCCGGGTCCCGGAGCTTGAGGCGCTGGGCGGCCAGCCCCGAGCGGTCGGTGGTGTAGACGTCGCAGCGGCCCTCGTCGTAGGCGCGCACCACCTCGTCGGCCTTCTCGAAGACCACCGGCTTGTAGCTCAGGTTGTTGGCGCGGAAGAAGTCGGCCATGTTGAGCTCGGTGGTGGTGCCGATGTTGACGCACACCGAGGCGCCGTCGAGCTCCTTGGCGCTCTTCACGCCGAGGCTCTTGGGCACCATGAAGCCCTGCCCGTCGTAGTAGTTCACGCCGGCGAAGTTGAGCCCCAGGGCGGTGTCACGCACCAGCGTCCAGGTGGTGTTGCGCGACAGCACGTCGATCTCGCCCGACTGCAGCGCGGTGAAGCGCTCCTTGGCCGACAGCGGGGTGTACTTGACCTTGTCGGGATTGCCGAAGATCGCCGCCGAGATCGCCCGGCACACGTCGACGTCGATGCCGCTCCACTTGCCGGACTGATCCGGGTTGGAGAAGCCGGGCAGGCCCTGGCTGACCCCGCACTGCAGGTAGCCCTTGGCCTTGACGTCGTCAAGGGTGCCGGCCGCGGCCCCGCCGGCCAGGCCGAGGGCGGCGATCATCGCGGTGGCGGTGACGGTTGTGACGAGTTTCATCTTGGAACTCCTCCACTGCTCAGGCAGATTTGTTGTGAGAAGGATGTTGCCCGGTCGGCCAGCCCGTCGGTGTCTGTCCTCGGGCCCGCTGCGCCGGCAATTCCATTAAGCTGGGAAGGGTACTGGTCGCGCCACGCGGCGGAAAGAAACCCCCTGCGAGCATCCCGACCCGACCTCCTCCCGGGTGCCGCCGAAAGCTAACACATGCGCCCGCCGCCGCCAAGCAAGGCACCGGCCAGCGGCTACAATCCACCGCCAGCCGACATCGTGCTCACCGGTGCCGGCCGGCCACGGGAAGGAAGCGAATGGGCGAGCCGAGCTTCACGGTCGGGATCGAGGAGGAGTACCTGCTCGTCGACCGCCAGAGCCGCGATCTGATCAGCGAGGCGCCGGCCGCCATGCTCCCGGCCTGCGAGCGCCTCCTCGAGGGGCAGGTCGCCCCGGAGTTCCTGCAGTGCCAGATCGAGGTCGGCACCCGGGTCTGCGCCTCGCTCGACGAGGCCCGCCAGGACCTCGCCCACCTGCGCCGCACGGTCGCCCAGGTCGCCGGTGAGCACGGGCTGGCGCTGATCGCTGCCTCGACCCACCCGTTCGCGGTGTGGGGCGAGCAGCGGCGCACCGACAAGCCCCGCTACGCGGTCATCGCCCAGGACCTGCAGGCGGTGGTGCGCCGCCTGATGATCAGCGGCATGCACGTGCACGTCGGGATCGAGGACGACGACCTGCGCATCGACCTGATGAACCAGATCACCTACACCCTGCCCCACCTCCTCGCCCTGTCGACCTCCTCGCCCTTCTGGCAGGGGCAGGACACCGGGCTGATGTCCTACCGGGTGGCGGTCTGGCACGAGCTGCCGCGCACCGGGCTGCCCGAGCAGTTCGAGAGCTTCGGGGAGTTCGAGCGCCACGTCGCTGTGCTGGTCGGCGCCGGGCTGATCGAGGACGGCACCAAGCTGTGGTGGGACATCCGCCCGAGCGTGCGCTTCCCGACCCTGGAGATGCGCATCTGCGACATCTGCACCCGCCTCGAAGACGCCATCTGCATCGCCGCCCTGTACCGCTGCTGGCTGCACATGCTCTACCGGCTGCGGCTCGCCAACCAGCGCTGGCGGCGCTACGTGGCGATGCTGATCAACGAGAACCGCTGGCGCGCGCAGCGCTACGGCATCGAGCGTGGGCTGGTCGACTTCGGCAAGGGCCGCATCGTCCCCTACCCGGAGCTGCTCGAGGAGATGCTGGCGCTGGTCGGCGAGAGCGCCGCGGCGCTCGGCTGCAGCGCCGAGGTCGAGCACGCCCGCACGATCCTCGAGCGCGGCACCAGCGCCCACTGGCAGCGGCGCGCCTACGCCGAGGCGATCGAGGCCGGCGCCGACCGCACCGAGGCCCTGCGCGCGGTGGTCGACATGCTCATCGAGCAGACCCTGCGCGGGCTGTAGCCCGGATATCGCACCGATCCCCGGCTGAGGGTGCCGATCCACTCGCTTCTGGCGACGCGGCAAGCCGGGGTGGGTGGTGGGGCGGGCCGCGGAGCGACCGTCGCGAGGCAGGGATGCCGAGCGCCGAGCCTATAGGGATATATTCACGGCGTGTCGCGCCGGGGCCTGCCCCACCGCTCGCCCCGGCGCAGGACCGGTACACCTCCCTCCCCCAGCGCCCTCGGGTCCGTGCGCCCCGCCAGGACAGCGTCTCGGCGCCCTCGCTTCGCGCGCCGGTGAGATCTGCTGGCAACCCTCGACGGTCAGCGCCGCGGGCGGGCGTTGACCAGGGCCACCGCGGCCGCGATC
>CAZRGU010000111.1:0-4519 GCA_964599705.1 uncultured Ectothiorhodospiraceae bacterium | reverse complement strand
CCTCGACGGTCAGCGCCGCGGGCGGGCGTTGACCAGGGCCACCGCGGCCGCGATCAGGACCAGCGCGGCGAGCGCCCGCGGGCCGGGTCGCTCGCCGAGGAACAGCGCACCCCAGCCGACCCCGAGGGCCGGCAGCACGTAGTTGACCTGGGCGAAGCGGGTCGCGCCGATGCGCTGCACCAGATGGAAGTAGATGAGCGCGGCGAGCCCGGTGGGCAGCACCCCCAGATAGCCGATCGCGAGCAGCGAGGCGAGGCTCGGCTCGAGCGCCCAGGGGCGCTCGAGGGCGAGCGCCATGACCAGCGCCAGCACCGCCCCGGCAAGCGTCGCCCCGGCGGCCATCTCGCGGTGCGCGAGGGCCCCGTGGCGGCGCACGTAGATGGTGGTGACCGCGTAGGACAGCGCCCCGCCGAGGACCGCGAGCTGGGCGAGGACCGCCTGGCCGAGTCCGGTCAGGGCCTGCCAGCCGACCAGCACCACCACCCCGGCGAAGCCGAGCGCCACCCCGAGTGAGCGACCCGCGGTGAGCGGGTCCTCGGGGGTGAGCAGGTGGGCGAGCAGCGCGGTGGCCACCGGCATCACCCCCATCAGGATCGCGGCCAGCCCGCTGTCGACGGTCTGCTCGCCCCAGGCGATCAGGGTGAACGGCAGCGCGTTGCCGAGCAGCCCGACCACCGCGTAGAGGGCCAGCGCGCGCGGGCGCAGCGGGAGGCGCCGCCCGCCCAGGGCGAGCATCGCCAGCAGCATCGCCGCGGCCACCGCCAGGCGCCCTGCGGCCACCGAGAACGGCGGCACGCTGGCCACGGCCAGCTTGATGAACATGAACGAGGAACTCCACACCAGCGCCAGGGTGCCGAGCAGGGCGAGCTCCCGCCAGCCGGCGGCGACCGGCGCCGGGCGCGGCGGCGCCGCCCTCACCGCGGCGCCGGCGCCCGGAACTCGCGCCCGGGGGGCATCGCGCCCTCGCGGCGAGGGTCGTCGATCAGGGTCCGCTCGCGCCGGTAGGGGACGAAGCCGGCGCGCTGGTAGAGGCCGAGCGCGGCCGGGTGGTCGAGGTTGCAGGTGTGCACCCAGACCCGCTCGGGACGCGAGCGCCAGGCCGTCTCGATCGCCCAGTCGAGGAGATACGGCCCGAGCCCGCGCCCGGTGAGCTCGGGCATCAGCCCGAGGTAGGCGAGCTCGACCTCGCCGGGGCGGCGCCGGTCGAGCTCGGTGTAGCCGGCCGGCGAGCCGCGCAGGTAGAGCACGTAGACCTCGACCTGCGGATCCTCGATGATCGCGCGCAGCGCCTGATCGTCGAGCAGCCGCCGCTCGTACCACAGCCACGGCCCGCCGATCGTCTCGTAGAGGAAGCGGTAGTAGGCGACCGTCGGCGGGTCGGCGCGCAGCACCGCGAGCGGCAGCGCCGGCGGAGGCAGCGGCGGGCGCGCCGGGCGCGAGCGCATCTCCAGCGAGGTCACCACCACCTCGAGCTTGCCGGGCGGGAGCGGCGCCGGCTGCCCGGGATCATTTGCTCCCGGGGCCAGGCTCACCACCCGCGGCCGATCATCGCGCTCCGTCATGTCCCGCCATCCAGCGTGCCAACACCACCCGCGGCTCGACCGCGTAGCCGAGCCGCTCGTAGAAGCTCGTCACCTCGCGGTTGTCGGGGCGCACCATCAGCTCGACCTTGGGCACCCCGGCGGCGGCCAGCCAGCCCTCGGCGTGGCGCACCATCGCCCGCCCGTAGCCGCGCCGGCGCCGTGCCGGGTCGACGGCCAGGTAGTAGAGCCAGCCGCGGTGCCCGTCCCCGCCGCACATCAGCGCCGCGCACAGCCATCCGCCCTCGAGCCCGACGAACAGCTCCCCCGAGGGGGCCGCGCGGCAGCGTTCGATGTCCGCGCGGGGCTCGTTCCACGGGCGCAGCAGCCCGCAGCGGCGCCACAGCTCGATCACCGCCGCGTGCTCGCCCGCGGCGAGCGCGCGGATCACCAGCCCGGCTGGCGGCTCGCCGGCAGCACGCTTCCCGGTCATGCCGCGGCCTCGTCTATCATCGGGCGAGGCGCGCCATGATACACCGGCCGAGATCCGATGAAGCAGGTCTACCGCAGCGACGATCCGCTGCTCCTCGGCTTCCTCCGCCAGCTCCTCGAGGACAGCGGGGTGCGCTGCGTGGCGCGCAACGAGTACCTCGGCGGCGGCGCCGGCCAGCTCCCGCTCAACGAGTGCTGGCCGGAGCTGTGGGTGCTCGACGACCAGACCGCCGGCACCGCCCGGCGCCTGATCGAGGAGGCGCTCGCCGCGCCGTCCGGGGCAGCCGAGCCGTGGCGCTGCGCGGCCTGCGGCGAGCAGCTCGAGGCCCAGTTCGCGCTGTGCTGGCGCTGCGGGGCGGCGCGCGGGTAGCCGGCAAGGCGAGAGCGGGCCGGCGGCTGGCCGCCACGCCTCGCGCCACGGGGTAGAATCGCGCCTCTACCGGACAGAGGAGTGTCCCGATGGCCGTACCCGAGTTCGACTGGCAGGATCCGCTGCTGCTCGAGGAGGCGCTCGAGGAGGACGAGCGCATGGTGCGCGACAGCGCCCGCGACTACTGCCAGAGCCGGCTGATGCCGCGCATCCTCGAGGCCCACCGCAACGAGCGCTTCGACCCCGAGATCATGCGCGAGATGGGCGAGCTGGGGCTGCTCGGGCCGACCATCGAGGGCTACGGCTGCGCCGGGGTCAACTACGTCTGCTACGGGCTGATCGCCCGCGAGGTCGAGCGGGTCGACAGCGGCTACCGCTCGGCGATGAGCGTCCAGTCGAGCCTGGTCATGCACCCGATCCATGCCTACGGCAGCGAGGAGCAGCGCCAGCGCTACCTGCCCGGGCTGGCCCGCGGCGAGCTGATCGGCTGCTTCGGGTTGACCGAGCCGGACGCCGGCTCCGACCCCGGGGGGATGCGCAGCCGCGCCCGCCGCGTCGAGGGCGGCTGGCGGCTCTCCGGCACCAAGACCTGGATCAGCAACTCGCCGGTCGCCGACGTGTTCGTGGTCTGGGCCAAGGACGAGGAAGGGGTGGTGCGCGGCTTCGTGCTCGACCGGGGCATGGAGGGACTGAGCGCGCCGCGCATCGAGGGCAAGTTCTCGCTGCGCGCCTCGGTGACCGGCCAGATCGCGATGGACGAGGTGCTGGTGCCCGAGGAGAACCGCCTGCCCGGCGCCGAGGGCCTCAAGGCCCCGTTCGGCTGCCTGACCCGGGCCCGCTACGGGATCGCCTGGGGAACCATGGGGGCGGCCGAGTTCTGCTGGCACGCGGCCCGTGACTACACGCTGGAGCGCAGGCAGTTCGGGCGCCCGCTGGCCGCCACCCAGCTCGTCCAGAAGAAGCTCGCCGACATGCAGACCGAGATCACGCTTGGCCTCACCGCCTGCCTGCGCCTCGGGCGGCTCTTCGACCAGGGCAAGGCGCGCCACGAGGCGGTCTCGCTGCTCAAGCGCAACAACGCCGGCAAGGCCCTCGAGATCGCCCGGGTCGCCCGCGACATGCACGGCGGCAACGGGGTCGCCGACGAGTACCACGTGATCCGCCACATGATGAACCTCGAGGCGGTCAACACCTACGAGGGCACCCACGACATCCACGCCCTGATCCTCGGGCGCGCCCAGACCGGCATCCAGGCCTTCTGCTGAAAGCCCGGAGGTGTCCGAGGGCGCCCTGCCCGACCTCCCGCCGGCCTTCACGCTGGTCGCCCTCGAGCACGCCGACAGCGCCGGCGCCGAGGCCGCGCGGCGGGCCGCGGCCGGGGCCGCCGAGGGCACCCTGGTCTGGACCCGCCGCCAGGACCCGGGACCCGACGTCGACGGGGTGGTGCGCGCCGCCCCGCCCGGCAACCTCTACTGCGCCCTGGTGGCGCGCCCCGACTACCCCAACGCCGAGGCCGCCCAGCTCGCCCTGGTCGCCGTGCTCGCCGCCGGTGGGGCGCTGGCCGGGGTGCTCGAGGCGATGACCGGCCTGCGCTACCGCTGGCCGGCGACGGTGCTCGTCAACGACCTGCCGGCGGCCCGCGTCGGGCTGCGCGCGCCGGCGCGCGGCGACCCCCTCGAGTGGCTGGTCGTGGAGCTCACCGCCAAGGTCGAGCAGCCGCCCGAGGACCCCGACTTCCCGACCTTCAACAGCGTGGCCGCGAGCGGCACCGCTGGGGCCGGCGTCGAGGCGCTGCTGGCCGCCTACGCCCGCTGGCTGCTCGCCTGGAGCGATCGCTGGGCGCGCGACGGCTTTGCACCGCTGCGCCGCGCCTGGCTGCTGCGCGCCGAGGGGATCGGCGAGCGCTGCGCGCTGGCCACCGCGGACGGCGAGCTGCGCGGCATCGCCCGCGACCTCGACGAGCACGGAAGCCTGTGCCTCGAGCTCGAGGGCGGCGGCGAGCGCCGGGTCGGACTCGCCGAGCACTTCGCCCTGCCCTGAGAGTTTGCGGAAGAATCGCCCGCCTGCCGCGGACTGCCCGGTGCCATCCCGCGCTCGAATCCCGGGCAGAGCCCGGGCTACGAGGAAGGCCCGCGAG
>CAZRGU010000110.1:7215-10919 GCA_964599705.1 uncultured Ectothiorhodospiraceae bacterium | reverse complement strand
AGCTGGTCGAGTTCGCCCGGGAGCGCGGCATCCTCTGCCAGGGGCGCGGCTCGGCGGCCAACTCGGCGGTCTGCTACTGCCTCGGGATCACCGAGGTCGACCCGGCGCGCATGGAGGTGCTCTTCGAGCGCTTCGTGTCGCGCGAGCGCGCCGAGCCGCCCGACATCGACGTCGACTTCGAGCACCAGCGCCGCGAGGAGGTCATCCAGCACATCTACCGCAAGTACGGGCGCGAGCGCGCCGCGCTGGCCGCCGCCGTGATCCGCTACCGGCCGCGCTCGGCGGTGCGCGACGTCGGCCGGGCGCTCGGGCTGGGGGCCGCGCAGGTCGAGCGCCTGGCCCGCTCGCTGGCCTGGTGGGACGGGCGCCGGGTGGTGCCCGAGCGCCTCGCCGAGTGCGGGCTCGACCCGGACGGGCCGCTGGGGCGGCGGCTCGCTGCCCTGGTCGAGACCCTGGTCGGCTTCCCGCGCCACCTCTCGCAGCACAGCGGCGGCTTCGTCATCGCCCGCGGGCCGCTCGCCGAGCTGGTCCCGATCGAGAACGCGGCGATGCCCGGGCGCACCGTGATCCAGTGGGACAAGGACGACCTGGCCGCCCTCGGCCTGCTCAAGGTCGACTGCCTGGCCCTCGGCATGCTCACCGCGATCGGCAAGGCGCTGGCGCTGGCCGGCGCCTGGCGCGGGCAGCCCCTGACCCTGGCCTCGATCCCCGCCGAGGACCCCGAGGTCTACGCGATGCTGCGCCGCGCCGACACCGTCGGGGTGTTCCAGGTCGAGTCGCGCGCCCAGCAGGCGATGCTGCCGCGCCTCGCCCCGCGCTGCTTCTACGACCTGGTCATCGAGGTGGCGATCGTGCGCCCCGGCCCGATCCAGGGCGGCATGGTCCACCCCTACCTGCGCCGCCGCCAGGGGCTCGAGCCGGTCCGCTACCCCTCGCCCGAGGTCCGCGAGGTCCTCGAGCGCACCCTCGGGGTGCCGATCTTCCAGGAGCAGGTGATGCGCCTGGCGGTGGTCGCGGCCGGCTTCACCCCCGGCGAGGCCGATCGGCTGCGCCGGGCGATGGCCGCCTGGCGCCGGCGCGGGGGCCTCGAGCGCTTCGAGCAGCGCCTGGTCGAGGGGATGCGCGCGCGCGGCTACGAGGAGGCCTTCGCGCGGGCGCTGTTCGCCCAGATCGAGGGCTTCGGCGAGTACGGCTTCCCGGAGTCGCACGCGGCGAGCTTCGCGCTGCTGGTCTACTGCTCGGCGTGGCTCAAGTGCCACCATCCGGCGGCCTTCACCGCGGCGCTGCTCAACAGCCAGCCGCTGGGCTTCCACGCCCCGGCGCAGCTCGTGGCCGACGCGCGCCGCCACGGCGTCGAGGTGCGCCCGGTCGATGTCACCGCCAGCGCCTGGGACTGCACCCTGGAGGCGGCGGGGGCCGGCGGGTCCGGCGGCCCGCCGGCGCTGCGCCTCGGGCTGCGCCTGGTCAAGGGGCTCGGGCGCGCCGCGGCCGAGCGGGTGGTGGCCGCCCGCCAGGGCGGGGCGCTGCGCGACCTGGACGACCTGGCCCGCCGGGCGCGGCTCGGGCGCGCCGAGCTCGAGCGCCTGGCGGCGGCCGGGGCGCTCGCCGCGCTGGCCGGGCACCGCCACCGCGCCCGCTGGGCGGCGCTCGGCGTCGACTGCACGGCGCCGCCGCTGCTCGCCGGCGCGGCCCCGGGGGAGGCCGAGCCGCTGCTCGAGCGCCCCGGCGAGGGCGAGTCGCTGGTCGCCGACTACGCCACCCTGGGGCTCACCCTGGGGCGCCACCCGGTCGCGCTGCTGCGCGCGCGGCTGCGCCGGATGCGCTGCCTGAGCGCCGCCGAGGTCGGCGAGCGCGGCCACCGCCAGGCGGCGCGCGCCGCCGGGCTGGTGATCCACCGCCAGCGCCCGGCCACCGCCGGGGGGGTGGTGTTCCTGACCCTCGAGGACGAGACCGGGCAGGTCAACGTGGTGGTCCGGCCGCGGCTCCTCGAGCGGCGCCGCCGCGAGCTGCTCGCCGCCCGCCTGCTGGTGGTCGCCGGCAGCGTCGAGCGCGACGGGGCGGTGGTCCACCTGGTGGCCGGCGAGCTCGAGGACCACAGCCCGCTGCTCGGCGCGCTGGCCTGGCGCTCGCGCGACTTCCGGTGAGCGCCCCGGCCGGCTACCATCGCCGGCGCTGTCCGCCCGCACCGGTGAGCGACGCGGGCCGGCCGGGGGAGCCCTCCATGAACGTGCTCGCGGTCATCGCCCATCCCGACGACGAGGTGCTCGGCGCCGGCGCCACCCTGCGCCGGCTGGCCGACGAGGGCCACGCGATCTACACCTGCGTGCTGTGCGCCGAGGCCGACGCCCGCCACGCCCGCCCCGAGCTCGAGCGCTTCCGGGCCGAGTGCGAGCGGGCGCGCGCCGTGATCGGCATCCGCGACTCGCTCGGCTTCGGCTTCGGCAACATCCGCTTCAACGCGGTGCCCCACCTGGAGATGGTCCAGGCGATCGAGGAGGCGCTGCTGCGCTTCCGCCCCGAGTGGGTCTTCGCCCACCACCCCGGGGACCTCAACATCGACCACCGGGTCTGCTACGAGGCCACCCTGGCCGCGCTGCGCCTGCCCGAGCGGCTCACCAGCGAGCTGCCCCCGACCCTGGTGCGCCGGGTGCTGCTCTTCGAGGTGCTCTCCTCGACCGACTGGACGACGCCTCTCGACCCCGCGTTCCAGCCCAACTGCCACTTCGAGGTGGGCGCCACCTTCGCGGCCAAGATGGAGGCGCTGGCCTGCTACAGCAACGCCTTCAAGCCCGATCCCCACCCGCGCAGCCGCGCCAACATCGAGGCCCACGCGCGGCTGCGCGGGGCCCAGGTCGGGGTGGCGATGGCCGAGGCCTTCTGCATCGTGCGCGACCTCCATGCGCTGGCGGAGGGGGAGCGGTGAGCGGGGCCGGGGCCCGCGACCCGAGCTACCGCGAGCAGGCCGCCAAGCTCGCGGTGCGGATCCGCGCCCACAAGGAGTTCGCCAACCTCGATCTGGCCGACTGGCTCGGCGAGCACCTCGCTGCCCGCCCGCGCCGCCACCTCCTCGACCTCGGCTGCGGCGACGGCAACCACCTCGGGCTCTACCTCGAGCGGGTCGGCCCGGGCGGCACGGTCAGCGGGCTGGACCGCGAGCCGGCGCTGATCGCCACGGCCCGCGAGCGCTACTCGGCGGCGCCCAACCTCGAGCTGGTGGTCGGCTCGATGGACGACCCGCTGCCCTTCCCCGGGGGGCGCTTCGACACCGTGTGCTCGATGTTCGCGATCTACAACGCCCGCGACCTCGGAGGGCTGCTCGCCGAGGTGACCCGGGTGATGGCCTCCGGCGGCGAGCTGATCCTGGTCGGTCCGACCGCGGCCAACGCGCGCGAGCTCTACGAGTACAACGAGCGCCTGACCGGGACCCCGATCGACGAGACCACCGCGCTGCGCACCGACCGGCTGCGCCGCGAGGTGCTGCCCGCGGTGCGCAGCGCCTTCCGCGACGTGCGCACCGTGACCATCGAGTCGTTCCTGACCTTCCCGAGCCGCGAGGAGTTCGTGCGCTACTTCCGCGCCACCCTGCTCTACGAGCGGATCGCCGAGCGCCGCGCGCTCGCCGACGAGGAGCTGCTCGCGGCCTGCGCCGGCGAGCGCCCGCGCCTGTCCAAGGAGATGCTCGCGGTCATCGCGACCCGCTAGCC
>CAZRGU010000110.1:5500-7115 GCA_964599705.1 uncultured Ectothiorhodospiraceae bacterium | reverse complement strand
CCCCCGGCGGGGCGCCATCCCTTGACCGACCCGGTCCGGGTCCGCATCTCCCCGGCAGTCGTCGGGCCGCCCCGCTCATCCCGATCCCGCGCAACCTGCCCGCGGCCCCGGTTTCCGTGGCTTTGCTCAAATCGTCTAAAATATCTGAAGTGGCCAAACTGTCCGCCACGGTGAGGGTTCGAGGACGTGCATCATCTGACCACGGGAGAGGCCGCCCGCCGCTGCGGCGTCGGCATCAACACCATCAAGCGCTGGATCCGGCGCGGGCAGCTCGAGGCGGTCGTCACCCCGGGAGGGCACTGGCGCATCCCGCCCGCCGCCTTCGCCGCCTTCCTGCGCAGGCACCGCCTCGCCGAGGCGGAGGACGTCGCCAGCAGGACCTACCGGGTCCTGGTCATCGAGGACGAGCCGGCCTCGCGGGCGCTGCTCTGCGCGGCGCTCGAGGGCGCGCCCCTCGACCTGGCGGTGGAGTCGGCCGCGGACGGCTACCAGGGCCTGGTGAAGATCGGGCTGATCCGGCCGCACCTGGTCGTGCTCGACATCGTGATGCCGGGGCTCAACGGCCTGGAGGTCATCGAGCGTCTGCGGGCCACCCCGGAGCTGCTCCGCGGCCTGCGCATCGTGGTGGTGACCGGGGCCACCGATCGCCCGCTGATCATGCGCCGCCTCGAGCGCTGCGGCTGCGACGCGGTGTTCCCCAAGCCGGTGGATCTCGAGCGGCTGGTGGCCACCGTCGCCCGGCTGCTCGGCCCGGACGGGTGGACGGAAGCGCCGCACAAGGCATACTCATGAAGAAGCTGACCATCGCCCACAAGATCCTGGTGATGCTGATCACGCCGTTCCTGGCCGCGATCGTGCTGTTCGCGAGCATCTCGTTCCTGTTCCTGACGCGCATGGAGACCGACGTTCCCTTCACCGACATCGCCGGGCGCCAGCGCATGCTCTCCGAGCAGATCGGAAGGTTTGCGCAACTGGCCCACGAAGACGTGCGGGGAGGAGGCGAGGAGCTGGCGGCGCTGATCGAGCGCTTCGACGAGTCGCTGAAGGTGCTGCGCGAGGGAGGGCGCCCGCCGGGGGGCGCGGTCATCCTTCCTGCGCCGCCTGCGGAGGTCGCCGGGGCGCTCGCCCGGCTGAGCGCCCGCTGGCGGGAGCTGCGGCCCACCCTCGAGGTGATCGCCACCGTGCCGCCCGGCGAGGCATCGGCGCGGCAGGCCTGGGAGGCCGTCGACGGGCGCGTCGCCGGGCTGACCTCGGCGGCCAACGGGGTCGTCAAGGCGTTCGTGGCCTACCACGCGGCGCTGCGCCACAAGATGCTCGCCCTGCTCGGCGTGAACGTGCTCCTCACCCTGCTCCTGTGCCTGGCCGGGAGCTGGGCGGCGAAGCGTTACATCGTCGAGCCGGTGCTGCGGCTGCGTGATGCGGCCGAGGCGGTGCGGGCCGGAAACTACCGGCGCCGGGTGGCGGTGCGCACCCGCGACGAGCTCGCCGAGCTGGCCTCCGCCTTCAACGCCATGGCGCGCCAGATCGAGGAGACCCTGCGCCTCGAGCGCGAGCGCCAGGCCCGCCAGGCGAGCCTCACCGGCGCGATCATCGCGCTGGCCGGCGAGCTCGCCAC
>CAZRGU010000110.1:0-5400 GCA_964599705.1 uncultured Ectothiorhodospiraceae bacterium | reverse complement strand
AGCCGTTCACCGCAGACGACGAGCGGGTCGTCAAGACCCTCGCCGCGGCCTGCGCGGTGGCGCTCGCCAACGCCACGAGCCACGAGGCCCTGCTCGCGGCCAACCGCGAGCTCGACCGGCGGGTCGCCGAGCGCACCGAGGAGCTCGAGAAGGCCAACAGCCTGCTGCGCAGCCGCGAGGTCGAGCTCGAGCTGATGAACGAGGAGCTGGTGCGCAGCAGCGAGGCCAAGAGCGAGTTCCTGGCCAACACCAGCCACGAGCTGCGCACGCCCCTGAACGCCATCATCGGCTTCTCCGACCTGCTGCTCTCCTCCGGCGAGCTCGCCGAGCGCCAGCGGATCCATGCCGGCTACATCAACGAGAGCGGCAGGAACCTGCTCGCGATCATCAACAACCTGCTCGACCTCTCCAAGATCGAGGCCGGCGCGATGGAGATCCAGGAGGAGGTCTGCGCCCCCGCGCTGCTCCTCGAGCAGGTCTCGTCGAGCCTCTCCCCGCTCGCCGAGAAGAAGGGCATCGAGCTCGTGGTGCGCCGGCCCGAGCACGAGGTCTCGGTGGTCGCCGACAGCGGCAAGCTCAGGCAGGTGTTCACCAACCTGGTCGGCAACGCGATCAAGTTCACCGGCTCGGGGGGGCGGGTGGAGATCGGTCTCGAGGTCAGCGGCGGCGATGGCGAGCCGGTGCTGAGCGGATTCGTGCGCGACAACGGGATCGGCATCGCCCACGAGGACCGCGAGCGGATCTTCGAGCCCTTCGTCCAGGCCAAGGGTGGCCTGACCCGCAACCACGGCGGCACCGGCCTCGGGCTCCCGCTCACCCGGCGCCTGATCCGGATCCTCGGCGGGGCGCTGGAGCTCGAGAGCGAGCCCGGCGAGGGGAGTTGCTTCACCTTCCGGGTGCCGGCGCGCCGCGCGACCGGGTTTCCTCCGGAGGAGGCCGCCCCGGTGCCGGTGGGAGAGGTCGCGACCGCCCCCGCAGAGCCGCTCGCCGACGAGCGCATCTCGATGCCGGTCGAGGCGGTGCGGCCGCGCATCGTGATCGTCGACGAGAACGAGGCGCGAGCAGCCACGGTGATGCGGATGCTCGACCGCGAGGGCTACGAGGGCCTGGTGGCGGACCTGGCGCACGTCGACGCCAAGGCCCAGCAGAGCTGCCCGTTCGTCATCCTCCTCGGCATCCCCGACGACCCGGTCGAGATCTACGAGCGCCTGCACCTGCTGCGCTCGCGGCGCGGCACCCGCCACGTCCCGCTGCTGCTGCTCGGCGGCGACGCCGAGCAGCCGGCCTTCTCGTTCGGGACCATCGACAACGTCGCCAAGGGCCTGTCGCGCAACGAGCTGATGGACATGATCGCGCACTACGGCAGGCACCTGCCGACCCGCACCCACGCCCGGGTGGTGCTGGTGGTCGACGACGAGGCCAGCGTCCGCGAGTACCTGCGCGCCGCCCTGGTGCGCGAGGGGTACCGGGTGCTGCAGGCGGCGAACGGCGAGCAGGGCGTTCGGCTGGCCATCGAGCGCGAGCCCGACCTGATCATCCTCGACCTGATGATGCCGGGGATGAGCGGCTTCGAGGTGGTCGAGCAGCTCAAGCGCCATCCGACCGCCTGCGACATCCCGGTGGTCATCTTCACCGCCCGGGACCTGTCCCGCGAGGAGGTCATGCGCCTCGGCCAGGAGGTCGAGAAGGTGCTCGTCAAGGGGGTCGCGGGCTTCCCCGAGATCGTTCGCGAGCTGCGTGCCCTCGAGCTCCTCTACCCGATGCAGGCGCGGCTCGTGGACAGCGTGCTGGAGGTGTATAACAGTCGCTACATGGACCTGCGGCTGGCCCAGG
This sequence comes from uncultured Ectothiorhodospiraceae bacterium, assembly GCA_964599705.1. GTDB lineage: Bacteria > Pseudomonadota > Gammaproteobacteria > HK1 > HK1 > CAZRGU01. The sequence goes on along the minus strand of CAZRGU010000110.1, from coordinate 3,567 downwards.
AGTGCAGCCGGGCGGTGCGCTACGAGCAGTGCTTCTCGGTCGCCGCCTGGCAGGTCGACGGGTTCGACGACTACGTGGCGGCGCACGGGCTGCGCTGGGCCAATGCCGCCCTCAAGGAGATGATGGAGACGGTCGCCTCGGTGACCCGCAAGGGCGACGTGGTGATGCGGATGCGCGAGTCGCGCTTCGCGCTGCTGCTCCCGGGCGTCGGCCTGGAGGACGCGGAGCGGGCCGCCGAGAAGCTCCGTCTTCGCCTCAGGCACCAGCGCTTTCCCCTGCCCGAGGGGCAAGCGGGCAAGCTGACGGCCTCCTTCGGGCTGGTCTGCTACGGGATCGACGGAGAGGACAGGGAGGAGCTGGTCCGGCGACTGAACGTGCGGGTCGAGCGGGCCGTCGCCGCCGGCGGTGATCGCTGCCTGCGAGAGGACGAGTGATGGCGAGGATCCTGGTAGCCGATGACAACCCGATGAACCTCTACCTCACCATCGAGCTCCTCGAGATGGAGGGACACACGGTGCTCACCGCGGCGAACGGCGAGGAGGCGGTGCGCGAGGCGCGGGCCGGCCTTCCCGACCTGATCCTCATGGACCTGCGCATGCCGGTGATGGACGGGGTGCAGGCGCTGCGGCGGCTGCGCGACGAGGAGGCGACCCGGAGCATCCCGGTGGTGGCGCTGACCGCCTCGGCGATGAAGGGCGCGCGAGAGAAGATCCTCGCCGAGGGCTTCGACGGCTACATCGAGAAGCCGATCGAGGTCGGCCGCTTCGGGAAGCAGATCGGGCGATGGCTGGCGAGGGCGTGAGCGCAAGGCCGGGCAGCCGGGGCGGCGCGCCGCGCGGGCCCGCGCGCCGGCCTTCCTCCACCGCCGGCGGCGAGGCGCCGCGGCGATGAGCACGCCGCTCGCCGGACGGCGGGTGCTGCTCGTCGACGACAACCCCGCCAACCGCGCCCTGCTCGCCGCCCAGCTCGCCGCCCTCGGGGTGCAGGCGAGCGAGGCCGCCGACGCCGAGGCCGCGCTGTGCGCCTGGCGCGAGCAGCCCTTCGAGGTGCTGATCACCGACTGCCAGATGCCGGGGATGGACGGCTATGCCCTGAGCCGCGCGATCCGGCGCCTCGAGCGCGAGGCCGGCGGCCGCCCGGCGCTGGTGCTCGGCTGGACGGCGAACGACTCCGGCGAGGAACGCGCGCGGCGCATCGGCGCCGGCATGGACGGCCTGCTTCCCAAGCCCGCCGGCCTCGAGGAGCTGCGCGAGATCCTCGAGCGGCTGCTCGCCGGCGAGCGGCCGGCGCCGGCCGCGCCCCGGCGAGCGCTGGCGGTCCTCGACGGCGACCGGCTCGCGCAGGTCTGCGGCGGCGACCGGGAGCTGCGCCGGCGGCTGCTGGAGAGCTTCGCGGCCAGCGCGGCGGCCGACATGGCGGCGCTCGCCGCGCCGGTGCGCGAGGAGCGCTGGGAGGAGATCGCGGCCCTCGCCCACCGCCTCAAGGGGGCGGCGCGGACCGCCGGGGCGATGGCGCTCGCCGCGGCCTGCGAGGCGCTCGAGCAGGCGGTGCGCGAGCGGACCGGGCGCCCGCTCGCGGCCGCCTGGGGGGATGCCTGCGCGGCCTGGGAGGCGCTGCGCCGGAGGCTCCCGCCGGTGTCAGGGACGATGTGAGGTGAGACATGACTCCGCCGGAGATCCACGCCCTGGTCGTCGATGACGACCCCTTCCAGTGCGAGACCACCCGCACCCTGCTGCGCCAGATCGGGGTGGCCAGCATCAGCGAGGCGGCCGACGGGCGCGAGGCCTGGAAGCTGCTGTGCAGCCCGGGAGCCGAGCGCTCGAACCTCGTGATCTGCGACATCGGGCTGCCGAACATGGACGGCCTCGAGCTGGTCCGGCGCCTCGGCGAACGGTTCCCCGGCACCGCCCTGATCCTGATGAGCGGCCGCGAGCGGGGCATCCTGGCCGCCGCCGAGGCGATGGCCGGCAGCACCCGGGTGAACCTGCTCGGCTCGCTGGTCAAGCCGTTCTCGCGGGCTCGTCTCTACTCCCTGCTGCGCCGCATCGGCGCCCGCCGGCGGCGCGCCGCGCCGCTCCCCGAGGAGTGGCAGGCGATCCCGCTCGAGGCGATCGAGCGCGGCCTCGAGGCCAACGAGTTCCACGCCTTCTACCAGCCCAAGGTGGCGCTCGAGGACGGGCGCCCGGTGGGCATGGAGGCGCTGGCCCGCTGGATCAGCCCCCGCTACGGGGTGGTCCCGCCGGCGGCGTTCATCCCCCGCATCGAGGGCACGCCGCTGATGGACCGCCTCACCGCGGCGATGCTCCGGGAGGCGCTCACCGCGCTGGCCGCCTGGGGGCGGGCCGGGCACTCCCTCCACGTCTCCGTCAACCTGGCGGCCGGGATGCTGGGACAGCCCGACCTGGCCGCCCGGCTCGGCGGCATCGTCGAGCGCCTCGAGGTGCCCCCCGAGCGGCTGATCTTCGAGATCACCGAGAGCTCGGCGCTGTCCGACGTGGCGACGAGCGTCAGCAACCTGGCGCGGCTCAGGCTGCGCGGCTTCGGGCTGTCGCTCGATGACTTCGGCACCGGCTTCTCGAGCATCCAGCACCTCTCCCAGATCCCGTTCACCGAGATCAAGATCGACCGCTCGTTCGTCGACCGCGCCCTCGAGCAGGAGTACGTGCGCTCGATCGTCGAGTCGAGCCTGGATATGGGGCGCAGGCTCGCGCTGAGCACCACCGCCGAGGGCGTCGAGTCGGTCGCCCAGTGGCGCTACCTGCGCAAGCTCGGCTGCGAGCTGGCCCAGGGCTACGCCATCGCCCGGCCGATACCGCGCGCGCATATCCTCGAGTGGCTGCGCGGCTGGACCCCGCCGGCGGCCGAGCTGAGCACCGCCGGGCGCTCGGTGCTGGTGGTCGAGGACGAGCCGTTTCAGCGCGAGGTGATCGCCACCCTCACCGCCGAGCTCGGCTTCGAGGAGGTGGTCAGTGCGACGGACTGCGCCGAGGCCCGCGCGATGCTCGCCAGCCAGCGCTTCGACCTGTTCATCACCGACCTCGCGCTCGGCGACGGTGACGGCCGCAACCTGATCCGGGCGCTGCGCGCCGGCGAGACCCGCTCTCCGCCCCACACCCCGATCGTGGTGCTCACCGCGCGCACCGAGCACGAGGTGATCGCCGACGTCTTCGAGCTCGATGTCAACGGCTTCCTGTCCAAGCCGGTGAACGCCGCGCAGCTCGAGGCCGAGATCGACTCGGCGCTCGCCGAGCCGCCGCGGGCCGTGGCCGAGCACCCCGGGCAGGCCCTGACCGCCGCGCTCACCGGCGGCGAGCGGGTGGTGGCCGCCCGCACCTGGGGCCTGCTGCCCGGGATGCGCCTCGAGGAGGACCTGCTGCGCAAGGACGGGCGGCTGCTGCTCAGGCGCGGCGTGGTGCTCAGCGAGCAGGTGATCGATCGCCTCCAGGACATGAGCGAGCAGCTCGATCGCGACACCGTGCGGGTGGCAGTGCCCGAGTAGCCAGGCCCGCCCGCGGCTGTTTCACAGACCTTCGCCGAGCATGGGCCAAGTGGCATCCCGCGCTCGAT
>CAZRGU010000109.1:0-10967 GCA_964599705.1 uncultured Ectothiorhodospiraceae bacterium | reverse complement strand
CGGCGGGCGGAGCCCGCCCTACGAGGTTCAGTGGAGGTCCATAGATGGCATTCAAGGGACAGATCCCCTACGGCGGCTACTGGTCGACACCGTACGCGCGCTGGCAGGGCAGCTTCGCGCGCCTGCACAGCGTGCGCTTCGCGGCCGACGTGGCGAGCAAGGAACTCGCCCGGCGCGGCATCGACCCGGCCTGCTTCGACCTCGGGGTGCTCGGCACCACGGTGCCCCAGCAGCACTCCTTCTACGGGCTGCCCTGGCTGATGGGGATGATCGGCGCCGACCGGGTCGGCGGGCCGACCATCGCCCAGGCCTGCGCGACCAGCGTGCGCTGCCTGGCCACCGCGGCCGAGGAGATCGAGACCGGGATGGCGAGCTGCGCGCTGGTGGTGACCTGCGACCGGACCTCCAACGGGCCGCACCTCTACTACCCGGATCCGGGCGCCCCGGGCGGCACCGGCGCCCACGAGAACTGGGTGCTCGACAACTTCTCCTGCGACCCGGCCGGCGGCCACTCGATGCTCGCCACCGCCGAGAAGGTCGCCGCCCGCTACCAGATCTCGACCGCCGAGCAGCACGAGGTGGTGCTGCGCCGCGGCGAGCAGTACCGCCAGGCGATCGCCGAGGACGGCGCCTTCCTGCGCCGCTTCATGACCCTGCCCTTCGAGGTCCCCGCGGCGCGCTTCAACAAGGTGGCCGGCACGCTCGACGGCGACGAGGGGGTGATCCTCTCGAGCGAGGAGGGGCTCGCCCGGCTGCGCCCGGTGCTCCCCGAGGGCACCGTGACCCCGGGCGGGCAGACCCACCCGGCCGACGGCAACACCGCGCTGATCGTCGCCACCCCGGAGCGGGCCCGCGAGCTGAGCGCCGACCCGGCGGTCGCCGTGCGGCTGCTCGGCTTCGGCCTGGCCCGCGTCGAGCTCGCCCACATGCCGATGGCCCCGGTCCCGGCGGCGCGCGCCGCGCTCGCCATGGCCGGCCTCGAGCTCGCCGAGATCGACGCGGTCAAGACCCACAACCCGTTCGCGGTCAACGACATCGTCTTCGCCCGCGAGACCGGCCGCGACGTCGCCTCGATCAACAACTACGGCTGCTCGCTGCTCTGGGGCCACCCCCAGGGGCCGACCGGGCTGCGCTCGATCGTCGAGCTGATCGAGGAGCTGGCGGTGCGCGGCGGCGGGCGCGGGCTGTTCACCGGCTGCGCGGCCGGCGACACCGCGATGGCGGTGGTCGTCGAGGTCGGGGACGGCTGAGCGGGCGCGGCGGGCAGGTGGGGATGGCGGTCGCGGCGCAACGCAGCTGAGCGCGGTGAGCCTCGCCGACTGGATCGAGCGGCGCGCCGGCTTCACGCCGGACAAGCCCGCGATCCGCTTCGCCGGCGAGGCGCTCAGCTACCGCGCGCTCGCCGAGCGCATCGCCCGCTACGCGGCGGTGCTCGGCGGCCCGCTGGGGCTCGCCCCCGGCGAGCGGGTCGCCTACCTCGGGCTGAACTGCCCCGAGCTGCTCGCCCTGCTCTTCGCCTGCGCGCGCACCGGGCTGATCCTGGTGCCGGTCAACTGGCGCCTCGCCGCCCCCGAGATCCGCGCCATCCTCGAGCACGCCGGGGCCGCGGCGCTGGTGGTCGACGGCGAGCACCTGGAGACCGCCGAGGCCCTCGGTCCGGCCCTCGAGGGGCTGCGCCCGGTGGCCCTCGGGGCCGCCCCGCCGGGCTGGGCATCGCTCGCCGAGCTCGCCGCCGGGGTCGCGCCGCTCGCGGGGGGCGAGGAGCCCGACGACGACGCCCCGGTGCTCATCTGCTACACCTCGGGGACCACCGGGCAGCCCAAGGGGGTGGTGCTCGGCCAGCGGGCGTTGCTGTTGAACGCCGTGAACAGCGCCCACATGCACGATCTCACCAGCGCCGACCGGGTGCTCACCACCCTGCCGATGTTCCACGTCGGCGGGCTCAACATCCAGACCCTGCCGGCGCTGCACGCCGGGGCCACGGTCACCGTCCACCCCCGTTTCGACCCCGAGGCGACCCTCGAGACGCTCGCCGGCGAGGCGATCACCCTGACCGTGCTGGTCCCGGCCCAGATCGCGGCGCTGCTCGCCTCGCCGCGCTGGGCGGCGGCCGATCTCGGCTCGCTGAGGATGATCACCACCGGCTCGACCCTGGTGCCGCGGGCCTTGATCGATGCCGTGCACGCGCGCGGCATCCCGCTCATCCAGGTCTACGGCTCGACCGAGACTGCCCCGATCGCCACCTACCTGATGGCCCACGACGCGCGCCGCAAGGCCGGTTCGGCGGGGCGCGCCGCCACCCACTGCGCGATCCGGGTCGTCGACGCGGCCGGGCGCGAGGTCGCCGCGGGCGAGCCCGGCGAGGTGCTGGTGCGCGGCCCGGCGCTGATGAGCGGCTACTGGCGCGACCCGCCGGCGAGCGCCGCGGCGCTCGCCGGGGGCTGGTTCCACAGCGGCGACATCGGCCACCTCGACCCCGAGGGCTACCTCTACATCGACGACCGCAAGAAGGACGTGATCATCAGCGGCGGCGAGAACATCTACCCGGCCGAGCTCGAGAACGTGCTGGCCGAGTGCGCGCTGCTCGCCGAGGCCGCGGTGGTCGGGCGCCCCGATGCGCGCTGGGGCGAGGTGCCGGTGGTCTTCGCGGTGCGCGCCGCGGGCGCCGCGATCGACGAGGCCGCGGTGCGCGCCCTGTTCGAGGGGCGCATCGCCCGCTACAAGCACCCCCGCGAGGTCCGCTTCGTGGACTTCCTGCCGCGCAACGCCATGGGTAAGATTCAGAAGGACGCGCTGCGCGCGCAGGCCGCCGGCGCCGCGGCGCCGCCCAGCCCCGAGGGAGGAAGCCGATGAGCGAGGTCGACCCGATCCTGGTGTCGGTCTATGCCCGCACCTTCAAGTCGATCACCGACGAGATGAGCCTGGCGGTGCAGATGACCACCCGCTCGCCGATCCTCTGCGAGGCCAAGGACTTCGTCACCGGGCTCTACGACGCCGAGGGCAACATGCTCGAGCAGACCGAGAACCTGCCGATCCTGGCCTTCTCGCTCGCTCCGGTCTGCAAGTACCTGGTCGAGTACTACGGCGACGACCTCCACGAGGGCGACGTCATCTTCCACAACGACGTCTTCTCGCTCGGCAACCAGAACAACGACGTGGCGGTCTTCAAGCCGGTCTTCGTCGACGGCACCCGGGTCGGCTGGGTGGCGGTCAAGGGCCACCAGGCCGACATCGGCGGGGCGGTGCGCGGCGGCTACAACCCCAACGCCACCGAGGTCTGGCAGGAGGCGCTGCGCATCCCCCCGGTCAAGGTCTACGAGCGCGGGGTGCTGCGCCGCGACGTCTGGAACTTGATCTTCGCCAACATCCGTCTCGAGATCGTCGAGCACGACCTGCGCGCCCAGATGGGGGCGTGCACGGTCGGCGAGCGGCGCCTGCGCCGGCTCGTCGAGAAGTACGGGCTGGCGAGCTTCGAGGCCCACAAGGCGGCGCTCTTCGAGGCCTCGCGGCGGATGATGGAGGCCGAGATCGCCCAGATCCCCGACGGGGTCTACCGCGGCGAGGGGCGGGTCTACTTCGACGGCCACCACCCGGGCAGCGAGTTCACCATCCGCGTCGAGATCACCGTCGCCGGGCCGCGGATCCGCTTCGACTACTCGGCCACCGACGCGCAGACCGACGGCTTCGTCAACGGCACCTTCACCTCGAGCGCCTCGGCGACCATCCTCACCTTCCTGCAGATGGTCAACCCCGACATCCCCCACAACGAGGGGATGGTCGCGCCGATCGAGATCGTCATCCCCGAGGGCACGATCCTCAACGCCAGCTACCCCAAGGCGACCACCTTCGGCAACCACCTCTGCCCGCCGAACGCCGACGCCATCATCCGCGCGCTCGCCCCGGTGATCCCGGAGCGGGTCACCGCCGGCTGGAACAACCTGCTCTGCTCGCTCACTACCGGCACCGACCCCGAGAAGGGCGAGCCCTACGTCGACATCGGCTTCATGGGCCTCAAGGGCGGCTCGGGGGCGATGCGCGGCACCGACGGCTACGACCACATCGGCATGATCGACGCCTCCGGCGGGGTGCTCGACCAGGACTACGAGATGTTCGAGCAGATGACCCCGCACCGCCTGGTGCGCCACGAGTACCTCACCGACTCGGCCGGCGCCGGGCGCTGGCGCGGCGGGCTCGGGGTGGTCACCGAGTTCGTGATCGGCTCCGAGGACACCCAGGTGGTGACCTTCGGGGACGGCGACTTCGAGCCGGCCTTCGGGCTGTTCGGCGGCCACGACGGCACCCTCAACTCGATCACCCTGACCTACCCGGACGGGCGCGAGGTGGTGCCGCGGAACAAGGACCTCATCACCGGGGTGCCGCGCGGGACCCGCTACCGCCAGGTCGCCGGCGGCGGCGGCGGCTACGGGGATCCGCGCGAGCGCGACCGCGAGGTGCTCGAGCGCGAGGTGCTGAACGGCGTGATCTCGGCGCAGGCCGCACGCGAGATCTACGGCTTCGAGCCCGGTGACGGGGCGTGAGGCGGGCGCGGTGAGCGCGGCGAGCGGCCCGGCGAGCGCCGCGGCCGGCGGGCCCGGCGAGGAGCACCGCCTGGTCCGCGAGACCTTCGCGCGATTCTCCGACCAGCGCGTCGCCCCCCAGGCCGAGGCGCTCGACCTCGCCCACCAGTACCCGCGCGCCCTGATCGGCGAGCTCGGCGCGCTGGGGCTCTTCGGGCTGCGCTACCCGCAGGCCGACGGCGGCTCGGGGATGGACGCCACCGCGCTTTGCATCGCGCTCGAAGAGATCGCCCGCGGCTCGCTGTCGGTGGCCGCCTGCGCGGCCATGCAGGCGCTGATGGGGACTCACTTCCTGCACGCGCTGGGCGGCCCGGAGCTCCACGAGCGGCTCCTCGCCCCGGCGCTGCGCGGCGAGCGGATCGGGGCGCTGTGCATGACCGAGCCCGACGCCGGAAGCGATCTCGGCGCGATCGCCACCCGCGCGCGCAAGGTCGAGGGCGGCTACCTGCTCAGCGGGCGCAAGACCTGGGTCACCGCCGCCCCGGTGGCCGACTTCTTCACCGTGTTCGCCCGCACCGGCGAGGACGGGGGGCTGACCATCTTCCTGGTCGAGCGCGACTTCGCGGGGCTCACCATCGGCCGCGAGATCGCCAAGATGGGGGTCTGGGCGCTGCCCACCTCGGAGCTCGCCCTCGAGGAGTGCCGGGTGCCCGACTCGCACCGGCTGAGCGCCGAGGAGGGCGACGGCGAGGCGCAGCTGCGCGCGATCCTCGCCGAGATCCGCATCGTCACCGCGGCGCTGGCGATCGGGGTGGCCCGCGCGGCGCTCGCCGCGGCGCTCGCCTACGGCGCCGAGCGGCGCCAGTTCGGGCGCCCGATCAACCGCTTCCAGGCCATCCAGCACAAGCTCGCCGAGATGGCCACCGAGCTGGAGGCCGCGCGGCTGCTCACCTACCACGCCGCCGCCCTGCCCGCCGCCGGCGGCGAGCGGGCCCGCGCCGCGGCGATGGCCAAGCTGTTTGCCAGCGAGGCGGCGGTCGCGATCTGCGACAAGGCCGCGCGGGTGCTCGCCTCCTACGGCTACGCCATGGACTACCCGGTGCAGCGCTACCTGCGCGACGTGCGCTTCACCCTGATCGGCGGCGGCACCAGCGAGATCCTCAAGCAGATCATCGCGAGGTCGCTGTGAGCGGCGCGCCCGGCCGGTGCCGCGGAGGGAGGCGATGAGCGTTCGCATCGGCATCGACGTCGGCGGCACCTTCACCGACTTCCTGGTGGTGGGCGAGGCGGGCGAGCCCGAGATCTTCAAGACCCTGTCGACCCCCGAGGACCCGGCGATCGGGCTGATCGAGGGGCTCGGCGAGATCGCCGCGGCGGCCGGCATGGGCCTCGAGGCCTTCGCCGCGTCCATCGACACCATCGTCCACGGCACCACCGTGACCACCAACGCCACCCTGACCGGGAGCGGCGCGGTGACCGGGCTGCTGACCACCGCCGGGGTGCGCGACGCCCTCGAGATGCGCCGCGGGATCCGCGAGCGCCAGTACGACAACCGCTACACCAACGTCGCCCCGCTGGTCCCGCGCCACCTGCGCCGCGGCATCGGCGGGCGCCTCGACCGGGCCGGGCGCGAGCTCGAGGCGCTCGACCTCGAGGAGGTGCGCGAGGCGATCGCCTACTTCCGCGGCCACGGCGTCGAGGCCGTCGCGGTGTGCTTCATGAACTCGTTCGCCAGCCCCGCCCACGAGCGGGCCGCCGCCGAGCTCGTCGCCCGCGAGCTGCCCGGCGCCTACCTCACCGTCTCGAGCGAGCTGCTGCCCTCGATCCGCTTCTACAACCGGGTCAGCACCACGGTGCTCAACGCCTACAACGGGCCGGCGCTGAGCCGCTACCTCGACAGCCTCACCGCGCGCCTGGCCGCGCTCGGCTTTCGCGGCACGCTGCTGATCATGCAGTCGAACGGCGGCGTGGTGCTGCCCGCCACGGCCCGCGCGCGGGCCGCGCTGACCCTGCTCTCGGGGCCTGCGGCCGGCCCGGTGGCCGGGATCGGCTACGCGCGCGCCCACGGCCGCGAGAGCTGCCTCACCGTCGACATGGGCGGGACCAGCTTCGATGCGGCGATGGTGATCGACGGCGAGCCGGCCACCGTCACCGAGGGCGAGATCAACCGCTACCGGATCGCGCTGCCGATGCTCGACATCGTCACCATCGGGGCCGGCGGCGGCTCGATCGGCTGGATCGACGAGGGCGGGCTGCTGCGCATGGGGCCGGCCAGCGCCGGGGCCGACCCGGGGCCGGTGTGCTACGCTCGCGGCGGCGAGGCGCCGACCTGCACCGACGCCGACCTGGTCCTCGGGCTGCTCGACCCCGACTACTTCGCCGGCGGGCGGATCCGCCTCGATGCCGGCGCGGCGCGCCGCGCCATCGAGCGGGCCATCGCCGCCCCGCTCGGGCTCGCCCTCGAGGAGGCCGCGCTCGGCATGTACCGGGTCATCAACCACAACATGGCCGAGGGGGTGCGCGAGACCACGGTTCGGCGCGGCCTCGACCCGCGCGAGTTCCCGATGGTGGTCGCTGGCGGCGCCGGGCCCAACCACGCCTGCATGATCGGGCGCGAGCTCGAGATCCCGCTGCTGCTCGTCCCGCGCGAGTCCTCGATCTTCTGCGCCGCCGGAATGCTCGCCAGCGACCTCAAGCACGACTTCGTGCGCAGCCACGTGGCCCGCCTCGGCGAGGCCGACTGGGCCGCGATCGCGGCGCTCGTCGAGGAGATGATCGGCGAGGGCGCCGCCCTGCTCGAGGCCGAGGGAATCGAGGAGGCACGGCGCGCCTACCGCGTCGAGCTCGACTGCCGCTACACCCGGCAGTACCACGAGGTCACCTTCGCGGTGCCGCGCGAGGCCATCGCGCGCGGCGACGCGGCGGCCATCGAGCGCCTCTTCCACGCCGAGCACAACCGCCTCTACGGCTACTCGCTCGAAGAGCTCGGCGCCGCCGTCGAGGTCATCAACCTGCGCGTCCAGGCGATCGGGCGCACCGCCAAGCCCGCCCACCCCGAGGACGAGTACGCCGGCCCCGACCCCGGCGCGGCGCTGAAGGGCGAGCGCGAGATCGTCGAGCCGGAGAGCGGTGAGCCGACCCGGGTGCCGGTCTACGACGGCCACGCGACCCGCTTCGGGCACCGCATCGCGGGGCCGGCCGTGATCGAGCAGGACAACACCTCGATCCTGGTCTCGGCCTCCTACGACTGCCTCTGTGACCGCTTCGGCTCGTTCGCCATCTACCAGCGTGGGCGCGAGGAGCTGGTCGCCGCGGTCACCGCGCCGGCCGAGGGTGCCCCGTGAGCGAGCGCCCGATCCGCGTGCTGATCGGCAAGCCCGGCCTCGACGGGCACGACGTCGGCGCCAAGGTGGTCGCCCGGGCGCTGCTCGATGCCGGCTTCGAGGTCATCTACACCGGGCTGCGCCAGAGCCCCGAGCAGATCGTGGCCGCGGCGCGCGACGAGGACGTCGACGTCGTCTCGCTCTCGATCCTCTCCGGGGCCCACCTGCCGATCTGCCAGCGCATCCGCGAGCTGCTCGCCGCCGAGGGGCTCGCCGGGCGGCTGTGGGTGGTCGGCGGCAACATCCCGCGCGCCGACCACGAGCCGCTGCGCGCCCTCGGGGTCGACGCGGTCTTCCCGACCGGCACGCGCCTCGCCGAGATCGTCGAGTTCATCCGGGAGAACGCCCATGAGCGCGCCACCTGATCGCGAGGTCCCGCCGCGCTTCAACGAGTCGGGCATCGAGATCAAGCCCGTCTACAGCGCCGCGGACGTCGAGGCCACCCGGATCACCGAGCCCGGGGTGCCCGACGGCATCGGCGCCCCGGGCGAGTACCCGTTCACCCGCGGCATCCACCCGCTGATGTACCGCAAGCGCCCCTGGACGATGCGCCAGTACACCGGGTTCGCCAACGCCGAGGACACCAACGCGCGCTTCAAGTACCTCATCGAGACCGGCAACACCGGCTTGAACGTCGCCTTCGACCTGCCCACCCAGTGCGGCTACGACAGCGACGACCCGATGGCGCTCGGCGAGGTCGGCCGGGTCGGGATGGCCATCGACACCCTGGCCGATCTCGAGCGGGCCTTCGAGGGCATCGACATCGAGCGGGTCACCGTGTCGCTGACCGTCAACGGAACGGCCGCGATCCTCATCGCCATGTACCTGGCGATGGCCGAGAAGCGCGGCTTCGATCTCAGGCGCCTGCGCGGCACCGCCCAGAACGACATCCTCAAGGAGTTCGTCGGGCGCGGCACCTGGATCTTCCCGGTCGAGCCCTCGGTGCGCCTGGTCGCCGACACCATCGAGTACTGCGCGCGCCACGCCCCGCTCTACAGCCCGGTCTCGGTGTGCGGCTACCACATCCGCGAGTCCGGCTGCACCCCGGCCGAGGAGATGGCCTACGCCTTCGCCATCGCGCGCGCCTACATCGACGCGGTCCTCGCCCGCGGCCTGGCGATCGACGAGTTCGCCTACCGGCTGTCGTTCAACTTCAACATCTTCGGCGAGTTCTTCGAGCAGATTTGCAAGTTCCGCGCCGGGCGCAGGCTGTGGGCGCGGATCCTCAAGAACGAGTACCGCGCCGAGAACCCGCGCTCGATGTGGCTGCGCATGATCGCCGGCGGCGGCGGCTCCGGGCTGACCATCGAGCAGCCCGAGAACAACATCGCCCGCGGCGCCTACTACGCGCTGATCAGCGCTCTTTCCGGTGCCCAGACCGTGGCGCTTTGCTGCTACGACGAGGCCTACACCATCCCCTCGGAGAAGGCCCAGCGGGTCTCGCTTCGCACCATGCAGATCCTCATCGAGGAGATGGGACTCACCGACACCGTCGACCCGCTGGCAGGCTCCTACTACGTCGAGACCCTGACCAACCAGATGGAGGCCGAGATCCGCCGGATCATGGCCGAGGTCGAGGCACGCGGCGGGATCGTGCCCCTGATCGCCAGCGGCGAGATCCAGGCCCACGTCTCGCGCCAGGCCTACCAGCGCCAGCGCCGGCTCGAGGCCGGCGAGCTGCGCAAGGTCGGGGTCAACTGCTACCGCGTCGAGCAGGAGGAGCCCGAGGTGGAGCTGCACCGCTACGAGGAGCGCGACGCCGAGCGCCAGCGCCGGCGCCTCGCCGAGGTCAAGGCCAGGCGCGACGCCCGCGCGGTGCGCGCGGCCTTAGCCGAGGTCGCCCGCGCGGCCCGCGCGGGCGAGAACACCATGGCGGCGATCGTCGAGGCGGTCAAGGCCTACGCCACGGTCGGCGAGATCACCGCCGAGCTGGTCGCGGTGTTCGGCCGCCACCGCGACCCGGTGCGCTTCTGATGGCCGCCCCCGGGCCCGCAGCGCGCCCCGGCGCCCCGGCCGGGCTCGCCCGCCCGGGCTCGCTCGCCGAGGCCGTGCGCGCCCTCGCCGCCGGCGATGCCACGGTGGTCGCCGGCGGCACCGATCTGTGGGTCGGCGACGCCGCCGCGCGCCTCGCCGGGCGGCGGCTGGTCGCCATCGCACGGCTCGCCGAGCTCGCCGGCATCGAGGAGCGCGCCGGGCGGGTGCGGATCGGCGCCGCGGTCACGGTCGCCGCACTGCTCGAGAGCGCGCTCATCGGCGAGCAGGCGCCCTTGCTCGCCGCGGCCGCAGCACGCTTCGCCAGCCCCCCGATCCGCAACGTCGCCACGCTCGGCGGCAACCTCGCCAACGCCTCGCCGGCCGCAGACCTCGCCGTCGCCCTGCTCGCCTGCGGCGCCGAGCTCGAGCTGGCCCGCTGGGCCGACGGCGCGCTGCGCACCCGGCGAGTGCCCCTCGACGGGTTCTTCCTCGCCCCGGGGCGCACCCGGCGCGAGCCCGGCGAGCTCGTCACCGCCGTCGAGCTCGAGCCCACCGCCGCGGGGACCCGGGCGGTGTTCGCCAAGAGCGGCCCGCGCCCGGCCCTCGAGATCGCGCGGGTGGCGCTCGCCTGCGCGTGGCGGGTCGAGGACGGGGTGTTGCGAGACGTGCGGGTCGCCGCCGGCGCGGTGGCCCCGACCCCGCTTCGCTGCCGGGCGAGCGAGCAGGCCCTCGAGGGGCGCGCCCCCGAGCCGGCCGTCATCGAACGGGCCCTCGCCGCGCTCGATGCCGAGATCGCCCCGATCGACGATCACCGCGCCAGCGCCTGGTACCGCCGCCACCTGGCCCGCGTCTACCTGCAGGGAGCGCTCGCCGATGCCGCCCGTGACTGAGATCGCCTTCGAGCTCAACGGACACCCGGCCCGCCTCGCCGTGCCACTGGCCGCCTCGGCGCTCGCCGTGCTGCGCGAGCGCTTGGGAATGACCGGCGCCAAGCTCGCCTGCGGCGAGGGCGAGTGCGGGGCCTGCACCATCCTGGTAGACGGCGAGCCGGTCTGCGCCTGCCTGCTGCCGGCCTTCGAACTCGACGGGCGCG
>CAZRGU010000108.1:0-10968 GCA_964599705.1 uncultured Ectothiorhodospiraceae bacterium | reverse complement strand
GCCCTCACCAGCCGCCGCTCTCGAGCCAGCGCTCGACCTGGGCGAGGCGGTCGTGGCCCCAGAACGGCTCGCCGTCGACGATCACGAACGGCGAGCCGAAGATGCCGCGCTCGATGGCAGCCTCGGTCTCGGCGCGCAGGCGCGCCTTGACCGCCGGGTCCTGGAGCCCGGCGGCGAGCGCGCCACGCTCGAGGCCGGTCTCGGCGCCGACCTCGAGCACCACGGCCGGCTCGCCGATGTTGCGCCCGGCGGCGAAGTAGGCCGCGTAGAGGGCCTGAGCCAGCCCCTTGGCGGCCGGCTCGCCGAGCCGCTCCTCGGCCCAGTAGCAGGCCCGGCAGGCGGCCACCGTGGCCACCGGGAAGGGCTCGGGCAGCGCGAACGGCACCCCGAGCAGGCGTGCGCTGCGGGCCATGTCGTGGCGCGCGTAGCCGTCGATCATCGCCCGCTCGGTGAGCGGCCGGCTGCCGGTGAGCTTCATCGCCGCGCCCATGAGATAGGGGCGCCAGCGCACCGCGCGGGCGTGGCGCTCGCCGATCGCCTCGATCTGGGTGCTGGCGAGGTAGCCGTACGGCGAGGCGAGGTCGAAGTAGAACTCGATCGGGGTGCCCATCGCCGCGCCCCTCAGCGGCTCCGCTCGACGGCCATCGCGGTCGCCTCGCCGCCGCCGATGCACAGCGCCGCGACCCCGCGGGTCAGGTCGTACTTCTCGAGCGCGGCGAGCAGGGTGACCAGGATCCGCGCCCCCGAGCAGCCGACCGGATGGCCGAGCGCGCAGGCCCCGCCGTGGACGTTGACCTTGTCGTGGGGCAGGTCGAGGTCGCGCATCGCGGCCATGGTGACCACCGCGAAGGCCTCGTTGATCTCGAACAGGTCGACCTCGCCGG
This sequence comes from uncultured Ectothiorhodospiraceae bacterium, assembly GCA_964599705.1. Lineage (GTDB taxonomy): Bacteria > Pseudomonadota > Gammaproteobacteria > HK1 > HK1 > CAZRGU01. Next base: position 10,084 of record CAZRGU010000108.1, on the reverse strand, counting down.
CGCTCCACCCGACCCGCTCGAGGACCTTGCGGATCGCCCCGATCGGGGCGGTGGTGAACCAGGCCGGGTCCTGGGCGTGGGTGGCGTGGCCGCGGATCAGGGCCCGCGGCGCGAGCCCCCGCCGCTCGGCCTCGCGCTCGCGCATCATGACCAGCGCCGCGCCCCCGTCCGAGATCGAGCTCGAGTTGGCCGCGGTCACCGTGCCGCCCTCGCGGAAGGCCGGCTTGAGGCGCGGGATGCGCGCCGGGTCGGCCTTGAGGGGCTGCTCGTCGCGGCTCACCTCGCGCTCGCCACGCCGCTCGCGAACCGTGACCGGGACCACCTCGGCGGCGAAGGTGCCGTCCTCGATGGCGGCACGGGCCCGCTCGAGCGAGGCGATCGCGAACTCGTCCTGGGCCTCGCGGGTGAACTGGTAGTGCTCGGCGCAGTCCTCGGCGAAGCAGCCCATCAGCCCGCCCTTGCCGAACGGGTCCTCGAGGCCGTCGTGGAACATGTGATCGAGGACCCGCCCGTGGCCCATCCGGTAGCCGGAGCGGGCCTTGTCGAGCAGGTAGGGGGCGTTGCTCATGCTCTCGATGCCGCCGGCGACCATCACCGAGGCGCTGCCGGCGAGCAGCAGGTCGTGGGCGAGCATGGCCGCCTTCATCCCCGAGCCGCACATCTTGTTGACCGTGGTGCAGCCGGCCGCCAGCGGCAGGCCGGCCCCGAGCGCGGCCTGGCGGGCCGGGGCCTGGCCCTGGCCGGCCGGCAGCACGCAGCCGACGATCACCTCCTCGACGTCCTCGCTCGCGACCCCGGCGCGCTCGAGCGCGGCGCGGATCGCCGCCGCGCCGAGCTCGGGGGCGGCGAGCGCGGCGAGCTCGCCCTGGAAGCCGCCCATCGGGGTACGGGCGGCGCCGACGATGCAGACCGGATCGGGTGCGTTCATGTCACGGGTTCCTCGGAGATCTGGGGGAGAGCTCGCGCGCCGTCAGGGCGGCGAGCGCGGCTGGCGCAATTATCGCACGACGTGGTCGGGGCGGGCTTGCAACCCGCCCCGGCCCTCAGGCGGTCTCGCGGAACAGCTCGCGCCCGATCAGCATGCGCCGGATCTCGGAGGTCCCGGCGCCGATCTCGTAGAGCTTGGCGTCGCGCAGCAGCCGCCCGGTCGGGTAGTCGTTGATGTAGCCGTTGCCGCCCAGGCACTGGATCGCCTCGAGGGCCATCCAGGTGGCGCGCTCGGCCGCGTAGAGGATCGCCCCGGCGGCGTCCTTGCGGGTGGTCTGGCCGCGGTCGCAGGCCCGCGCCACCGCGTAGACGTAGGCGCGGCAGGCGTTGAGGGTCGTGTACATGTCGGCGAGCTTGCCCTGGATGAGCTGGAACTCGCCGATCGGGGTGCCGAACTGGCGCCGCTCGTGGACGTAGGGCAGGACCACGTCCAGGCACGCCTGCATGATCCCGAGCGGCCCGCCGGCGAGCACCGCACGCTCGTAGTCGAGCCCGCTCATCAGCACCCGGACCCCGCCGTTGAGCTCGCCGAGCACGTTCTCGGCGGGTACCTCGCAGTCCTCGAAGACCAGCTCGCAGGTGTTCGAGCCGCGCATCCCGAGCTTGTCGAGCTTCTGGGCGGTGGCGAAGCCGGGAAAGCCGCGCTCGACCAGGAAGGCGGTGATCCCGTGGGCCCCGGCCTCGGGGTCGGTCTTGGCGTAGACCACCAGCACGTCGGCATCGGGACCGTTGGTGATCCACATCTTGCTGCCGTTGAGCACGAAGCGATCGCCGCGCCGCTCGGCCTTGAGGCGCATCCCGACGACATCCGAGCCGGCCCCCGGCTCGCTCATCGCCAGGGCGCCGACGTGCTCGCCGCTGATCAGGCGGGGCAGGTAGCGGCGGCGCTGCTCGTCGTTGCCGTTCCTGCGGATCTGGTTGACGCAGAGGTTCGAGTGGGCGCCGTAGGACAGCCCCACCGAGGCCGAGGCGCGGCTGACCTCCTCCATCGCCACCACGTGCTCGAGGTAGCCCATAGCGGCCCCGCCGTACTCCTCCTCGACGGTGATGCCGAGGATCCCGAGCGCCCCCATCTTGCCCCACAGGTCGGCGGGGAACTCGTTGGCCCGATCGATGGCCGCCGCGCGCGGGGCGATCTCCTCGGCGGCGAAGCGCGCCACCGAGTCGCGCAGCATCTCGGCGGTCTCGCCGAGCCCGAAGTCGAAGGCAGGCAGGGGGGTGGCGATCATCGCTGGGCAGCTCCCTCGGTGGTGGGCGGCAGCCGGCGGCTCCCGGAGAGGCGAAGCGGGGCGCCGCGCCGCGCAGCGCCGCCACCATGCCCGCCGCCCCGCGTGTGGGGAGTGGCCGGCGCCGGCCCGTTCACGCCGCTCCCTTCGCGGCCTTCTCGGCGAGGATGCGCGCGCACTGCGCCTCCAGCGAGTCCATCTCGGCGAGCACCTGGTCGATGTCCTCGCGCTGGCGCTGCAACTCGCGGCGGTGCTCGCGGATCTTCTCGAGGAAGTAGCGAAGCTGGCTGATCTCGCCGTTCGGGGCGTCGTACAGGGCGAGGATCTCGCGGGTCTCGCGGAGGCTGAAGCCGAGCCGCTTGCCGCGCAGGATCATCTTCAGGTGGACCCGGTCGCGGGCGCTGTAGACGCGGCTCTGGCCCTCGCGGCGCGGCGCGAGCAGGCCCTCGTCCTCGTAGAAGCGGATCGCGCGGGTGGTCACGTTGAACTCGCGCGCCAGGTCGCCGATGGTGTACTCCCGCTTCTCGGCCATGCCCGAATTCCGGATATCCATTCTCGGCGCGAGCCTAGCTTCCTTTTACGTAAACGTAAAGGCATCATGGGAGGCCCGGGCCGGGAGCGCGGGAGGGCGCGAACTCGACGCTCCGCGGGGCGTCCGGTAACGTTACCGGCGCCCCGCGCCCGGGCGCACGGCGGATTTCTTCTGTGAGGAGGGGAGCGATGGCCGGTTCCGCGATTGCCCGCATCCACCCGTCGGGGGAGGCCGCCAGGGCGCGGCGGCTGCGCTTCGTGACCGCGACCAGCCTGTTCGACGGCCACGACGCCTCGATCAACATCATGCGCCGGATCCTGCAGGGCGCCGGGGCCGAGGTCGTCCACCTCGGTCACAACCGCTCGGTCGAGGAGGTGGTCTGCGCCGCCATCGAGGAGGACGCCGACGCGGTCGCGGTGAGCTCCTACCAGGGCGGGCACCTCGAGTACTTCCGCTACATGGTCGACATGCTGCGCGAGCGCGGGGCCGGCCACGTGCGGGTCTTCGGCGGCGGCGGCGGGGTGATCGTGCCCGAGGAGATCCGCGAGCTGCAGGACTACGGGGTGGCGCGCATCTACTCGCCGGCCGACGGCCAGCAGCTCGGGCTGCGCGGGATGATCGACGACATGCTCGAGCGCTGCCCGCGCGAGCGCCAGCGCGACCCGGCCGGGGACTGCCAGGCGGCGCTCGGCGGCGACCGGGCGGCGCTGGCCCGCGCGATCAGCGCGATCGCCGAAGGGGCGATGCCCGAGCGGGAGCTCGCCGGGCTGCGCGCGCGCCTGGCCGCCGAGCGCGGCGCCCCGGTGGTCGGGATCACCGGCACCGGCGGGGCCGGCAAGTCGTCGCTGACCGACGAGCTGCTGCGCCGCATCCGCCAGGACCAGGCCGAGCGGCTGCGGGTCGCGGTGCTGGCCGTCGATCCGACCCGCCGGCGCACCGGCGGGGCGCTGCTCGGCGACCGGATCCGCATGAACGCCAACGCCCACCCGGGCATCTACGTGCGCTCGCTGGCGACCCGCGCCTCGGGCAGCGAGGTACCGCGCGAGATCGCCGACATCCTGGCGCTCGCCCGCCTGGCCGGCTTCGACCTGGTGATCGTCGAGACCTCGGGGATCGGCCAGGGTGATGCCGGCATCGTCCCGCTGGTCGACCTGCCCGTCTACGTGATGACCCCGGAGTTCGGCGCCGCCAGCCAGCTCGAGAAGATCGACATGCTCGACTACGCCGAGCTGGTGGCGATCAACAAGTGCGACCGCAAGGGGGCCGAGGACGCGCTGCGCGACGTGCGCAAGCAGGTCCAGCGCAACCGCGAGGCCTTCGCCGAGCCGCCCGAGGCGATGCCGGTCTACGGCACCATCGCCGCGCGCTTCAACGACGACGGGGTGACCGCGCTCTACCAGGGGATGGTCGCGGCGCTGCGCGCCAAGGGGCTGATCGAGTGGCCCGAGGGGCGCCTGGCGCCGGTCCCCGGCAAGGTCTCGACCCGCCCGCACCCGGTGGTGCCGGCCGAGCGGGTCCGCTATCTCGCCGAGATCGCCGAGACCGTGCGCGCCTACCACCGCGAGGCCGCCGAGCAGGTGCGCCTGGCCCGCGAGTGCCAGCAGCTGCGCGCGGCGCGGCGCATGCTCGCCGAGCGCGGCGAGCGGCCGGACGCGATCGAGGCGGCGCTCGGCGAGCGCGAGCGCTCGCTCGACCCGCGGGCCCGCAAGCTCCTCGAGATCTGGCCGAAGGTCGCGCAGAGCTACTCGGGCGAGGAGTACGTGGTGCGGATCCGCGACCGCGAGGTGCGCACCGCGCTGCGCCACCGCACCCTGTCGGGGACCTCGATCCCCAAGGTCGCGCTGCCCCCCTACGAGGACGACGGCGAGCGGCTGCGCTTCCTGCTCCTCGAGAACCTGCCGGGCAGCTTTCCCTACACCGCCGGGGTGTTCGCCTTCAAGCGCGAGGGCGAGGACCCGTCGCGGATGTTCGCCGGCGAGGGCGATCCTTTCCGCACCAACCGCCGCTTCAAGTACCTGTCGCGCCACGCCGAGGCCAAGCGCCTGTCGACCGCCTTCGACTCGGTGACGCTGTACGGCTTCGACCCCGACGAGCGGCCCGACATCTACGGCAAGGTCGGCAACGCCGGGGTCTCGATCGCGACCCTCGACGACATGAAGGTGCTCTACGACGGCTTCGATCTCACCGACCCGCGCACCTCGGTGTCGATGACCATCAACGGGCCGGCGCCGACCATCCTGGCGATGTTCCTCAACACCGCCATCGACCAGGCGCTGGCGAAGTTCGAGCGCGACAACGGGCGCACCCCGACCGACGAGGAGATCGAGAAGATCCGGGCCTGGGTGCTGGCCAACGTGCGCGGCACGGTCCAGGCCGACATCCTCAAGGAGGACCAGGGCCAGAACACCTGCATCTTCTCCACCGAGTTCAGCCTGCGGATGATGGGCGACATCCAGGAGTGGTTCGTCCAGCACCAGGTGCGCAACTTCTACTCGGTCTCGATCTCGGGCTACCACATCGCCGAGGCCGGGGCCAACCCGATCACCCAGCTCGCCTTCACGCTCGCCAACGGCTTCACCTACGTCGAGGCCTACCTCGCCCGCGGCATGCACATCGACGACTTCGCCCCCAACCTGTCGTTCTTCTTCTCCAACGGCATGGACCCCGAGTACTCGGTGATGGGGCGGGTGGCGCGGCGCATCTGGGCGGTGGCGATGCGCAACCGCTACGGGGCCAACGAGCGCAGCCAGAAGCTCAAGTACCACATCCAGACCTCGGGGCGCTCGCTGCACGCCCAGGAGATGGACTTCAACGACATCCGCACCACCCTGCAGGCGCTGATGGCCACCTACGACAACTGCAACTCGCTGCACACCAACGCCTACGACGAGGCGGTGACCACCCCGACCGAGGACTCGGTGCGCCGGGCGCTGGCCATCCAGCTCATCATCGGCAAGGAGTGGGGGCTGGCCAGGAACGAGAACCCGCTGCAGGGCTCGTTCATCATCGAGCAGCTCACCGAGCTGGTCGAGGAGGCGGTGCTCGCCGAGTTCGAGCGCCTGTCCGAGCGCGGCGGGGTGCTCGGGGCGATGGAGACCGGCTACCAGCGCGGGCGGATCCAGGACGAGTCGATCGAGTACGAGCGGCGCAAGCACGACGGCTCGCTGCCGATCGTCGGGGTCAACACCTTCCTCAACCCGGCCGGCGAGCCCGAGCGCACGAGCATCCCGCTGGCCCGCTCGACCGAGGCCGAGAAGCGCAGCCAGCTCGAGCGCCTGGCCGCCTTCAAGGCGGCGCATGCCGCCGAGTCCGGGCCGATGCTCGAGCGTCTCAAGCAGGTCGCGGCCGGTGGCGGCAACTGCTTCGCGGTGCTGATGGAGGCGGTGCGCTGCTGCTCGCTCGGCCAGATCACGGCGGCGCTGTTCGAGGTCGGCGGCCAGTACCGGCGCAACATGTGAGCGGGGGCGCGCCGAACGGAGGCGCGCTGCTGGCGCGCGCCGAGGCCTGCCTGCACGAGGTCTTCGGCTACCCGGCCTTCCGCGGCCACCAGCGCGAGGTCATCGCCCACCTGCTCGGCGGCGGCGACGCCCTGGTGCTGATGCCGACCGGCGGCGGCAAGTCGCTGTGCTACCAGATCCCGGCGCTGGTCGGCAACGGCCTGGCGCTGGTCGTCTCGCCGCTGATCGCGCTGATGCACGACCAGGTCGAGGCGCTGCGCCAGGCCGGGGTGCGGGCCGCCTACCTCGACTCGACGCTGGCCCCGGCCGAGGCCCGCCGGGTCGAGGCCGAGGTCGCCAGCGGCGGCCTCGATCTGCTCTACTGCGCCCCCGAGCGGGTGCTCCAGGAGCGCACCCTGGCGCTGCTCGCGCGCACCGAGCTGGCCCTGATCGCCATCGACGAGGCGCACTGCGTCTCGCAGTGGGGCCACGACTTCCGTCCCGAGTACCTGGAGCTGGCGCGGCTCGGGGAGCGCTTCCCGGGGGTGGCGCGGGTCGCCTTGACGGCGACCGCCGACGAGCCGACCCGGCGCGAGATCTGCGCGCGGCTCGGCCTCGACGGGGCCCGGCAGTTCGTGGCCGGCTTCGACCGCCCCAACATCCGCTACCGGGTGGTGCCCAAGCGCAGCCCCCGCGAGCAGCTCCTCGCCTTCCTCGAGGCCGGTCACCGCGGCGAGTCCGGGATCTGCTACTGCCTGAGCCGGCGCAAGGTCGAGGAGACCGCCGCCTGGCTGGCCGCGCGCGGCTTCACCGCGCTGTCCTACCACGCCGGGATGGAGGCCGCGGCGCGCGAGCGCCACCAGCGCCGCTTCGTGCACGAGGAGGCGGTGGTGATGGTCGCCACCATCGCCTTCGGGATGGGCATCGACAAGCCCGACGTGCGCTTCGTCGCCCACCTCGACCTCCCCAAGAGCCTCGAGGCCTACTACCAGGAGACCGGGCGGGCCGGGCGCGACGGGCTGCCCGCCGAGGCCTGGATGGCCTACGGGCTCGGCGACCTGCTCGCCCAGCGCCGGCTGCTCGACGGCTCGCAGGCCCCCGAGGAGCGCAAGCGCCTCGATCGGCGCCGCCTCGAGGCGCTGCTCGGCTACTGCGAGAGCGCCACCTGCCGCCGCCAGGTGCTGCTCGGCTACTTCGGCGAGCGCCTCGCCGGGCCGTGCGGCAACTGCGACGCCTGCCTCGAGCCGGTCGCCACCTGGGATGCCACCGAGGCGGTCCGCCAGGCGCTGTCGTGCGTCTACCGGACCGGCCAGCGCTTCGGGGTCGGCTACCTGATCGAGGTGCTGCGCGGCAGCGGCGCCGACCCGCGCATCGGGCGCCTCGGCCACGACCGGCTCGCGGTGCACGGCATCGGCGCGGCACTGAGCGCCGGGCAGTGGCGCAGCGTGTTCCGCCAGCTCGTCGCCGGCGGGCTCCTCGACGTCGATCTCGAGGGCTACGGCGCGCTGCGCCTCACCGAGGCCTGCCGCCCGGTGCTGCGCGGCGAGCGCGCGGTGCGGCTGCGCCGCGACCCGGACAGCGCCCGCCCGCGCCCTGCCCGGCGCCCGCCTGCGCCGCTCCCCGAGGGGCTCGCCGACCCGGCCCTCTGGGAGGCGCTGCGCCGGCGCCGGCGCGAGCTCGCCGCCGCCCAGGGCGTGCCGCCCTACGTGATCTTCCACGACGCCACCCTGCGCGAGATGGCCCTGCGCCGGCCCCTCGATCTCGACCGGCTCGCCGAGGTGAGCGGCGTCGGGGCGACCAAGCTGGCCCGCTACGGCGAGGCCTTCCTCGAGGTGCTGCGCGCGGCCGGCGAGGGCGGTGCCGCGGCGCCGGCCGAGGCCGGCGGGGAGGGTGCGCCGTGTGCCTGATCTTCTGCGCCTGGCGCCACCATCCGCGCTACCGCCTGGTGGTGGCGGCCAACCGCGACGAGTACCTCGCCCGACCCACCGCTCCGGCCGCCTTCTGGCCAGGCAGCCCGGGGCTGCTCGCCGGGCGCGATCTGGAGGGCGGCGGCACCTGGCTGGGGCTGACCCGCTCCGGGCGCTTCGCCGCGATCACCAACTACCGCGAGCCCGGGCGGGCGGGCAGCGGGGCGCCGACCCGCGGGCGGCTGGTCAGCGACTTCCTGCGCGGCGAGCGCGCAGCGCTCGCCTACCTCGAGGAGGTGGCCGCCGCGGGCGGGCGCTACAACGGCTTCTCGCTGATGGTCTGCGACGGCGAGGAGCTCGCCTGGTACTCCAACCGCGGCGGCCCCCCGGCGCTGCTCGGCCCGGGGCTCTACGGGCTCAGCAACCACCTGCTCGACACCCCCTGGCCCAAGGTCGAGCGCGGCAAGGCGTGGCTCGCCGGGCTGCTCGCCGCGGAGCGGATCGCCCCGGAGGCGGTGCTCGCCGGTCTGGCCGAGCGCGAGCCGGCGCCCGAGGCCGAGCTGCCCGCGACCGGCCTGGCCCCCGAGCTCGAGCGCGCGCTCTCGGCGCGCTTCGTGCGCGCCCCCGGCTACGGCACCCGCTCCTCGACCGTGGTCCTGGTCGAGGAGGGCGGTGCGGCACGCTTCCTCGAGCGCAGCTACGACGAGGGCGGGAGGGCGCTCAGCGAGCGTGACTTCGAGCTGCGCGCCGCGCCGGTGGAGTACCATTGAGCGGCACGGTTTGGGCAAGGAGGAGCCGATGAGCGACGCCACCGAGTGCATCTTCTGCAAGATCGCCGCAGGCGAGATCCCCTGCTTCAAGCTCTGCGAGGACGAGCACACGCTCGCCTTCATGGACATCAACCCGGCCAACGAGGGCCACGCCCTGGTCATCCCCCGGGAGCACGCGGCCGACCTTCACGCGGTCTCCGAGGCGGCGCTGGCGGCCACCGTGGTGACCGCCAAGCGGGTCGCCGGGGCGATCCGCGCGCTCCTCGACCCGCCCGGGCTCAACCTCCTGCAGTGCAACGGGGCGGCCGCGGCGCAGTCGGTGATGCACTTCCACGTGCACGTCCTGCCACGGCGCGAGGGCGACGAGCTGAAGATGAACTGGGGGCTCCGGCCGGGCGACATGGACGCCATCGGGGCGCTCGCCGAGCGCCTGCGGGCGCACCTTTAGGAGGGGAGCCATGGGCAGTGCAGCCATCCGCGGGATCCGCTTCTGCGTCTTCGACGCCTACGGGACGCTGTTCGACGTCCACTCCGCGGTCGGGCGCCACCGCGCCCGGCTCGGCGAGCGGGCCGACGCGGTCTCGGCGACCTGGCGCACCAAGCAGCTCGAGTACACCTGGCTGCGCAGCCTGATGGAGCGCTACGTCGACTTCTGGCAGGTCACCGGCGACGGGCTCGACTACGCGCTCGAGGCCCACGGGGTCGATGACCCGGGACTGCGCGAGGACCTGATGAACGCCTACCTGGCGCTCGACTGCTACCCGGAGGTCCCGGAGGTGCTCGCCGCGCTCAAGGCGGCCGGGTTCGGCACCGCGATCCTCTCCAACGGCTCGCCGCGGATGCTCGCCGCGGCGGTCGAGAGCTCGGGGATCGGCGAGGTGCTCGACGCGGTGCTCTCGGTCGACGCGATCGGGATCTACAAGCCGCATCCGAGCGTCTACCGGATCGCGGTCGATCAGCTCGGCGTCGAGCCCCGCGAGGTCTGCTTCCAGTCCTCGAACGCCTGGGACGCGGCCGCGGCGGCGACCTTCGGCTTCCGGGTGGCCTGGGTCAACCGCTTCGGCCAGGCCCCCGAGCGCCTCCCCGACGCCCCCGACGCCGAGCTGCGCACGCTCAGCGAGCTTCCGGCCCTGATCGCGGGCTAGCGGCTCGGGTCCCGGGCGCCGGGCTCGCCCGGCCGGGCTCTCCTCGGTGGCGAGCCATGGCGCTCGGGCGGGGCGTGCGG
>CAZRGU010000107.1:0-10973 GCA_964599705.1 uncultured Ectothiorhodospiraceae bacterium | reverse complement strand
TGGCAGCGGGCCTCGGGTGGGGCCCCGCGCTCCTATGGCAGCGGACGTCGGGTGCCCCGCTTTTGTTCGCTCGCCGAGCGGGCGAGCCGCGGTCGTCGGGGCTCTCAGCCGGCCTCCGAGGCGATCTCGGTGCCCGGGTCGCAGGCGACCTGGTTGCGGCCCGCCTTCTTCGCCCGGTACATCGCCAGGTCGGCGCGATGGAGCAGGCTGGCGGCGTCCTCGCCGGGCTCGAGGGTGGCCACCCCGGCGCTGACGGTCAGCGGAATGGCGGCCCCGCCGGCGCGCAGCTCGAGCGAGGCGACCGCCTCGCGGACCCGCTCGGCGAGGCGCCGCGCGCCCTCGAGATCGGTGTTGCTGAGCACCACCACGAACTCCTCGCCGCCGTAGCGGAACACCAGATCGCTGTCGCGGATCTGCTGGGTGATGCACGAGGCGAGCGCCTTGATCACCGCGTCGCCGGCGCCGTGTCCGTGGCGATCGTTGATCTCCTTGAAGCGGTCGGCATCGAACATCACCACCGCCAGGTCGGTGCCGTGGCGGCGGGCGAGCTCGACCTCGCGTTCCAGCGTCGGGGCCAGCCCGGTGCGGTTGCTGACCCCGGTGAGCGGGTCGCGGGCCGCGGCGTCGAGCGCCTCGCGGTAGAGCAGGGCGTTGCGCAGCGGGTGGACCAGGTTGGCGAGCAGGTCCTCGAGGGTGGAGGTCTCCTCGGGCGAGAAGGGCCGGGCGCGGGTGAAGGTGACGTTGCCCAGGCCGCGATCGTCGAGGACCAGGTCGTAGGAGCAGCTATGGCTCTCGGGGTGTCCCTCACGGACCTCGATGCCGGCCTCCGGGTGGTGGTAGCGGATCCCGTCGTGGGGCACGACCTCCTCGGCGTGGCGCGCGAACAGCCGCACCAGGGTCTCGGCGTCCAGGGTGGTGTGCAGCGCCTTGGCGAGCTTCAGGAGCCACTCTCGGTCGGCCATGACGAACAGGTCCTTGCGCGCGGGCGCGGTGAGTGGCCCATGAACGAGCACCCGGGGCTCGACGCGCAGCAGTGCGACCCAGCGGCCGCCTCCCAGCCTCCCTCCGCTGCCCGTCAGTGGTACGGACATCCCTCGGGTCCTCCGCATGGCACTGTGCACCGGAGCGGATGCGAATCTCGTGCCAGCGCAGCGGGGCCGATCGGAACTATATCGATCAGTAGTTTACGATGTAAAGGGCGTTCTCGCGTCAATTCTCCGTCGCCGGCCGGCTGGCGTCCTTCGCCTCCGCCGGCACGGCTCGCTCGAGGTGCAGGGCCCGGCCGCGCAGCCGCGCTCCGTCCGGGCCGAGGAGATAGAGGTAGGCCGGGGTGAGGGCCTCGGGAGGCACCAGGGCGTTGGGGTCCTCTCCCGGGTAGGCGCTGGCCCGCAGGCGGGTGCGGGTCGGCCCCGGGTCGAGGGTGTTGACCCGGATGCGGGTGTTGGCCTCGAGCTCCTCGGCAAGGACCTGGGCGAGGCCCTCGATGGCGAACTTGGAGACCGCGTAGGCACCCCAGTAGGCCCGGGCGCGGCGCCCGACGTCGGCCGAGGTGAACAGCAGCGAGGCATCGGGCGAGCGGCGCAGCAGCGGCAGCAGGGCGCGGGTCAGCGCGAAGGGGGCGTGGAGGTTGACCTGCAGCACCCGCGCCCACTGCTCGGGCTCGGTGTGCTCGATGGGGCAGAGCGCGCCGAGCTCGGCGGCGTTGTGCAGGAGCCCGTCGAGGCACCGATAACGGTCCTCGAGCGCCGCGGCGAGCTGCGCGTAGTCCTCGAACCGCGCCCCGCCGAGATCGATGCCGTGGAGCACCGGCGCCACCCCGCCGCCGCTCTCGATCGCCTCGTAGAGCGACTCGAGGGCCTGCGGCTTGCGGCCCAGCAGCACCAGCTCGGCACCGTGCCTGGCCAGCGCCAGGGCGACCGCACGACCGATTCCGGAGCCGGCTCCGGTGACCAGGATCACCCGCCCGGCCAGCAGCCCGGGCGCCGGTGCGTAGTCGCGGGGAAGGCGCAGCGGCTCGCTCACCATCGCTCAAGGATAGCGGTGCCGCGCCGCCCGCGCGAGCCAGGCCAGCACCCCGGCCGGGGTCGCGATGACCGCCTCGGCGCCCCAGGCCTCGGCCGGATCGTCGGCCGGCAGGTAGCCCCACCCGGCGACCAGCGCGCGCATTCCCGCGGCCCGGGCGGCGATCACGTCGTTGCGGGCATCGCCCAGGTAGGCGCAGGCGCCGGTCGGGCAGGCCAGCCGATCGGCGGCGAGCCGCAGCGGGTCGGGGTGGGGCTTGGCGCGCGGGGCGCTGTCGCCGCAGACCACGCAGCCCGGTCGCAGCCCGAGGGCGGCGAGCAGCGGGGTGGTCAGCCAGCCGAGCTTGTTGGTGACCACCCCCCAGGCCAGGCCGGCCTCCTCGAGCCCGGCGATCAGCGCGCCGATCCCGGGGAAGAGCCGGCTGCGCTCGGCGATCGCGGCCCGGTAGCGGCGCAGGAAGTCGTGGCGCACCGCCTCGACCAGCGGGTCGTCGGCCGCGCGCCCGAGCGCCTCGGCGACCATTCGCCGCCCGCCGAAGGAGACCAGGTGGCGCATGCCGGCCAGCTCGGGGGGCGCCAGGCCGTGGTCGCGGGCCGCTGCGGCGAGCGCCGCGCCGAGGTCGGGGAGGGTGTCGGCCAGCGTCCCGTCGAGATCGAAGAGCAGCGCCCGCAGCGCGGGCCGGGCGGTGTCGCTCAAGGCACGGTCGCCGGGCGCCGTGGCCCGCGCCGCTCAGCGTCCACCGGGCTCGCCTCCGGCGAACACCGCCAGGTAGTTGACCCCGACGTCCCGGCTGAGCGAGCAGCGCCGGGTCAACGGGTTGTAGCGCACGCCGGTGAGCGCGCGCAGCTCGAGCCCGGCGGCGCGGGCCCAGGCGTCGAGCTCGGAGGGGCGCACGAAGCGCGCGTAGTCGTGGGTGCCGCGCGGCAGCAGGTGGAGCAGGTACTCGGCGGCGAGCACCGCGAGCAGGTAGGCGCGCGGGTTGCGGTTGATGGTCGAGAAGAAGACCAGCCCGCCGGGGCGGAGCAGGCGCGCGCAGGCGCTCACCAGCGAGGGCGGGTCGGGGACGTGCTCGAGCAGCTCGAGGCAGGTCACGACGTCGAACGGCGGCTCGCCGGCGGCGGCCAGCTCCTCGGCGGTCGCCTGGCGGTAGTCGACCTCGACGCCCGAGTCGAGCGCGTGCAGGCGGGCCACGGCGAGCGGGGTCTCGGCCGCGTCGATCGCCACCACCCGCGCGCCACGGCGCACCATCGCCTCGGCGAGCAGCCCGCCGCCGCAGCCGACGTCGAGCACCCGCTTGCCGGCCAGCCGGGCGTGGGAGTCGATCAGCTCGACGCGCAGCGGGTTCATCTCGTGGAGCGGACGCATCTCGCCGTCGGCGTCCCACCAGCGCGCGGCCAGCTCCGAGAAGCGGGCCAGCTCGCCCGGATCGACGTTCGCGTTCATCGCTGTCCTCCGGATGCAATCCGATCGTGCCAGGCCGCGGCGCTGGCCCGCAGCGCGCGCTCGTCGAGGGTGAGCAGCGCGCCGTCGCGCACCACCGGGTTGCCGGCCACCCAGACGTCAGTGACTTGGCGGCGCGCGGCCGCGTAGACGAGCTGCGAGAGCGGATGGTAGACCGGTACCGTGCCCAGCGTCTCGAGCTCGACGGCGACCAGGTCGGCCGCCTTGCCGGGCTCGAGCGAGCCGATCTCCTCGCCGAGGCCGAGCGCGCGGGCCCCGCCGAGGGTCGCCGCGGCGAGCGCCGCGGCCGCCGGCATCGCCCGCGGGTCCCCGCTCACCCCCTTGGCGAGCAGACTGGCGCTGCGCATCTCGCCGAGCAGGTCGAGGTCGTTGTTGCTCGCCGCCCCGTCGGTGCCCAGCGCCAGCCCGACCCCGGCCGCGCGCAGCCGCTCGACCGGGCAGAAGCCGCTGGCCAGCTTGAGGTTCGACTCCGGGCAGTGGACCACGTGGGCGCCGCGCTCGGCGAGCAGCGCGATCTCGTCGTCCTCGAGCGCGGTGGCGTGCACCGCGAGGAGCCGCGGCGAGACCAGGCCGAGGCGCTCGAGGCGCGCGAGCGGGCGCACCCCGTGCTCGGCGATCCCCTCGGCGACCTCGCGCTCGGTCTCGTGGAGGTGGATGTGCACCGGCAGGTCGAGCTCCTCGGCGAGCACCGCGATCCGCTCGAGGGCCGCATCGCCGACCGTGTACGGGGCGTGCGGGGCGAAGGCGGTGGTGACCAGCGGGTGGGCGCGGAAGCGGTCGTGGACCTCGATGCCCTTGCGCAGGCACTCCTCGGCGTCGCCGGCCCACACCGTCGGCATGGCCAGGCAGATCAGCCCGACCACCGCGCGCATCCCGGCCTCGGCCGCGGCCCGCCCGGCCTCGTCGGGGTAGAAGTACATGTCGTTGAAGCAGGTGGTGCCGCCGAGCAGCATCTCGGCGGCGGCGAGCAGCGTGCCGTCGCGCACGAACGCCGGGCTCGCCCAGCGCTGCTCGGCCGGCCAGATGTGGCCCTCGAGCCAGTCGCGCAGCGGCAGGTCGTCGGCCAGGCCCCGGAACAGGGTCATCGCGGCGTGGGTGTGGGCGTTGACCAGGCCGGGGATGAGCAGGTGCCCGGGTCGCTCGTGGAGCGGGCAGCCGGGCCAGCGCCGGCGCGCCTCGCGCTGCGGTAGGATGGCCGCGATCCGCCCGCCGGCCACCGCCAGGGCGTGGTCCTCGAGGATCAGGCCCGCGGGCACCACCGGGCAGATCCAGCGCGCTGCGATCAGGAAATCGGGCGAGTCCATCCGCGGCTCGGGAGGGATGCGAGGTGGGGAATGATACTGGTGGCCCGGGGGGGCCGCTAGCGAGCGGCGCGGGGGTGCGCCCGCTGCGCTGGAGCGAGGACGGCTGCCTGGCGCTGCTCGACCAGCGCCTGCTGCCCGAGCGGGTCGAGTGGCTGAGGCTGGTCGAGGTGGCCGCGGTGGCCCGCGCCATCCGCGACATGGCGGTGCGCGGGGCGCCGGCGATCGGCATCGCGGCGGCCTACGGCGCGGCGCTGGCCGCGCGGGCCCGCTACCGCGAGGCCCCGCACGCCTGGCGCGAGCGGCTCGCGGCGGATCTGGCGCTGCTGCGCGAGGCGCGGCCCACGGCGGTCAACCTGGGCTGGGCGCTCGACCGGGTCGAGGCCCGCCTCGCCGGGATCGAGGGCGACCCGTTTCCGGCGCTGCTCGCCGAGGCACGCGGCATCCACGAGGCCGACGTGGCCGCCAACCGCCGCATGGGGGCGCTCGGCGCGGCGCTGATCGAGGGCCCCTGCGGGGTGCTGACCCACTGCAACGCCGGGGCGCTGGCCACCGGCGGCTACGGCACCGCGCTCGGGGTGGTGCGCAGCGCCTGGGCGGGCGGGCGGATCGGCGAGGTGCTCGCCGGCGAGACCCGGCCGTGGCTCCAGGGGGCGCGGCTGACCGCCTGGGAGCTGCTCGCGGACGGCATCCCGGTGACCCTGCTCGCCGACGGCGCGGCGGCCTGGGCGATGCGCTGCGGGCGGGTCGCGTGGGTGGTGGTCGGCGCCGACCGGGTGGCGGCCAACGGCGACGTTGCCAACAAGATCGGCACCTGCGCGCTGGCCGCCTGCGCGCGCCGCTACGGGGCGCGGATGATGGTCGTGGCGCCGATCTCGACCATCGACCCGGCCTGCCCGAGCGGCGAGCGGATCCCGATCGAGGCGCGCGCCGCCGACGAGGTCCTGGCGCTCGCCGGCCAGCGCCTGGCGGCGGCCGGGGCCGGCGCCTGGAACCCGGTCTTCGACGTCACCCCCGCCGAGCTGGTCGACGTCCTGGTCACCGAGCGCGGGGTGCTCGAGCGGCCCGATGCGGCCGGCATCGCACGGCTCCTCGGAGGCTGAGATCCGGGGCGCCGGCGGCCGCCGGAGTGCTGCAGCGCGGCAGGCGCGATGATAGACTTCTCTCCTTTGTACTCCTGGAGGGCGTGCCCCGGTTCCGGGGGCGCTTCACGGTAGCCGATGGGCGAGTTCGCCAAGGAAATCCTCCCGGTCAACATCGAGGAGGAGATGAAGCAGTCGTACCTCGATTACGCGATGAGCGTGATCGTGGGGCGGGCGCTTCCGGACGTGCGCGACGGGCTCAAGCCGGTCCACCGCCGGGTGCTCTACGCGATGCGCGAGCTCGGCAACGACTGGAACAAGCCCTACAAGAAGTCGGCCCGGGTGGTCGGCGACACCATCGGCAAGTTCCACCCCCACGGCGAGAGCGCCGTCTACGACGCCCTGGTGCGCATGGCCCAGCCGTTCTCGATGCGCGTCCCGCTGGTCGACGGGCAGGGCAACTTCGGCTCGGTGGACGGCGACTCGCCGGCGGCGATGCGCTACACCGAGGTGCGCATGGCGCGCGTCGCCCACGAGATGCTCGCCGACATCGACAAGGACACCGTCGACTTCGTCCCCAACTACGACGAGTCCGAGCGCGAGCCGAGCGTCTTTCCCACCCGGCTGCCCAACCTGCTGGTCAACGGCTCGGCCGGCATCGCGGTGGGGATGGCGACCAACATTCCGCCGCACAACCTCGGCGAGGTCGTCGATGCCTGCATCGCCTGCCTCGACGAGCCCGAGATCAGCATCGATGCGCTGATGCGCCACCTCCCCGGCCCCGACTTCCCGACCGCCGGGATCATCAACGGGGCGCGCGGCATCCGCGAGGCCTACCGCACCGGGCGCGGCCGCATCCACGTCCGGGCGCGTGCCCACGACGAGGCCGACGGGCGGCGCATCGTGGTCACCGAGCTGCCCTACCAGGTCAACAAGGCGCGCCTCCTCGAGAAGATCGCCGAGCTGGTCAAGGAGCGGCGCATCGAGGGGATCTCGGAGCTGCGCGACGAGTCCGACAAGGACGGCATGCGGATGGTCATCGAGCTGCGCCGCGATGCCAACTGGGAGGTGGTGCTCAACAACCTCTACAAGCACACCCAGCTGCAGACCGTCTTCGGCATCAACCTGGTGGCGCTGGTCGACAGCCAGCCGCGGCTGCTCGACATCAAGCAGATCGTGGAGGCCTTCGTGCGCCACCGCCGCGAGGTGGTCACCCGGCGCACGGTCTTCGAGCTGGCCAAGGCGCGCGCTCGCGCCCACCTGCTCGAGGGGCTGGCCGTGGCGCTGGCCAACATCGACCCGGTCATCGAGCTGATCAAGACCTCGAAGAGCCCGGCCGAGGCCCGCGCCGGGCTGCTCGCCCGGCCCTGGGAGCCGGGGGTGGTGGCGGCGATGCTCGAGCGTGCCGGGGCGGCGGCCACCCGCCCCGAGGGGCTGGCCGCCGAGTACGGGCTGGGCAGCGCCGGCTACCGGCTCACGCCCGAGCAGGCCCAGGCGATCCTCGACCTGCGCCTGCACCGCCTCACCGGGCTCGAGCAGGACAAGGTGGTCAGGGAGTACCAGGAGCTGATCGAGCGGATCGCCGAGCTGTGCCGGATCCTCGAGGATCCGGCCCGGCTCGACCAGGTGGTGCGCGAGGAGCTGCTGGCGCTGCGCGAGCAGTTCACCGATCCGCGCCGCACCGAGATTCGCATCGACCACGAGGACTTCGAGGACGGCGACCTGATCGAGCAGCAGGACGTGGTGGTGACCCTGTCGAACGCCGGCTACGTCAAGTGGGTGCCGCTCGACGAGTACGCCGCCCAGCGCCGCGGCGGCAAGGGACGCAGCGCGACCAGCATGAAGGCCGAGGACGTGGTCGACCGACTGCTGGTGGCCAACACCCACGACACCATCCTGTGCTTCTCGAGCCGCGGCCGGGTCTACTGGCTGCGGGTGTTCCAGATCCCGCAGGCCTCGCGCAGCGCCCGCGGGCGCCCGATCGTCAACCTCCTGCCGCTCGAGGAGGGCGAGCGGATCCAGGCGATCCTGCCGCTCGCCGATCTCGAGCGCAGCGGCCACGTGCTCATCGCCACCGCCCGCGGGCTGGTCAAGAAGACCCCGCTGGCCGACTTCTCGCGCCCGCGGGCCAGTGGAATCATCGCCATCGACCTCCTCGAGGGCGATCACGTCGTCGGGGTGGCGCTCACCGACGGCGACAGCGACATCATGCTGGCGAGCAGCGACGGCAAGATGATCCGCTTCGCCGAGCAGGAGGTGCGCCCGATGGGACGGGTGGCCCGCGGGGTGCGCGGGATCCGCCTCGGGCCCGGCGCGCGGGTGGTCTCGCTGCTGGTCGGCGACGGCGAGCTGGTGCTCACCGCGACGGCCAACGGCTACGGCAAGTGCACCCCGGTCGCCGAGTACCGCCCCCAGGGGCGCGGCGGGCGGGGGCTCATCTCGATCCAGCCGAGCGCGCGCAACGGCGAGGTGGTTCGTGCCCTGCGCGTCGATGGCGACGACGAGGTGGTGCTGATCACCGACGGCGGCAAGCTGGTGCGCACCCGGGTCGCCGAGATCAGCGTGCTCGGGCGCAACACCCAGGGGGTCAAGCTGATGAGCCTCGCCCCCGGCGAGCGCCTCGCCGGGATGCAGCGGGTGGTCGACGAGGCGTAGCGGTGGGGCGGGTCCACAACTTCGCCGCCGGGCCGGCCGCGCTGCCCGAGGCGGTCCTGGCGCGGATCCGCGAGGATCTCCCCGAGTACCGCGACTGCGGGATGTCGGTGATGGAGATGAGCCACCGCGGGGCCGGGTTCCGGGCCATCGCCGAGGCCGCCGAGGCGCGCCTGCGCGCGCTGCTGGCGATCCCCGAGGACTACCGGGTGCTGTTCCTCCAGGGCGGGGCGAGCCTCCAGTTCTCGGCGGTGGCGCTCAACCTGAGCGAGGCCGGCCAGGTGGTCGACTACCTCGACACCGGCTACTGGTCGGGGCGGGCGATCGCCGAGGCGCGTCGCTACTGCGAGGTCAACGTGGTGGCGAGCGGACGTGAGGGCGGCTATCGCGCCGTCCCGGCGCGCGAGGGCTGGCGGCTCACTCCCGGGGCGGCCTACCTGCACTGCACCCCCAACGAGACCATCGGCGGGGTCGAGCTCCACCAGGTCCCCGAGGTCGGGGCGACGCCGCTGGTCGCCGACATGTCCTCGACCCTGCTGTCGCGCCCGCTCGAGGTCGGACGCTTCGCCCTGATCTACGCCGGCGCGCAGAAGAACCTCGGCATCGCCGGGCTGACCGTGGTCATCGTCCGCGCCGGGCTGCTCGGGCGGGCCCGTGCGATCACCCCGCGCCTCCTCGACTACCGGGTCCAGGCCGAGGCCGGCTCGCTGGCCAACACCGCCCCGACCTTCGCCTGGTACGTCGCCGGGCTGCTCTTCGAGTGGATCGCCGGGCAGGGGGGACTCGCCGCGCTCGGCGAGCGCAACCGCAGGAAGGCCGAGCGCCTCTACGCGGCGATCGACGCCTCGGCGCTATACCACAACGGCGTCGAGCCGGGGGCGCGCTCGTGGATGAACGTGCCCTTCACGCTTGCCGAGCCGGCCCTCGAGGAGCCGTTCCTGGCCGCCGCCCGCGAGGCCGGGCTGGTCGGGCTCGAGGGGCACCGCTCGACCGGCGGGCTGCGGGCGAGCCTCTACAACGCGGTCCCCGAGGCCGCGGTCGAGGCGCTGGTGGCCTTCATGGGCGAGTTCGAGCGCCTCCACTAGCGGGCGGTGACGGCGGTGGCGAGACGGCCCATCCTCCTTGCCCTCGGCGGGCCCCCGCGCGGCGCGCTCGGGCGGCCCGCCGGCCGGTGGCCCGCCGGGCGTGCGGGGGCCTCGGGAGGAGGGATTCGGTGAGCGCGCGCGAGCGCGAGATCGAGGCCATCCGCGCCGAGATCGACGCCGTCGATCGCGAGCTGCTGCGCCTGCTCAACGAGCGCGCGCGGCTCGCCGAGCGGGTCGCACGGGCCAAGATCCGCGCCGGCGAGGGCGACGACATCTACCGCCCCGACCGCGAGGCGGCGGTGCGCCGCGCCCTGGTCGAGGCCAACCCCGGGCCGCTGCCCGACGAGGACATCGAGCGCCTGTTCGGCGAGGTGCTGTCGGCCTGCCGGGCCCTGCAGCGCCCGATCTCGGTGGCCTTCCTGGGCCCGCGCGGGACGTTCACCGAGGCCGCCGCGCTCAAGCACTTCGGCCACGCGGTCGAGAGCCGTGCCCTGGAGAGCATCGACGCGGTGTTCCGCGAGGTCGAGGCCAGCGAGGTCGACTTCGGCATCGTCCCGGTGGAGAACTCGACCGAGGGGGTGGTCAACCACACCCTCGACCGGTTCATGGGCTCGGCGCTGGCCATCTGCGGCGAGGTCGAGCTGCGCATCCACCACCTGCTGATGGCCGCCGAGGCGGTGCCCCTCGCCGAGCTCGCCCGGGTCTACTCCCACCAGCAGTCGCTGGCCCAGTGCCGGCGCTGGCTGGATCGCAACCTGCCGGCCGCCGAGCGCCTGGCGGTGGCCAGCAACGCCGAGGCGGCCCGCCGGGCGGTGCGCGAGGCCGGCGCGGCGGCGATCGCCGGGCCGGTGGCGGCCGAGACCTACGGCCTCGAGGTGCTGGCCCGCAACATCGAGGACGAGCCCGACAACACCACCCGCTTCCTGGTGATCGGGCGCCATCCGGCCCGCCCGAGCGGCTTCGACAAGACCTCGCTGCTGCTCTCGGCGCGCAACCGCCCCGGCGCCCTGTTCCACCTCCTCGAGACCTTCGCCCGCCACGGCATCAGCATGACCCGGATCGAGTCGCGCCCGGCGCGCAGCGGGCTCTGGGAGTACGTCTTCTTCATCGATGTCGAGGGCCACGCCGGCGAGGAGCCGCTGCGCAGCGCGCTCGCCGAGCTCGAGCGCGAGGCGGCGATGTGCCGGGTGCTCGGCTCGTATCCGCGCTGTGCGCGCTAGCCCGGAGATCCCGGCGGTGCGCGAAGCGAGGGTGCCGAGACGCTGTCCTGGCCGGAAGCACGCACCGGAAGGCGGCGAAGGCGTGGCCCGACACCACGTCGAGGCGCCTGCAGGGACTACGTCCCGCCAGGGCAGATGGATCGGCGCCCG
>CAZRGU010000106.1:0-10998 GCA_964599705.1 uncultured Ectothiorhodospiraceae bacterium | reverse complement strand
CACCGCGCCTGGAGGCGCTCCTCGGGCGCGCCGCCGCCGAGGTCGAGGCCGAGCGGCGCTCGCTCGAGCGCCGCTATGGCAACACCGGCGAGCTGCTCGCCTACTACAGCGACGTGCTCTCGCTGCTCGAGGCGCGCGGCTACGCCCACCCGCCCGAGGTCTCGGCGGCCCGCCCGGCCCGCTAGGCACCCCCGGCCGTGGTTCACGACATCTACTCGATCGGCGATGCCGCCTACCTCGGCGCGGTGCTCAACGCGGTGGCGAGCATCGCCGGCACGGCGAGCTTCACCACCGTGGTCGCCCTCGGGCTGCTGGTCGGCGTGCTGCTGGTCGCCTTCCAGGGCCTGCTCTCCGGGGCGCGCTCCTTGCCGCTGCAGAACGTCTTCCTCGGCTTTCTCCTCTACATGTTGATCTTTGCGCCCAAGGCCACGGTGGTGGTTCACGACGTGTACACCGGCGAGGCGCGCGCGGTCGACAACGTGCCCCTCGGGGTGGCGTTCACCGGGAGCCTGCTCTCGAGCGTCGGCTACCGGCTCACCGCGCTCTTCGAGACCGCCTTCGCCACCCCGGCGATGACCGAGCGCGGCTTCGCCACCCCGCTGCACACCCTCCAGGCGGTGCGCCGCGCGACCATGTCGAGGGTCGGCTACGCGGGGGCCAACGAGCCCACCCCGGGGGCCGACGTCAGCGCGAGCATGGTCAACTACATCGCCGACTGCACGCTCGCCGGCGTCGACATCCGCCGCTACACCCTCGACCGGGTCCTCACCACCCCCGACCCGATGGCAGCGATCCGCTTCGACTCGCCGACCTACACCACCGAGTACTACCTCGGCGGCGCCCCGGTCACGAGCGACTGCGCGAGCGCCTGGGCGGCCATCGACGCCTACCTCGGCACCACCTTCCTGCCGCGCCTGCTCGATCACCTCCGCGGCCGGCTCGGCCTGGCCGCAGGGGCCGACGTGATCGGCGAGGTGCAGGGTGCCCTCGACGCCCTCGGGCTCGGGGCGGTCGCCGCGCAGCGCTACATGGTCGCCACCCTGATGGTGCCGTGGCTCGACCAGGGCGAGGAGCAGGCCCAGCGCAGCTACCGCCAGTTCCAGCTCGCGCAGCAGACCGCCCAGGCCGCCCAGCAGCGCGACAGCCAGTGGATGTCCGAGGGGCCGCTCTTCCAGACCATCGTGCGCCCGATGATGGCCTTCTTCGAGGCCTTCGTGTACGCGATCACGCCGATCATGGCCTTCGCGATCGTGCTCGGCCCGGCCGGCATCGGGCTGGCCGGCAAGTACCTGGTGATGGCGCTGTGGGTCCAGCTCTGGCTGCCGGCGATGGCGGTGGTCAACCTCTACGTCGAGATGAGCGCGGCCGGGCAGATGGACGCGCTCGCCCGCGAGGCCTCGGTGCGGCTGCCCTCGCTGCAGGGGATCTACCACCTCGACCTGGTGATCTCGCACTGGCTCGCCGTCGGGGGCATGCTCGCCTCGAGCGTGCCGGCGATCTCGCTGATGCTGGTCTACGGCTCGGCGATCACCGCCACCCACCTGCTCGGGCGCATCCAGGGCGGGGACTTCGTCGACGAGCGGATCGCGGCCCCGGGCGCCGTGCAGGCCTCGGCGGCGGCGAGCGTCGCCCCGCTGATGACGCACACCCCGGTCCACGGCGCCGCCGCTCCCGGTGCCGAGCAGGTCTTCGGGCAGTTCGACGTCGCGCGCACCGAGAGCCGCACGCTCGCCTCGGCGCACAGCCAGCTCGTCTCCCGGGCCGAGTCGTTCATGAGCACGCTCTCGGGCGTGGCGGCACGCTCGGCGGCGGTGACCGGCGAGTCGTTCACCAGCCGGGCGCTGCGCCACGACTTCTCGGCGAGCCAAAGCACCACCGACCGGTTCCTGGCGCAGACCGGCGAGCGACTGCAGCGGCGCTTTGCGGATGCCGCCATGACGAGCGATCAGTTTGCCGGTGTGCTGAGTGGCGCCGTCACGACTCCCCGCGGTGTACGGCTTGGACGGGTGAGCGCCGAGCTCGAGAACCGGTTCGGCGTCATCGGCCAGCAAAACCAGGAGATCGCCACCGCCATCAACGACGAGGTCTCGCGCAGCGAGGGCTTCCAGGCCGCGCTGGCCCGCGCGGTGGCCAGCGACAGCGCTACGGGTGAGCGCTCGGTGTTTACCGACGGACTGAGCAGCACCGAGACCTCGACACTCGCCCATGCGGCGACCGAGACGGTGAGCGCCGCCGAGAGCTACCAGGCTACCCGCAGCGAGCAGGAGAGCGCCACCGTGCGCGGGCGCTTCGGGGTGCTCGCGACCGGCAAGGCGGTGGCCTCCGACCCGGAGCTGCTCGGCCGGCTACGCACGGTGCTCGATGGGCACAACCTGAGCGGCGATTCAGAGCGGCTCGCTGCCACCTTCGCCCATGTCGGCAACCTCGGCAGCCGCGAGCAGGCCTACGCGATGGCCGGCATGTCGCTGCTGCTCGGCTACGCGCGCCCCGCGATCCGCCCCGAGCCGGCCGACCCGGGAGCGGCGCTGCGTGAGCGCCGCGCGTTCAACCGCGAGGGGCTGGCGATCCTCGAGGCGGCCTTCGGGATCGACGCGCCAGCGCTTCGCCCGGGCGATGCGCGCGAGGGCGAGGCGCGCACCGCGGGGGCCCCGCCGCAGGGAAGCGTTCGCGGCCGGGCCGCGGCGCTCGATGGCGGAGCCGGGCAGCTCGAGGCGGACTCGGCGGAGGTGGCGCAGCGGGTGGTCGAGGCGCACGATGCGCATGCCACCGCGCTCGACGATGCCGCCGCCGAGATCCGTGAGGCTCGCGATGCGGGCGTGGCGCGGGGCGACTCGACCGCGGTGGCGGAGCGCGACGCCCTCCACGACCGCGCGGCTCCCGAGCTCGAGCGTCGGATCCTCGAGCGCGCGGGGCGCAGCCGCCCTCCGGCGCAGGTGACGCTCGAGGCGATCGGCGGGGCGATCGAGCGGATCGGGGAGAGCGCCGAGAACGCGCTCGGCGAGGTCGGCGCCGGGGCTGCTGCCTTCCTCGATGCCTTTCGGGGCGCGCGAGCCCGAGGCGCCTCGGTCGGCGAGGCCCTGGGAGCGGGCATTACCGCCTCGCAGGAGGGGGCACGTTCGGTCGTTGCCGCGGCGCTCGAGCGCAAGACCGAGCATGCCCTCGCCCTCGGCCTCACCGGCGAGCAGGCGGCGCTCTACCGCGAGGCGCTCGCCACCGTGGCCCCGGAGATTCGCGCTCTGCTCGGTGCCGAGCCGCCAGGGCTCGAGGAGGCTCGCGAGGCCTTGCTGCGCGTGCAGGGGGCCGATCTCGGCGCCGCCCAGGCGACCCTCATCGTCCGTGCCGCGCGGTCCGGGCAGGACTACGACCTGCGCCTTATCGGCGAGTACAACCGCGTCATGCGGTAACGGTCGGGGTCTACGCGCCGCTTCCCAGGCTACTCGTCCCAGTCGTCGTGGTGCAGGTTGCCGAGCGAGGTACGGTAAGTGGGGTTCGTGACCGGTTCGGATAGCGGACCACCGAAGAGGGAGGAGCCGCCGTCACTCCGAGGAGAAGTGGGCTCGGCCTCCCCGTACGAAACAGGATCGCCCAGGAACATCGCACGGAGCACCCGGAAGGCGGTCACGCAGACGAGCACGAGGATCGTGAGCCTGCCCAGGAATTCGAGGAATTCGATCATGGCCGTAGGCCTCGTCGGCGCGGGTATCAAGCTAGAGGCTACCCCATGAGGGTACCTCCATTGCGAGATGCCTGCACGCTCGAGGCGAGAAACGGGAGCGGAGTAGGCGTGCCCAATACCGGCGCGCAGAACGCCGATCCGGATCTATACTGATGGTAGCCCTCGCTGGCTGCCCCTCTGGGCAATTGGAGCCCTCTGTGTCGCAGCCAGCGAGGGCTTTTGCGTGCATGCCTCCACCGGCTCTCCGACATGATGCGGGACTCTCGAGCGGGCAGCGCTACGCGCGGCCGGCGGCCTCGGGCGGGGCTCGATGGAGTAAAGCGTCATGCCACCTGGCAGCTTCCCAGGGCGGCGCACGCTCAATCGGGTCTGCCAGCCCGCTCGACTCGCGCGCCCCCGTGCTCCCCGGCAGCGGCCGCGATCGTCGGGCAGATCGGGCAGCCGATCTGTGGCTGGTCGGCGGGGTAGACGTAGCGCACGCTGCAGCGCCTGCAGGTGCGCTGGCGCAGCAGGCCGGCGTGAAGGTCCCGGGCGAGCACCCAGGCATGGTTGGCGTCGATCTCGGGGCGCTGGCAGATCGTCCTCATCCGCTCGAGGTAGAGCCGGTAGGCGGTCATGAAGGTGTGGATGTCGAAGCCGCCGCGCACCGGTGCGGCACCGGCGCGCAGGTACAGGTTGATGAACAGTGCCCCCTCGGAGCGAGTGCGGCGATTGCGCAGCACGGTCGGCGAGGTGGCATGCTGGCCGCGCGGGGGCGCGGTGCCGTGGATCTCGTGGTGGAGCTGGCGAAGCAGGCGCACGGGCAGGTCGGTGGCGGCGTGGACCATGCTGGTGCGAAGCCCCAGGCGCATCAGCTCCACGGCCAGGGCAACCCGGCTGTGGTAGCGCAGGGTTGGCGTGTCAGGCACGGGGGCCGATGTCATGGGGAGCGGGGTGGCTGGTCACGGCGAGCGAGCCGTAGCGGGCGAGCAGCTCCGGGTCACCGGTGCGCGCGGCCAGGCGCCAGAACGAGGTGCGCATGTGGGGGTGCACGGTCACGACGCCGCTTCGAGCAAGGGCTGGGAGCAGCTCGGCCGGCATGCTCGCGAGCGCCCTGGCGCACTCCTCGGTGAGCCCGAGCAGGACGCGGGCCTCGGCGGCGTGCTCGGACCGCAGCAGGTGATGGACGAGCGTGAGCCAGGGGAGGCTCAGCTCGCAGATCTGTTCGCAGATCATGGGGAGCGCTCCTTGTCTCGCTGGGGCGCGAGGCGGCGCCGGAGGCGCTCGACGCGCGCCGCGTAGGCCCTGGCGGGCTCCTCCCGCCAGGTGTGGTAGCGGCCGAGCCCGAGGAGCGGGTCGGCCGGTGCCGAGGCGAGGGTCTCGGCGAGGATCGCCGCGCCGATGCGCAGGTTGGTGGCCGGGTCGAGGAGGCTCGCGGGTCGCTCGACCCGCGAGCCGTGCCAGCCCAGGTTGACCTGCATCAGGCCGACATCGAGCCGTGCGCGAGGGTAACGAGCCAGAAGCCCGGGAAGAGCAGCCAGGGCCGCTTCGCGGCTCGGGTAGCGCCGTGGACCGTCCGGGGTGTGGATCGCGTAGGGCCACGGCGAGACCCGCCCGCCGGGACGGGCGATCGGCGACTCGAGGAGCGCGATCGCGTAGAGCAGGTAGGGGTCGAGGCCGGCGGCGCGGGCCGCTCGATCCCAGGCGGTGCCGGTGAGCTCGAGCGCCGCGCACGAGGTCGCGAGGAGCAGCGCCGCGACGGCCACGAGGGGGCGTGCTCCCGCGCGGCTCCACCGGGGTCGGGCAGCGAGGGAACCGCTATCGGGGCGATGGCTGCGAGAATATCTTGATATCTCGTTAATCATGATATAAACAGCATATGCACGTAATAACCGCAGATAAAAGCCGGTTTTACAAATCTTTAACGACGGTTACAAAAAAGATGGTGCGATTACAGCCAGACTGGCTGCATAATTGCGCCGACAAGGGGAAGAGAGCGATATGGCGCGATACAAGGGAGATCCCGCGATCGCGCGGCGCCTGCGCGCGGTGTGCGAGCGCTTCGGCTCGCGCAGCGAGGCGGCCCGTGCGAGCGGGGTCAGCACCGATCAGATCGGGCGCTACCTGCGCGGCACCAACCAGCCCTCCTTCGAGATCGCGGCGCGGCTGTGCCGGGCGGCCGGGGTTTCGCTCGAGTGGCTGGCCGACGGGAGCGGGCCGATGGAGCGCCCCGAGCCGGGCGAGGTCGAGGCGCGCGAGCAGGCCGCGCTTCGCCACGCGGTCGAGACCGTCGAGGGGCTGCTTGCCGAGATCGGCCGAGCGGTGCCGGTCGAGACCCGCGTGGAGCTCATCCTGATCGCCCGGGATCTCGAGCGCGAGACCAGCGAGGCGGTGGCGCGCAGGCATCTGGCTCGGACCGTGCGGGCGCTGACCTAGGAGCGTGCACGGCATTGGTTCACCTACTGCGGAACAGCGGATCTCGGCCATCTTGCCCGGTCCTCCTCGTCCAATAGCGACGGCAATTCTCCTCGGCGGACCGGGACAAGCTGTCTCGAGCCCGCTGTCCCTCGCGACGGCGACCCAACGCCACGCACGCTCCTAGAGCCCGGCGAGGAGCTCGCGCACCCGGCGCAGCCGTTCACCGGTCGCCGCGCGCGCGATCGGGTCGGGGGCGGCGGGTGCGCGCGGCCCGGGGGCAGCTCCCAGCGCGAGCAGGCCGATGGTGGCGAGCAGGCGCACCCGCTCGGCGCGGTAGCGGGGGGCCTGGGCACCGAGATCCTCGCGAAGGGCGGCGAAGCCCTCGGGGATGACCACCAGGACGCGCAGGCTCTTGGCCATCAGGGGAGGGCTCGCGAGTAGAAGAAGCCGCGGGCGTTGGCCCCGAGGCGGTCCTCGCCGCCGGCGAGCACGAGCGCCTCGGGGAAGGCCTCGCGCAGCCAGGGCTCGAGGGTCGGGGCGCCGCCCCCGGTGAGCACCACCACGCCGGGCCCGCCGTCGGCGGCGCGCAGGTCGGCGCGCAGGGCATCGAGGGCGAGCGGGGCGATCTCGGCGCCGGCCCGCTCGAGGTAGTTGCCGATGTCGAGCGCGCGCATGTGCCGTCCGAGCACGGTGCGCCGCCCGGCTCGGAGCGCCTCCTCGAGGAGGTGCGGTGCGACTTGCCCGAGCCCGTCGGCGTGAATCAGCTCGGCGGTGCGCTCGAGGACCATCGACATCGCCCGGGTGCTGGTACCGACCACGGCGCGCTGCAGGCGGCCCGAGTCGATGACCGCCCAGTCGGTCGAGTAGTGGCCGACGTCGACGACCAGGGCGCGGGTCTCGCCGAGGCGCTCGAGGAGGCGGGTGTCGGGGTGGCGCAGCAGGAAGTCCACGAACGCCCCGAGCGGCTGGGGCAGGACGGTGACGCTGGCCACCTCGACCTCGCGCGCCCCGTCGGGCCAGTGCACGCCCTCGATGGCGCAGGCGAGCGCGGCGCGCCGCTCGGGGTCGAGCCACAGGCGGGTCGGAAGCCCCGTGACCAGCGCGTCGATGCGCTCGCTCGCGGCGGCGGTGAGCGCCGCGTAGAGCAGCGCGCGGTAGGGGCGGGTGGCCGCGTAGTCCTCGTGCAGGGGGCGGCTCCAGCGCTCGAAGCGCCCCGGGTGGACCCCCGCGATCCAGGGCTCGCCGTCGAGGCGCACCTCGATGGCGCCGGACTCGGCGCGCTCCTCGAGCCCGCGGGCCGACACCGCGATGCCGAGGCGCCCGCGCGGGGCGGCGCCGGCCGGCAGGGCGATCTCGCGAGGCGGCTCGCCTTGCCTTCCCATCGCGACCTTGAGGGCCGAGTACCCGATGTCGACTCCGAGCACGAACATCGACTGCGCCTCCTCGTTGCAGGGCGGGGGTCGTCGCCGGTGACCGCGAGGTCGTCTCCGCCGACCGGGCCGCCGGGCCGCTCGCCGGCGGGCGCTGCCCGGTCGAGGCGCCCGACCGCGAGATCGACGGCGCCGACCGCCGGGGCCCGACTGTAGGGCGCGACCGGAGCCCGACGGCGCGAGCTAAAGGCCGGCTCGCGCCCGATATCCGGCCGCGCGCCTTCCCTGGTCCGGTCGCGGGTGCTCTCTGGCGGGCCGAGGACACGCCCGCGGCGCCCCGGGCAGCGGGGCGCCGAGGCACACCCTCGCGTCGCGGCCGCGCCCGTCCCGCCCCCGCGGCCAGGCCGCGGGCCGTCGCCCGGGCTGGTGGTGCTCCCGCCGCGCCGGTCAGGCGAGGACCAGGTCAGGAAGGGCTGTCCCCGCTGCGCCCGAGCCGGTCGAACCCGACGCCCCGGCAGCCCCACGCCCGTCCCGATATGGGCCGCTCCCCGACCGTTATCGACGCCCGGGCAGGGCGTACCCGGTGCAAGCATCGAGCGCCGTGAGGACGCGCCCCGGCATCGAGCTTCGTGGATCAGTGAAAGCACGCCCGTGCCCGGCGCCGCGCGCGGCGCGCGAAAAGGCCGGCGCGTCGCGGGGTTGCGAGGGCCGGGCGGGAGCAAGGGCCAGGGGTACGCCGGGCCTCCGCCCGGCCCGGGGCGTGTGGATCAGTGAAATCCCCCGCCGGGGCGCCGCGCGCGCAGCCGGCTTTGACAAGAGAGGGCAAGGGGCGGGGGGCGTTTGACTGATCCGGGCCCCTGGATCAGTCAAACGCCGGCCACGTTCCACTGATGATAAGGATGAAACGCGACACCCCCGCCGCTGTACACGCAGGCATCGAGCCGAGCGACGGTCCGGGCGCCGCCGAGACCGTGGCCGCGGCACGCGCGCTGCTCGAGCGCCGCGCCGCGCGGCTCCACGAGCGGGCCTGCCGGCTGCGCGAGCACTGGTGGGCGGCCCACGCCCGGGCACGGCGCACCCGCGAGCGGCGCGACTGGGGCCTGCTCGGGCTGCGCGTCACGCGCCGCGAGAGCGCTGCCGGCGAGCTGTCGTTCGACGCCCTGTGGTACCGCACCCAGTGGGTGCGCAGACCGCGCGGGGCCGAGGCGCCGTGGCGCCCCTTCACCCGCTACATCCGCAAGGGGCGGGGGCCCGGCTACGCGCTCGGAGCGGTGCTCGCCGGCGCCCGCGGCTGGGAGCGCGATCTCGCCCCGCGCATCGAGCGCGAGCTCGCCGGGCTTCGCGCCGAGATGCGCCACATCGCCCGGATCCGCCGCGCGCTTCGCGACTACGAGCGCTGGTCGCGAAGCGAGGTGGCCGGCGCGGCGGACCCCGAGCCGGGGGCGGGGCGGTGAGCCCCACCGGGCGCGGCGGCGAGGGGATGGCCAGGAGGCGCGGCGTGGCGAGCGGGAACGCCGGCGCGCGCCGCCCGACGCTTCGCGTCGCGCGCGGCTCGCGCATGGCGGTGCTCTTCGCCGACATGGCCGGCTCGACCGCGCTCTACGAGGCGCTCGGCGACGCCGAGGCGCGGCGCGTGGTCGCCGGGGTGCTCGCCCTGGTCGGGCACGAGGTGCGCCGCGCCGGCGGGGTCGTGCTCAAGGAGATCGGGGATGCGAGCATGGCCGCCTTCACCAGCGCGCAGGCCGCGGCCCGGGCCGCCTGCGAGATCCAGGCGGCCCTTGCCGCCACCCGCGAGGGGGCGGCGGTGCCGCGGCGCGTCCAGCTTCGCATCGGTCTTCACATCGGCCCGGTGATCGTCGAGCGCGGGGATCTGTTCGGCGACTCGGTCAACGTCGCAGCGCGGGTCGCCGCGCGTGCCAAGCCCGCCCAGATCCTGACCACGGCCGAGACCGTCGCGGCGCTGCCCGCGGCCTGCCGGCGCGACACCCGCCGCTACGGGGTGGCGCGGCTCAAGGGCAAGGCGACTCCCTTCGAGCTCCACGAGATCCTCTGGGAGGTCGGCGAGTCGACCCGCCAGCTCGTGCGCTCGCCGACCCGCATCCAGGCCCCGGCCACCATCCGCCTGACCCTGGTTCACGCCGGGGTGGCGAGGGTGTTCGTCTTCCGCCCCGGCGCGGGGCTCACCGTGACGCTCGGGCGCGACGCGCGCTGTGACCTCGCCGTCGATCACCCGTGCGTGAGCCGCAACCACGCCGACATCGAGTGCCGCGGCGGGCGCTGGCTGGCGCTGCTCGACCACTCCTTCAACGGCACCTTCGTGCGCTTCGGGGCCAAGCCCTGCGTCAAGGTGGTCCAGGAGCAGTACATCCTCGAGCTCGCGGGCGAGCTCTACCTGGGCAGCGCCCCGGCCGCCGGCGGTCCCGACACCCGGGTGTGCTTCCGGGCGGTGGTCGAGGAGCCCTCGGGTGGGGTGGTGCGGCCGGCGCCGTGATCGGGGCCCTCGACAGCACCGGCTCGTGGCCCGCCCGGGCCGGCCCCGCGCGCCTCCCGGGGCTGGTGCACGTGCCGCGCCGCCCCTGGCTGGTCCGGCACCTGCGCGCCTTTGCCGAGGCCTTCCCGGGCAGGCGCCTGGTCGAGCCCTTCTGCGGCGGGCTCGAGGTGGCCCTCGCGCTCGCCCCGGCCCGCGCGCTGCTCGCCGATCCGCGCCCCGAGCTCGTCAACCTCTACCGCTGGCTCGCGGGCGGGCTCCGGGTCGGCATCGAGATGCGAAACGACCGGAGCTGCTTCGAGGCCCACCGCGAGCGCTTCGAGCGCCTCGCCGGCGCGCCCCGCGGACGGTTCTCGCGCGAGGCCGCCGAGCTCCTCTACTACCTGCTGCGCTGCGCCGCCCCGCGCCCCGCGGTGCCGCTTCGCGCCGGGCACTTCACCGCCCCCTTCGAGCCGCGCCGCCGCGCCCCCTGGCGGCGCGACCTCGGTGCCTGGCGCGTGGCGCTCGCCGGCTGGGGGCTCATCGCCTGCGACTTCGAGCGGCTGGTCCCCGGTGAGGGCGACCTCGTCCACGCCGCCGCCCCCTGGGGGGCGAACGGCACCGCGCTCGGCTCCCTGGGGCGCGCCGAGCACGCGCGCCTCGCCCGCTGGCTCACCGCCCACCGCGGCCCGGCGCTGGTCTCCTGCGCGCCGCTCGCCGGGCTCGCGGAGCTCTACGGCGCGCACGGCTTCTCGGTGCGCCCCATCGGGGCGAGCCGCGCGCACCCCGAGCCGCGGGCGCTGCTCGCCTATCGCAACCCGGAGGCCGGCGTGCACCGCGGCGCCGCCGCCCCTCGCAACCCGGAGGAACGGCCATGGGATGGTTGCTGCTTGTCGTGATCGGCGTCGGTGGCGGGCTGGTGATGGGCGCCACCCTGGCGCTGGTCGCCCTCGAGATCCTGCGCTCCACGCGCCCGCCCGGCGAGTCCTCGCCGGCGCGCCACGAGGCGGCACCGGGGAGGGCATCGCCCCGCTCCCGCCAGGACAGATGGATCGGCGGCCGCAGCCGTGAATCGGTGAGATATCCGG
>CAZRGU010000105.1:8441-11022 GCA_964599705.1 uncultured Ectothiorhodospiraceae bacterium | reverse complement strand
GGGCACGAGATGGCACTCGACGTTCGCTGCCGGAGCGGGTCCCCACGTCGGGCTGACGCCCGACCTACGCCCGACCTACGCCCGGGATCGGGCGTGGGATCAGCGTCGCGGCGCATCCTTTGTAATCGATGGCTTGGACTATGCTCGAGGAAGGCTCGTGAAGGCGTCGCGCAACTGCTGCGCACCGCCCCGGGCGCCCTCCTGACGGAGCGCAAGCGTCCACGAGTGCCGAGCCGGAGGACCCGGCCGCGGCGCCCGGCCGCGGCGCCCGGCGGCGGCGAATTGATCCATCGCAATGACAGCCGCGCGCCGGCGCGCTAGCCTGCCGGGCGCGGCAGCGAGGCCGGGAAGACCGCGCGCGGCAGGCGTCCGCGAGCGGCGTTCGAAGCCCCGGAGGAGTGGAGTACCTTGAGCGAGCAAGCAAGCACCGCGCGGGCCTATCCGGCGACCCGCATGCGGCGGATGCGCCGGGACCCGTTCTCGCGCCGGCTGATGCGCGAGACCACCCTGAGCGTCGACGACCTGATCTACCCGCTCTTCGTCCTCGAGGGCGAGGGCCAGCGCGAGCCCGTCCCCTCGATGCCCGGGGTCGAGCGGCTGAGCATCGACCTGCTCCTCGAGGAGGCGGGCGCGGCCGCCGAGCTCGGGGTGCCGGCGGTGGCGCTGTTCCCGGTCACCCCGCCGGCGCTCAAGTCGCTCGACGCCGCCGAGGCCTACAACCCGCAGGGGCTGGCCCAGCGCGCGGTGCGCGCCCTCAAGGAGGCGCTGCCGGAGCTCGGCGTGATCACCGACGTCGCCCTCGACCCGTTCACCAGCCACGGGCAGGACGGGATCCTCGACGAGAGCGGCTACGTGGTCAACGACCGCACCGTCGAGGTGCTGGTCCGCCAGGCGCTCTCCCACGCCGAGGCCGGCGCCGACGTGGTCGCTCCCTCGGACATGATGGACGGGCGGATCGGCGCCATCCGCGAGGCCCTCGAGGCCTCGGGTCACCTCCACACCCGGATCCTCGCCTACTCGGCCAAGTACGCCTCGGCCTTCTACGGGCCGTTCCGCGACGCGGTCGGCTCGGCGGCCAACCTCGGCCAGGGCGACAAGAAGACCTACCAGATGGACCCGGCCAACAGCGACGAGGCGCTCCACGAGGTCGGCCTCGACCTGGCCGAGGGCGCCGACATGGTCATGGTCAAGCCGGGGATGCCCTACCTCGACATCGTCCGCCGGGTCAAGGACACCTTCCGGGTGCCGACCTACGTCTACCAGGTCAGCGGCGAGTACGCGATGCTGATGGCCGCGGCGGGCAACGGCTGGCTCGACGAGCGCGCCGTGATCAGCGAGTCCCTGGTCGGCATCAAGCGTGCCGGCGCCGACGGCATCCTCACCTACTTCGCCAAGCGGGTGGCCGGCTGGCTGCGCGAGGGCTGAGCCGCCCACCGCTGGCGGCCGGCCGGGGAAGCGCCGCGGCAACGGGCCGCCGCCCGCCGCCGCCCCCCGGCCACCGAGAACCCCGCCCGAGCCGCTCTCGGATCCGCGGAACTGTGATCCAGTTCTCCAAAACCCCCTGATCCGGCAGGATTTTTTCAGCGCCGTTTCAGCCTCCTCCGGTACAGTAGCCGGCAGCTCGGGGTCCGGCCCCGAGCCCGGCAAACACCCCTCGGACAACGACAACCGAACAGCTCAAGGAGAACCTCATGATGCAACCGGCCACTCCGAATCCGGCCGAGCCCCCCGTCACCGCGGTGGCCGCGGCCATCGACGAGGCCCTCGGCGCCCGCGCCGGCCTCGCCCGGCGGCTGCGTACCGGCGCCGCGATCGGCCTGGTGGCGATCACCGCGCTGCTCGCCCCGCTGCACCTCGACCCCCAGACCCACCTGCCGAGCTACAGCGTCGCCCATGCCGACGGTGGCGACGGTGGTGACGGCGGCGGCGGCGGCGGTGACGGCGACGGCGGTGGCGATGGCGGTGGCGACGGCGGCGGCGGCGACGGCGGCGGCCATGGCGATGCCGGGGACGGCGACAGCGGTGGCGACAGCGACGGCGGCGGGCACGACGACTCGGCCGACAGCGATGGCCCCGGCCACGACTCCGGTGACGACGGACCCGGCCACGACTCGGGCGACGACGACGGGCGCGGCACGGGCGGCCAGGCGGGCGCCGGCGGACAGACCGGCGCCGGGGGCGGCGGGCTGAGCGGCCTGCTGAGCAGCATCTTCGGCGGCAGCACCGGCAACACCGGGACAGGCAACGCCGGCACAGGTACCACCGGCAATGCCGGGACGCCGGCCACCGGCACGGCGGCGGGCGCCGGGACGACCGGTGGTGGCAACGCCACGACCGGCGCGGGAAGCGGTGCTGCTGGCAACGCGGCGCCGGCCAACTAGCCTGCAGCCCCTTCGCTTCACCGGGGGGGCGGGCACTCGCCCGTCCCCCACCCCCACCGCGACCGGCCCGAGCGGCCTCTCGACGCCCTCGCTTCGCGCATCGCTGAGACATGCGGGCTAGAATTGCCCTTTCGCTACGCCAGCAGGGGGCGCACCGTGATCATCGAGCAGATCTGGACCGCCAACGCCTATCGCAACTT
>CAZRGU010000105.1:0-8341 GCA_964599705.1 uncultured Ectothiorhodospiraceae bacterium | reverse complement strand
GGGGGCGCACCGTGATCATCGAGCAGATCTGGACCGCCAACGCCTATCGCAACTTCAACTACCTGATCGCCTGCCCGGAGAGCGGCGAGGCGCTGGCCATCGACCCGCTCGACCACCGCCGCTGCCTGGAGCGGGCCCGCGAGCGCGGCTACACCATCACCCGGGTCCTCAACACCCACGAGCACGGTGACCACACCGGGGGCAACGCCGCCGTGATCGAGGCCACCGGCGCGGAGCTCCTCGCCCACCGCGCGGCACGCATCCCGGGCGTCGATCGCGGCCTCGCGGGCGGCGACATCGTCCGGGTCGGTCGCACCGTCGAGCTCGAGTGCCTCGACACCCCGGGACACACCATGAGCCATGTCTGCCTGCTCGCCCGCGGCGACCCGCCGGCGCTGTTCTGCGGCGACACGCTGTTCAACGCCGGGGCGGGAAACTGCCATCACGGCGGGCACCCCGAGCAGCTCTACGCCACCTTCACCGAGCAGCTCGCCGGCCTGCCCGACGAGACCCGCCTCTACCCGGGCCACGACTACATCGCCCACAACCTGCGCTTCACCCTCGACCGCGAGCCCGACAACGCCCGCGCCGCCGAGCTGCTCGCCGAGGTCGAGGACCAGGATCCGGCCGAGGCGCTGATCACCACCCTCGCCCTGGAGAAGGAGATCAACACCTTCTTCCGCCTGCGCAGCCCGAGCCTGCTGGCCCGCCTGCGCGAGTCCTTCCCGGAGCTGCCCGAGCAGCCCGACCCGCGCACCGTGTTCCTGCGCCTGCGCGAGCTGCGCAACGCCTGGTAGCGCGGCGGACGGGCACGGTGCGACGCGCGGTCCTGCTGGTCATCGACGGGCTGCGCGCCGACTGCGTGCGCCCCGAGCTGACCCCGGCCCTTGCGGCGCTCGCCGGGCGCTGCGCGCGCTTCGCCGGCCACCGGGCGGTCTTCCCCACCGCCACCCGGGTCAACTCGGCCTCGATCGCCACCGGCTGCCTGCCCGCCGCCCACGGCCTGCTCGGCAACACCGTCGCCCTCGACGAGGGCGACGGGCTGCGCCCGGTCTCGACCGGGCGGGCCGACTTCCGCGAGCGGCTGCGCCGGGCCACCGGCGCGACCCTGCATCGCCCGACCCTCGCCGAGCGCCTCGCCGCGCACGGCGGCGCCCGCATCTACAGCAACGCCTCGCCGGGCGCCGCCCACCTCCAGGACCCCGACGGCCACGGCCACCTGTTCCACCGGGCCGGCTGTCACGGGCCCGGGCTGCGGCCGCTCGCCGACCCCGAGATCGCCGCCATCGGCGCCGACCGCGAGGGCGACGCGCGGCTCAGCGCGCGCTTCTGCGCCGCCCTCGAGCACCCGGGCGCGACCCGCCTCTTCGTGCTCTGGCTCTGCGAGCCGGACCACTCGCAGCACGCCCTCGAGCTCGGCAGCGCGGCCCACCGCGAGCTGCTGGCGGCCTGCGATCGGCGCCTCGCCGAGGTCCACGAGGCCGTCGAGCGGATGCGCCGGCGCGGCGAGGAGGTGCTGTTCCTGTGCGCCAGCGATCACGGCCAGGAGACGGTCTGCGGGATCGTCTCGCTCGAGGAGCACCTGGTGGCCGCCGGGCTCAAGAGCGAGCCCGGATCGGGCGACGTGGTGATCGCCTCGAGCGGGATGAGCGCCCTCGTCTACCTGGCCCCGGAGGCGCGCGCCCGGGCCGGCGCGATCCGCCGCCAGCTCGAGGGCCAGCCGTGGTGCCAGCGGGTCCTCGAGGGGCCGGCGCTGGGCGAGCACGGGCTGCCCGACGCGGGCGTCCCGGCGCTCGCCGTGGTGATGGCCAAGCGCCCCGGCGCCAACCGCCACGGGGTGCCCGGGCTCGGCTTCATCGCCGCCGACCCGGCGATGGCCGCCAGCGACCGGGTCGGGCACGGCCAGCACGGCGGGCTGGGTGCCTACGAGAGCGCCCCGCTGCTGCTCGTCGAGGGCGGCGGCTTCGCCCCCGGGGTGCGCCGCGCGCCGAGCGCGAGCATCGACCTGGCACCGACCATCCTGCGCCACCTGGGGCTGCCGGCCGACGGCATGGACGGCGTCGCGCTGGCGACCGACGGGCGAGAATGCGATGCGGTGGCGCCTCGCGACTGACCTATAATGCCTGCTAGCGAGCACGCCGCCGGGAGGGGAACGGCATGGCCAGCGACGACGACTCCGCCGACAAGACCATGGTCATCCGGCCCTCCGCGGCGGGCAAGCGCCAGCCCCCGCCGAAGGCCCGCCTGACCTGCGTCGACGTCGCCGTGCTCAAGGGCGGGCCGGGCGCCGAGATCCGCCTCGACAGCGTCGAGATCACCGTCGGGCGCGCCAGCAGCAACGCGGTGATGCTCAAGGCCGACGGGATCTCGCGGGTCCATGCGCGGATCTTCCCGGGCGACGGCAAGTGGGGGATCGAGGACCTCAAGAGCACCAACGGGGTGCGGGTCAACAACTCCAAGATCGAGCAGGCCTGGCTCGAGCCCGGCGACACCGTGGCCATCGGCCGGGTGTGCTACAAGTACACCCTCGAGCGCGACGAGAAGCCGGCCGCCACCCCCACCCAGATCGACCTCGGGGACTACGAGAAGACGGTGGTCATGCGCCCCGGGGCGCGCCCGGGGGCGCGCCCGGCCGAGGCCGCCGCCCCGAGCGCCGCTCCCGCCGCGGAGCCGGCCAAGCCGGGGCCGGGCGCCAAGCCTGCGCCGGCGGCCGCGCCCAAGCCGGCGGCGCCGCGCGCGAGCACGCCGCCACGCAAGTCCCGGGCGCTGCTCTGGATCGTGATCGGCGCGCTGGTGGTGCTCGGGGCGCTGGTCGCCGCCTTCCTCGCCTGATCGTTCAGGCCGCCTCGACCCGCACCGCATCGCCGTCCCGCACCGCGGCGAGCGCGCGCACGTCGCCGAGCGCACGGGCCCAGATGTTGGTCGGGCTGACCAGGCGGATCTCGTCGCCGGCCGAGACCGGGGTCGGGCCGAAGCCGATGGCGATCGCGCTGCCCTCGACCCAGAAGGCGATCTCGCCGGGCTCGATCAGCGCCCGCGCATCGGGCTCGAGCTCGGCGTCGAGCGGCGCCGGGAAGTAGACCTCCTCGCCCCAGGTGCGGGCCCGCGAGCGGAACGGCAGCGCCGCGATCACCGCCCGCGCGGTGGCCGTCTCGAGGGTCTCGACCTCGAGGTCCACGGCGCCGATGGCGATCCTCAGGCGCACCCGGCGCCCTCCGCCGCGACCACCTCGCCGCCCGCCCGGCGC
This sequence comes from uncultured Ectothiorhodospiraceae bacterium, assembly GCA_964599705.1. GTDB lineage: Bacteria > Pseudomonadota > Gammaproteobacteria > HK1 > HK1 > CAZRGU01. The sequence continues at coordinate 5,094 of CAZRGU010000105.1, read as the reverse complement.
CAGCCCTCGAGCCCTTCGCGCAGGTGGCGGCAGCCCCCGAGCCCGGCCTCGCGGGCGCTCGCCACGGCCATCGCCGAGCGCTCGCCGTGGGCGCAGTAGAAGACCACCGGCGCGGCGCCCGCGGCGCCCAGCGCGCGCAGCAGCCCGCCCTCGCCGAGCTGGGCGGGCAGGCTCGCGTAGGGCAGGTGCACCGAGCCGGGGATGACCCCGTGGCGCTCGCGCTCGGGCGGGTCGCGCAGGTCGACCAGGATCAGCGGCCCGGCGGCGCGCAGCGCCCGCAGCTCCTCGCAGCCGAGCGCCCAGCCCTCGCCCTCGATCGCCTCCGGCGCCATCCCGAGGCGCAGGTTGGCCGGCACCGCCACGTCCATCAGCCGCGGGTTGGGCAGATCGAGGGCGTCCATCAGCGCCACGTACTCCTCGACCGAGGCGACCTGCAGGCGCGGGTTGCAGGCCCGCTCCTCGCCGATCGTGCTCACCGTGTCGCCCTTGTAGTCGTGGCCCGGGTAGACCAGGGTCTCGTCGGGCAGGCGCAGCAGCCGGTCGAACAGCGAGCGGTGCTGGGCGGCCGCGTCGCCGTGCTGGAAGTCGGTGCGCCCGGTGCCGCGGATGAGCAGCGTGTCGCCGGTGAACACCCGGTCGGCCATCCGCAGACAGCACGAGTCCGGGGTATGGCCCGGGGTGTGCAGGACCTCGAGCTCGATGCCCTCGATGGCGATCCGCTCGCCGTCGGCGACCCGCACCGAGACCCGGTCGACGGCGCTCGCCTCGCTCATCACGGTGGCGCAGCGGGTGCGGTCGCGCAGCGCCGCGAGCGCGCTGACGTGATCGGCGTGGACGTGGGTGTCGATCGCCTTGACCAGGCGCAGCTCGAGCTCGGCGAGCAGCACCAGGTAGCGATCGAGGCGCTCGAGCACCGGGTCGATGATCAGCGCCTCGCCGCCGCGCCGCCCGGCCAGCAGGTAGGTGTAGGTGCACGAGTCGCGGTCGAAGAGCTGGCGGAAGATCACGGCGGCGCTCCCGGAGGCGGTGGCGGCGAGACTATAGCGAATCGGCCCGCGGCCCGCAGAGGGTGCCGCCCCCGGCCGGCGCGGTTATCCTCGTCGCGATTCAGCGGGCTGCGGCGAGGAGGATGCCGATGAAGGTCATCGCCGATCTGTGCATCGTGCCGATCGGGGTCGGGGTCTCGCTGTCGCGCTACGTGGCGCGCTGCGAGGAGATCCTGCGCGAGGCCGGCCTCGAGTGCCGGCTGCACGCCTACGGCACCAACGTCGAGGGCGAGTGGCAGGCGGTCTTCGCCGCCCTCGAGCGCTGCCACCGCGAGCTCCACGCGATGGGCGTGCCGCGGGTCAGCACCAACCTGCGCCTCGGCACCCGGGTCGACCGCGAGCAGGGCATGGACGACAAGGTCGCCAGCGTCGAGCAGCACCTCGCCTAGCGCGCAACTCTCACCGATGCGCGAAGCGGGGGTGGCGGGCCTCTGCGGGTCGAGCTGCGCGGTGGAGGGCATGGGGGCGATCCTTGTCACGCGCCCGTGCGTGTGGTGGGAGGGGGCTCGGAGCGACACGCCGTGAACCCGTCCATGGGGGCTCGCGCTCGGCTGTCCCTGCCTCGCGACGGTCGCCCCGAGCCCCCTCCCACCACACGCACGGGCTGACCGCGCTGCCCAGGCGAGTGGTCTTTCCTCACGAGCCTCGGGCAAGACCACACCGATCCACGGCTGGGGCCGTCGATCCACTCGCTCCCGGCGACGCGGCAAGCCGGGGTGGGCGGTGGGGCTGGCCCCGGAGCGACCGTCGCGAGGCAGGGATGCCGAGCGCCGAGCGTCACAGGGACGTGCTCGCAGCGTGTCGCTCCGGGGCCAGCCCCACCGCCCGCCCCGGCGCGGGACCGGCGCCTCCCCATCGAACCTTCCGCCGCGGCGTCCGCGCTTCGCGCATCGGTGGGATATGCGGGCTCGCGCCGCGGGTGCCGGCGCGCCGGTTTGCTAGACTCTCCGGCGGCCCCGGGGGGCGGGCCGCCGGCTGAAGGAGAGAGCACCGTGGACCAGGAGCGTTACCAGAAGGGGCTCGCGATCCGCAAGGAGGTGCTCGGCGCCGAGCACGTCGAGCGGGCGCTGGCCAGCGCCGACGAGTTCAACCGCGAGTTCCAGGACATCGTCACCGAGTACTGCTGGGGGATGGTGTGGGGCAGCGAGGGGCTCACCCGCAAGCAGCGCAGCATCCTCAACCTCGGGATGCTGGCCGCGCTCGGGCGCTCGCACGAGTTCGAGCTGCACTTCCGCGGCGCGCTCAGGAACGGCTGCACCCTCGAGGAGCTCCGCGACACCCTGACCCAGATCGCGGTCTACTGCGGCATCCCGGCCGGCGTCGAGGCCTTCCGCATCGCCCGCCGGGTGCTCGACGAGCGCAAGGGCGAGACCGCGGCGGGCTGACGATGGCCGCGCCCAAGTGGGTCTACGCCTTCGGGCGGCGCACCGAGGGCGACGCCCGGAGGCGCGAGCTGCTCGGCGGCAAGGGCGCGAACCTCGCCGAGATGTGCCGCCTCGGGCTGCCGGTGCCGCCCGGGTTCACCATCACCACCGAGGCCTGCGCCTGGGCCGCGGCCCACGCCGGGGCCTGGCCGGAAGGGCTCGCCGAGCAGATCGAGCGCGCCCTGCGCGCCCTGGAGCGGCAGATGGGGAGGCGCTTCGGCGACCCGCGCCGCCCGCTGCTGCTCTCGGTGCGCTCCGGGGCGGCGGTGTCGATGCCGGGGATGATGGACACGGTGCTCAACCTCGGCCTCAACCCGGCGGTGGTCGAGGGGCTGATCGAGCGCGCCGGCCAGGTGCGCTTCGCCTGGGACGCCTACCGGCGCCTGATCCACATGTTCGGCGACGTGGTCGCCGGGATCGAGGGCGCGGCCTTCGAGCGGCGCCTCGACCGGATCAAGCGCCGCCGCGGCGCCACCCTCGACACCGAGCTCGACGCCGAGGCGCTCGCCGAGGTCGCCCGCGCCTACCTGGCGCTGTACCGCGAGGCGACCGGGACGCCCTTCCCCGAGGATCCGCGCGAGCAGCTCGAGCGGGCGATCGGCGCGGTGTTCCGCTCCTGGCTCAACCCGCGCGCGATCCGCTACCGCGAGCTCCACGCCATCGAGGGGCTGCGCGGCACCGCGGTCAACGTCCAGGCGATGGTCTTCGGCAACCTCGGCGAGCGCTCGGGGACCGGGGTCGCCTTCACCCGCGACCCGGCCAGCGGGCGCAACGTGCTCTACGGCGAGTACCTGATGAACGCCCAGGGCGAGGACGTGGTCGCCGGGATCCGCACCCCCCGCCCGATCCGCGCCCTGGCCCGCCAGGATCGGGCCGCCTGGCGCGAGCTCGCCCGGATCCGCACCCTGCTCGAGCGCCACTACCGCGACATGCAGGACCTCGAGTTCACCATCCAGGACGGGCGGCTGTTCATCCTCCAGACCCGGCGCGCCGAGCGCACCGCCGAGGCCGCGGTGCGGGTCGCCGTGGAGATGGCCCGCGAGGGGCTGATCGAGCGCGAGGAGGCCCTCGCCCGGGTCGACCCCGAGCAGCTCGAGCAGCTCCTCCACCCGCGCTTCGAGGCGCGCGCCGAGCGCGCCGCGCGGGTCATCGCCCGCGGCCTGCCGGCCAGCCCCGGGGCGGCGAGCGGGCGGGCGGTGTTCAGCGCCGCGACCGCCGAGGCCTGGGCGGCGCGCGGCGAGCCGGTGATCCTGGTGCGCCGCGAGACCTCGCCCGATGACATCGGCGGGATGCACGCCGCGGCCGGGGTGCTGACCGCGCGCGGCGGCATGACCAGCCACGCCGCGGTGGTCGCCCGCGGCATGGGGCGCTGCTGCGTGGCCGGGGCCGGCGGGCTCGAGGTCGACGAGCGGGGCCGGCGGGCGCGCGCCGGGGCGGTGCGCATCGCCGAGGGCGACTGGCTGAGCCTCAACGGCACCCGCGGCACCGTCTACGCCGGGCGGCTGGCCACCGTCGAGTCGCGCCCCGGGGCGGCCTTCCGCACCCTGATGCGCTGGGCCGACGAGGCCCGCCGGCTGGGGGTGCGGGCCAATGCCGACACCCCCGAGGACGCGGCCCGCGCGGTGGCCCTCGGCGCCGAGGGGATCGGCCTGTGCCGTACCGAGCACATGTTCTTCGACGGCGAGCGGCTGGTGGCGATGCGCGAGATGATCCTGGCTGCCGACCGGGCCGGGCGCGAGCGCGCCCTGGCCCGCCTGCTGCCGATCCAGCGCTCCGACTTCGTGGCCATCTTCCGCGCCCTGCGCGGGCGTCCCTGCACCATCCGCCTGCTCGATCCGCCGCTCCACGAGTTCCTGCCCCGCAGCCGCGCCGAGCAGCAGGAGATGGCCCGCGCCATGGGCGTGGCGCTCGCCCGGGTGCGCGCCAAGGTCGCCGAGCTCTCCGAGGTCAACCCGATGCTCGGCTTCCGCGGCTGCCGCCTCGGGCTGCTCTACCCCGAGGTCAGCGCCATGCAGGTGCGGGCGATCACCGAGGCGGCCATCGAGGTGCGGCGCGCCGGGGCGCGGGTGCGCCCCGAGATCATGATCCCGCTGATCGGCGGCCCCGAGGAGATGGCACGGGCGCGGGCCGCCGCCGAGGCGGTGATCGGCGAGGTGTGCGCCGAGCGCGGCGTGCGCCGGGGGCGGCTGGCGGTGGCGATCGGCTGCATGATCGAGGTGCCGCGTGCGGCGCTCACCGCCGCGGCGATCGCCGCGCACGCCGAGTTCTTCTCGTTCGGCACCAACGACCTGACCCAGGCCGGCTACGCGCTGTCGCGTGACGACGCCGCCCGCTTCCTGCCCGGCTACCTCGAGCAGGGGCTCTACCGCCACGACCCGTTCCGGGTGATCGACGAGCCCGGCATCGGCCGGCTGGTCGGGATCGCGGCCCGCGAGGGCCGCGCGCAGCGCCCCGGGCTGGGGCTCGGGGTGTGCGGCGAGCACGGCGGCGAGCCGCGCTCGATCGGCTTCTTCCACCGCGCCGGGCTCGACTACGTGAGCTGCTCGCCGTACCGGGTCCCGGTGGCGCGCCTGGCCGCGGCCCAGGCCGCGCTGGCCGAGCGCCGCGCCGCCCGGCGCGCTCAG
>CAZRGU010000104.1:9336-11026 GCA_964599705.1 uncultured Ectothiorhodospiraceae bacterium | reverse complement strand
CGGGGTCGTAGTAGACGACGAAGTCGCCGCGCCAGTAGCGCCGGTCGCTGGCCTTCCAGGGGTCCTCGCGGCTGCTCACCAGGGTGCCCTCGCCGGGCTCGTGCCACTGGCGCAGGTGCTCGAGCGCGGCGTCCTCGCCGCGCTCCTCGAGGATCTCGATCGCCCGCGCGGCCTCCTCGCCGCGCAGCAGCACGATGTTCTCGTAGCTCTCGCTCATCGCCCTCTCACCTGCTCCCGAACTCGCGCACCACAGCCGGCTCCCCGCTCGCGTTGTCGGCGCCTGCGGTGACTTCCTGAAGGGTAGCCTGCCCTTCGTCGACCAGATCGGCCAGGCTCCGCTCGGCCAGCGTCCCCTCGATCGCGGCCTCGATCCGGGCGGCCACCGCGGCCGGCGGCCCGGCCTGCTCCTCGATGCGCTCGAGCCCGGTCTGGCGGGTCTCGCCGGCTCGGCGCGCCGCGGCCACGATCTCGGCCAGCGGGGTCGTGGCCGGGTCGCGGCCAGGAAGGTAGGCCGGCACCTCGCCGGCGGCCACCGCCAGCAGCCGGTTGCCGTGGAGCACGTCGAGCAGGCGCTCGAGCGGGGCGAGCGGCACGCCGAGGTGCTGGGCAAGTGCCGCCGCGCTCCACGGATCGCCGCCCTGGCGGTGGCGCTCGGCGACCAGGTAGCAGGTGGCGAGCGCCAGGCGCTCGCGCAGCCGCGCGCTCAGATCGAGCTCGTGGGTGAGCAGCCCGAGGTACTCGGGGTGCTGGTGGTAGAAGGCCACGCTCGCCCCGAGCAGCAGCACCAGCCAGCCGATGTAGATCCACATCATGAACAGCACCACGATCGCGAAGCTCGAGTAGATCGCGGTGTACTTGCTCGAGGTCACCACCAGGGTCGCGAACCCCCAGCCGGCGCTCGCCCAGAGGATCCCGGCGACGATGCCGCCGACCAGCGCCGAGCGCATCCGCACCCGGGTGTTGGGCATGTAGAGGTAGGCGAAGGTGAAGGCCGCGATGACCAGCAGGTAGGGCAGCAGGCGGCCGCCGAGCGCGGCCGCGTAGCCGATCGCGCCGATGCTCAGCGCCTCGCGATACAGCGCGTGGCGGGTCACCGAGGCGGTCACCCCGAGGGCGGTGAAGACCAGCACCGGGCCGACCAGGACCACCGTGAGGTAGCTGCTGAAGCGCTCGCCGAGGCGCCGCGCCCGTTCCACCCGCCAGGCGTAGTTGAAGGCCTTCTCGACCTTGTGGAGCAGCGAGATCACGGCGAACAGGAGCAGCGCCACGCCCAGCGAGCCGAGCTTGCCGACCTGGACGTTGTCGACGAACTCGAGGATCCGGTAGCCGAGATCGATGCCCTTCTCGCCGAGCGGCTCGAGGGCGCCAAGCAGCAGCGGGGTGAGCTCGTAGTGCACGTCGAAGGCCTTGAGGATCGAGAAGCTCACCGCCAGCACCGGCACCAGCGAGAGCAGGGTGGTGTAGACCAGGCTGGCCGCTCGTACGCTGAGCTGGCCGTCGGCGATCTCGCGGGCCACCATGTGGGCCAGGCGCAGGTAGCGCACCGCGGCGCTGCGGGCCGGCGGCAGGCGGGCAAGGTTGACCGCCCACACCGCGTTCCACAGCGCGACCTTGAGCTGCTCCCAGGCGTGCTCGAGCATGGGCCAAGCTTAGCCCGCATCACCCACCGATTCACGGCTGCGGGCGCCGA
>CAZRGU010000104.1:0-9236 GCA_964599705.1 uncultured Ectothiorhodospiraceae bacterium | reverse complement strand
GTCAGGCGAGCTCGGCGGCCAGCGCCGTGACCAGGCGCGGGCGGCCGAAGGCGGCGCTGTAGACCGTGCCGACCCCGGGCTGCTCGCGGGCGCGCACCTCGCGGTAGCGCCCGCCGGCCTCCTCGACCAGGATCCGGGTCGCGGCCAGGTCCCAGATCCGCACCTCCCACTCGATCGCCGCGTCGAGCCCGCCGCTCGCGGCGAGCAGGTGCGCGTAGCAGGTGTGGAAGGTCCGGCAGTTGGGATGGGTCCGGGTCAGGGCCTCGAAGCACGCGCCCTCGTCGCGGTAGCGGCGAAAGCCGGCACGCGAGGGCAGGCCGAGCCGCTCGCGCCCGTCGAGGCCCTCCTCGGCGAGATCGTCGAGCTGCAGGCGCCGCCCACCGAGGAACGCCCCGAGCCCGAAGCAGGCGTGGGCGCGGACCCCGAGGTCGGGGTGCTCGATCACCCCGACGAGCGGCCAGCCCTCGAGATAGAGGCCGATGATGGTGCCCCAGAAGGGCAGCCCGGCGGCAAACTCGGTGGTGCCGTCGATCGGGTCGATGACCCACTGCAGGGGGGCGTACGGGTTGACCCGGCCGTGCTCCTCGCCAATCACCCCGACCTCGGGGCGCCGCTCGAGGGCGGCGGCGCGGAAGGCCTCCTCGGCGGCCCGATCGGCGCTGGTGACCAGGCTGCGGTCGGCCTTGGTCGCGACCTCGAGGCCGCAGCGCACCCGCTCCGCGATCGCCTCGCGGCACCGATCGGCGAGCCCGAGCGCCTCCTCGAGCAGCGCCCGGCGCTCGCTCGGGTCGAGGGCGGGGCGCGGGTCGGCGGTGGCCGGCGCGTGGAAGTCGCCCATCGGGGAGCCCGTCTGCATCGCTCGCCGATGCCGGCTAGAAGGCCTCGTCGGGGAGCGCCATCAGGGTCGCGCTGCCGGCGGCCAGGGTCTCGACCAGCGAGCCGGTCTGCGGCAGCAGCCGGCGCATGAAGAAGCGGGCCAGCTCGAGCTTGGCGGCGTAGAAGCCGCTGTCGTCGCCCTCGCGCCGGGCCAGTGCCGCCCTGGCGCTCCAGGCCCACATCAGTCCGAAGGCGGTCAGCGCGGTGAGGCGCAGGAAGTCGTAGGAGCAGGCACCGATCTCGTCGGGGTCGGCGACCCGGGCGCGCTCGATCCAGGCGCTGGCCGCGCGCAGCCGCTCGCCGGCGGCGGCCAGCGGCGCGGTGAACTCCTCGAGCTCACCCTCGGCGGCGTTCTCGGCGAGGAAGGCGTCGATGGTCTCGAGCAGGCAGCGCAGCGGGCGCCCGTCGTGCATCGGCAGCTTGCGGGCCACCAGGTCGAGGGCATGGATGCCGTTGGCACCCTCGTAGATCTGGGCGATGCGCGCGTCGCGCACCAGCTGCTCCATGCCCCACTCGGCGATGTAGCCGTGCCCGCCGAGGACCTGCAGGCACAGGTTGCAGGCCTCGAAGCCGTAGTCGGTGACGTAGGCCTTGATCACCGGGATGAGCAGCGCCACCAGGTCGGCGGCGCGCTCGCGGGTGGCCGCGTCGGGGTGGCGCTTGGAGACGTCGATGTTGAGCGCGACCCAGCCGAGCAGCGCCCGGGCGGCCTCGTTCTGGGCCCGCGCGGTGAGCAGCATGCGGCGCACGTCGGGGTGGACGATGATCGGGTCGGCGGCCTGCCCGGCGGCGCGCGGCCCCGACAGGGCGCGCCCCTGGAGACGCTCGCGGGCGTAGGCCGCGGCGCTCTGGTAGGCGACCTCGGCCTGGGCGAGTCCCTGCTGGCCGACCATCAGCCGCTCGTGGTTCATCATCGCGAACATGCAGCGCAGGCCGCGGTGGGGCTCGCCGATCAGGTAGCCGGTGGCCTCCTCGTAGTCGATCACGCAGGTCGCCGAGCCGCGGATCCCCATCTTGTGCTCGATCGAGGCGCAGCGGATGCCGTTGTCGTCGCTCAGCGAGCCGTCCTCGAGGACCCGCCGCTTGGGCACCAGGAACATGCTGATCCCGCGGGTCCCGGGCGGCGCGTCGGGCAGCCGGGCGAGCACCAGGTGGACGATGTTCTCGGTCAGGTCCTGCTCGCCGCCGGTGATGAAGATCTTGGTCCCGGTGACCCGGTAGGTGCCGTCCCCGGCCGGCACCGCGCGGGTGCGCAGCAGCCCCAGATCGGTGCCGCAGTGGGCCTCGGTCAGGCACATCACCCCGGTCCACTCGCCGGCGATCATGCGTCCCAGGTAGCGCTCCTTGAGGGTCTCGTCGCCGTGGGCCTCGAGCGCCAGGCAGGCCCCGCGGGTCAGCCCCGGGTAGAGCGCGAAGGCCATGTTGGCCGACTGCAGCATCTCCTCGAAGAACAGCGCGAGCGTTCCGGGCAGCCCCTGGCCGCCGTAGGCCGGATCGCAGGCGAGCGCCATCCAGCCGCCCTCGGTGAGCTTGCGGTAGGCCTCGCGGAACCCGTCCGGGGTGCGCACCACCCCGTTCTCGAGGCGGCAGCCCTGCTCGTCGCCGGGCCGGTTGGTCGGGAAGATGACCTCCTCGCAGAGCCGGGCGCCCTCCTCGAGGACCGTGTCGATCAGGTCACGCGACAGGTCGGGGTAGCCGAGCTCGGCGAAGCGCCGCTCGACGTCGAGCAGGTCGTGGAGCACGAACTGCATGTCGCGCACGGGAGCCTTGTAGGTCGCCATCGTTGCAATCCCCATGCCGGAGACAGGGAAGGCGCGGCACCCGCGGCGCCGACGCCGGCGAATGAAACCTGGCCCGCCTCTCTCGGCCCGCGCCCGCGGGCGCCGATCCGCTCGTCTCCGGAGGAGCGAGGAGAGACGCGGGCCCGCATTCTACCCGATGCGGCAGTGCAACAGCAGCGCTGCGCAGGCCCCGGAGCGAGCCCTAACGGGCCGGGGCGGCGCCCTCCTCGCCGCGCTCGGCGGGCCGCGCCCCCGGATGGACGGCGAGGTAGGCGTCGAGCGACTCGGCCGAGCCGCACAGGTAGAGGACGTCATCGGCCGTGATCCGGAAATCATCGCCGAACTCGACCTCGACCCGCCCGTCGCGAGCGACGGCGACCACCTGACAGCCGGTCCGCTCGCGCACCCCGGCCCGCCAGGGGTGCTGCTCGATCAACCCGTCGGGACCGATGCGCACCACCTTGAGGCCGGGCTCGACGCTCACGTAGTCCTCGCCGAGCAGGTGGTGGGCGAGGAGCTGGCCGGCGACCTGGCCGACCGACAGGGCGAAGTCGACCCCGAGGCGGTGCAGCCGCTCGACGCTGCGGTCCTGGTTGACCCGGGCGAGCAGCGCAACCTCGGGGGCATGCTCGCGCACCACCGCGGCGGCGAACAGCGACTCGCTGTCGTTGCCGATGGTCAGCACCACGGCACGCGCCTCGCCCACCCCGGCGGCCTCGAGGGTGGCCAGGTGGAGGACGTTGCCGAGCACGTCGACCCCCTCCCCGGGGCGGTCGTTGATCACCCGCACCGGCTCGCCGGCATCACGCAGCAGCTCGGCGACCTTGCGCCCGACGTCGCCGTACCCGGCGATCACCACCGGGCCGGAGCGCGGCATCGGGGTGGCCAGCTCGCCGAGGCGGGCGATGGCCTGCTCGCTGCCGATGGCGATCAGGATCGAGCGCGCCGCCAGCCGGGTCTCGCTGTGCGGGCGGTCGATCAGCTCGCCGTCGCGCCACAGGCCGATCACGGTCGCCCCGACCCGCTCGCGGATCCGCGCCTCGCCGAGCGTGCGCCCGGCCAGCGGGCTGGCCGCGCTGACCCGGAGCTGGGCGACCGCGACGCGAGCGCCGAGCTGCTGCACGCCGCTGACGCTCGGGCTGATCCGCTCGCTGGCCCGTGCGGCCAGCGCCGCGGCGAGCACGTGGCGCGGGGTGAACACCAGGTCGGCCCCGGCGGTGGTCATCGCCGGGCGATGCAGCGGATCGTCGGCGAGCGCGTAGATCGGCCCGTGATAGCCGCCCTCGCGCGCGGCCATCACCAGGGCGGCGTTCTCGTGATCGCTGCCGTTGGCGATCAGGGCCCGGGCGCCGTCGAGCGCGAGCGCAGCGAGCCCGTCCTCCTCGAGGTCGATCAGGACCACCGGCTGGCCGCGCTCGTGCAGGCGCCGGGCCAGCCCCTGGTCGGGCTCGAGGACGATGCTCGGGCAAGCGAAGCGCCGGAGCTCGCCGAGCAGCGAGGCCACCGCCGGCCCGTAGTGGTAGATCAGCACCTCGCCGCTGAGGCGCGGCAGGGACCGCGGCAGCCGCGCCTCGAAGCGCTCCTCGAAGAAGGGCAGCACGTAGACCGGGAAGATCAGGAACACCAGGAACAGGCCGGAGAACTGGACCACGATCACGAAGGCCACCATCAGCGGGTGCTGCCAGCGCGCATCGGCGCCGTAGCCGGTGGTGGTCAGGGTCTCGGCGGCCCACTCGATGCTCTGCCAGAGGGTGTGCGGGCGCCCCTCGAGGTAGGTCATCCCGAGCTGGTAGAGGACCGCAATGAGCAGCAGCGCGAGCGGCAGGCTGGCGAGCAGCAGGAGCAGGCGGCGGGTCGAGCGGCGCAGGCTCACGAGCGGCACCGGGCGGGGCGGCGGGGCGCGGTCACGGGACGGCTCGCAAGCGGCGATCGGGGGGAACGCCTGGCCGGCGTTTCTCACCGGCGCGCGAAGCGAGGGCGTCGAGACGCCGCGCTGGCGGAGCGCACCGGGCGGACGACGGCGAAGGCGTCGCCGACACCACGTCGAGCCGGCTGGAGGGGGCACGCCCCGTCAGCGTGGATGGATCGGCGGCCACAGCCGTGGGGCGATGCGAAATGCCGGCGCTAGCCGCGCTCGACGAGCTGGCGGTCGGTGGTGGTGATGTGGCCGACGATCCAGTCGCGCACCCGGCGGGCCAGCGCGTCGGCCTCGCCGGGCTCGTGCCCGGGGCCGAAGCCGGCGATCACCGCGGTGACCTCGTCGAGGAAGCGGTCGTGCTCGGCCTTGTGCTCGGCGTAGTGGGGATTGTGCATCTGGCGCATGGTCTCCTCCTCGAGCGCGAAGTGCGAGGCCAGCCGCGAGTGCAGCCGTCCCATGCAGTCGGCCAGCTCCTCGTTGCCGCCGCCGGCCGCGCACTGGTCGTAGAGGGCGTTGATGCAGGCGAAGAGATCGCGGTGCTCGAAGTCGAGCGCCTCGAGCCCCAGCAGGTAGGCGTCATCCCACTCGAGCAGCGCCATGGCGGGTCTCCTGGTAGCACGGCCCCGATCAGTATGCCCGCTGCGGCGCCGCGGTGCGCGCCGCCAGAGGCCGGCGCCTGGTGGCCCGCGCGCCAGCGAGTACGGATATGATCGCGCTTCCATGCGCCGCCACCGACCGGCCACGCAACGCCCCGCCGGGCGGGCCACCGGCTGCGCGGCGAACGCCCCGACGGTAGCGCCGGGCGGAGCGGTGCGCGAACGAGAGGCGGAGCGGAGCATGCTCGAGGAGGCGCGCCAGCGAACCATCGAGTTCCAGCGCCGGCTCACCGATGCCGGCCATCGGCTCGCCCTGATCAGCGACGAGTCCTCGATCGCCTACCTGGCCGGCTTCTGGGGATACCTGTCGCTCGAGTTCGGCCGTCCGACCCTGCTCATCCTGCGCAGCGGCGAGGCGCCCGTGGTGCTCACCCCGCTGATGGAGAGCGAGATGGTCTCGGCGATGACCTGGGTCGAGGATGTGCGCACCTGGGAGGACGCCGGCGAGCGGCGCTGGGAGCGGGTCCTCGGCGCCCTCCTCGGCGACCCCCTCGAGCGCCTCGGCGTCGAGCGCGACGTCCTGCCCGCGATCGTCCGCAACTGGCTCGACGAGCGCTACCCCGGGATCTGCCTCGAGGACGTCTCCCCGCTGCTCGGCGCGATGCGCATGATCAAGTCTCCGGCCGAGATCGGGATCATGCGCCAGGCCGGGGAGATCGCCGCCGCGATGATGCGCGCGGCCCACGAGTCGCTCGCCGAGGGGGTGCCGGAGTACGAGTCGGCGCTGGCGGTCATCGCGGCGGGCACCCGCAAGGCCGCCGCCCTGCTCGGACCCGGCGAGCGGTTCGTCTCGCCGATGATTCACAACCTCCAGATCATGCAGAGCGGCGCCGACACCTCGATGGTTCATCGCCGCGCCAGCGTCAGGCGCTACCGGCGCGGCGATCCGGTCTACTTCTGCCTGTGCAACATGGCGCAGTTCAGGCACTACCGGCTGGGTTTCGACCGCATGTTCTTCGTCGGTGAGGTCTCGGCGGCGGCCGCCAGGGTGCAGCAGGCGGCGATCGAGGCCCAGAGCGCGGCGCTCGACGCGATCCGCCCCGGAGTGCTCGCCGAGGAGGTGGCGGCCGCCGCCGACGAGGTCTACGCGCGCCACGGCTACGCGACCTGCTACCGCACCGGGCGGTCGATCGGCCTCGCCTACCTGGAGGCGCCGGAGCTGAAGCGCGGCGACCGGACGGTGCTGCGCGCCGGGATGACCTTCGCCGTCGATGGCGGGGTCTCGCTCGGCGGCGAGCTCGGCGGACGGATCGGGGATTCACTGGTGGTCACCGAGAGCGGCTTCGAGCTCCTGACCCGCTATCCGCGTGAACTGCTCGTCGTGTAGCGCGCCGATGGCGATCCTGCGCGCCGCGATCTTCCAGCCCGAGGCCCGCAATGAGCGCCCGGCCGCGCGGCTCGACCGCCTCGAGGCACGCCTCGTCGAGGCCGGCCGCGGCGCCTTCGATCTCCTGCTCTGCCCGGAGCTGTTCCTGAGCGGCTACGACGTCGGCGCGAGGATCCGCGAGCTCGCCGAGCCTGCCGACGGGGCCTTGCTCGAGCGCGCCGCCCGGATCGCGGCACGACACCGCACGGCGCTGGCCCTCGGCTACCCGGAACGCCACGGCGATCTCCTTCACAACGCGGTCGCCGTCATCGGCCGGTCGGGCGAGCGGTTGCTCGACTACCGCAAGCGCGCGCTCGCGCCCGGCTTCGAGGGCGACACGTTCGTTCCGGGCAACGGGCCGGGGCTGTTCAACCTCATGGGCCACCGCATCGCGGTGCTCATCTGCTTCGACATCGAGTTCCCCGAGCTCGCCCGCGAGGCGGCCAAGGCCGGCGCCGAGATCATCCTTGCGCCGACCGCCCTGCGCTCGAGATGGGCCTTCGTCGCTCGCAAGATGATCCCGACGCGGGCCTTCGAGAACGGCGTGTTCCTCCTCTACGCCAACCACGCCGGCCGCGAGGCGCACAGCGAGTACCTCGGCGAGAGCGTCATCGTCGCGCCGGATGGACGCGAGCTCGCTCGCGCCGGGGCCGAGGAGGCGGTGATCTCGGCCGGCCTCGAGATGGCCACCGTCGCCCGCGCGCGGGCCGCGCTTCCCTACCTCGAGGTGGCGGGCGGACTTCGCGCCAATGCGGGCAACGATGCGGAGATCCCCTTGCCGTGAGAAGCGCTCGCCGAGGAGCCGGCCCGGTGCGCGACTCGATCCGCTCTCCTGCCCGCGACGCGCCCGGCGGCGTGACGCGCCTCCCGGCCACCCGCCGGCCCCGGCCGACCTCGAAGGCCGGCCGGCAGTGGAGTAGCATGGAGCGATGAGTCAACCTGCCGCCCAGCGCGAGGCGATCGAGCGCCCCGCCGGCCGCTTCCTGATCGAGCCCCATCCCCACCGGGTACGCGTCGAGGTCGCCGGCCTGACCCTGGCCGACAGCCGGCGCGCCCTGGTGCTGCGCGAGACCTGCCTGGCCCCGGTCTACTACTTTCCGCCCGAGGACGTGCGCGGCGACCTGCTCGAGCCGAGCGGCTACCGCACCCGCTGCCCGTTCAAGGGCGAGGCGGTGCACTATTCGCTGCGCCACGGCGAGCACGCCGTCGAGAACGTCGCCTGGAGCTACCCGGAGCCGCTCCCCGAGGTCGCGCCGATCGCCGCTCACCTGGCCTTCTGCCTCGACCGCGTCGACGCGATCCATGACCAGGCGCCCGCGCCCACCGTCGAGGCCTTCCCCGGCTACGCCAACCCGCTGCTCGGCTGGCTGCTCCACGAGGCCCCGCACATGGCCAGCCCCGAGGCGCTGACCGACGCCTTCGCGCGGGCGCTGCGCGCGGCGCGCATCCCGCTCTGGCGGCTGTCGGTGATCGTGCGCACCCTGCACCCGCAGGTGGTGGGGGTGAACTACCGCTGGAACGCCGCCAGCGGCGAGGTCGAGCTGTTCCAGGCCACCCGCGAGCACCACGAGGGCCCGCTCTACCTCAACAGCCCGCTCAAGCCGATCTTCGAGGGCGCCGGTGGCATCCGCCGGCGCCTCGACATCCCCGACCCGGTGCTCGACTTCGGGATCCTCGAGGACTTGCACCGCGAGGGGGCCACCGACTACGTGGCGATGCCGATGCCGTTCAGCGACGGCACCATCCACGCCCTGACCCTGACCTCGGATCGGCCTGGCGGCTTCGCCACCGACGAGCTCGGCCACGTCTACGAGATCCTCGCGGTCATCGGGCGGCTCTACGAGGTCCACGCCGCGCGGCGCATGGCGGTCAACCTGCTCGAGACCTACCTCGGCCCGCATGCCGGCGAGCGGGTGCTCAACGGCCTGATCCGGCGCGGCGACGGCGCCGACATCCGCGCCGTGATCTGGTTCTGCGACCTGCGCGGCTCGACCCGACTGGCCCAGTCGATGTCGCGCGCCGAGTTCCTCGAGACGCTCAACGAGTACTTCGACTGCATGGCCGGCGCGGTGCTCGCCGAGGGCGGGCAGGTGCTGCGCTTCATCGGCGACGCGGCGCTGGCGATCTTTCCGATCGAGGGGCCCGACTGCGGCTGGAAGGCCTCCGAGTGCCTGAGCGCCGAGCGCGCCCGCCAGAAGGCGCTGGCCGCCGCCGAGGAGGCACGCCGGCGGATCGCCGCGACCAACGCCGCCCGCGCCGCGGCCGGCCGCGCCCCGATCGGCTACGGCCTGGCGCTGCACGAGGGCGAGGTCACCTACGGCAACATCGGCACCGCCGAGCGGCTCGAGTTCACGGTCATCGGCGAGGCCGCCAACCGCGCCGCGCGCATCGAGTCGCTGTGCAAGGAGCTCGGCGAGCCGGTGCTGGCCTCGGCCGAGATCGCCCGCCACTTCCCCGAGCGCTTCCGCTCACTCGGCCGCCACCGCCTGCGCGGCCTCGAGGGCGAGCCCGAGATCTTCGCGCTGCGCTGACGGCCCCGGCGAGCGCCGGTCGCGCGCTTCCCTGGCCTCCCCGCCGGCGTCCGCCGGGGGCTCGATCCCGGGCAGAGCCCGGGCTACGAGAGACATCGAGCCAAGGGA
>CAZRGU010000103.1:0-11089 GCA_964599705.1 uncultured Ectothiorhodospiraceae bacterium | reverse complement strand
GCAGCGCGGCGAGAAAGGCATCCACGATCCGCGAGCGCGGGCGCATCCGCGGGCGCAGCAGCCAGACATCCATGCTCAGGCGCGGCCGGAAGGGACGGAAGCAGACCCCGTCGCCGCGGTACTCGCTGGCGGTCACGTGGTCGACCAGCGCCACCCCGACGCCGTGCTCGACCAGCTCGAGGGCCACCGCCGGCAGCGAGCACTCGGCGCGCTCGTCGGGCACCGCACGGCCCGCGGCGAGCGCCCGATCGATGCGCTGGCGGGCGTGGTCGAGCACCCCCAGCGAGACGTAGCGCTGCCCGTCGAGGTCGCGGGCGCGGATCTCGGGGCGCCGCTCCAGGGGATGGCCGCGGGGCATCGCGACCACGAACTCGAGCGGGGTGAGCACCGCGCGCTCGACGAGCGGATCGTCGAGGGTGAGCACGGCCACCGCGACGTCGACCTGGCGCTCGGCGACCCACTCGACCAGCTTCCTCGAGCTGCGGGTGTGGAACGAGACCGCCACGCCCGGGTGGGCGGCCATGAAGCGGGCGATGACCCCGGGCAGCCAGCGCCGCGAGAGCAGCGGCAGGGCGGCCACCGTGAGCCGGCCGCTGCGCAGCTCGCGGATGTCCTCGACCAGCCGGTTGAAGGACTTGAGGCTGAGCGTCGCGCGCTCGACCGAGTCGAGCAGCAGGCGGGCCTCGGCGGTCGGCTCCAGCCGTCCCCTGACGCGCTCGAAGACCCGGAAGCCGAAGCCCTCCTCGAGCTTCTTCAGGGTCTTGCTGGCGTTGGGCTGGGACATGTGCAGCGCCCGGGCCGCGTCGGAGACCGAGCGGAAGGTGAGCAGCGCGTGGAGCAGCTCGAGCTCGCGCAATCTCATGACACCTCCTTACCATAACCAGGAGGAATGGATGAATGGGAAATTGGAAGTGGAGTAATAGTAACCCATGACCTAGAGTGGCACCCATCGTCGGCCAGTCCATGCCGGCCCGGACGCCCATCGGCGTGCCAGGCGAGGGCCTCGAGGCGCCAGGGGTGGCGGCCGCAGCCGCGGGCCGGCGGGCGGCCCGCACCACCCGAGGAGGGAGACACCATGAGCAGCAGCCAGCGCCGGTCGCGGCGCGACTTTCTTCGCCAGGCCGGCGCGATCGGGATCGCGGCCGGCGCCTCCACGTTCAGCCTCGGCGCGCGGGCGGCCGGCAAGCCGGTCGAGCCGATGTCGCTGCTGACCGCCAACGCCAGCTTCGACCCGGTGCGCCCGGAGATGGGCCGCCTGATCGCCCAGGCCTGCCGCGCCATCGGCTGGGAGGTCAAGCTCGCCGCCGAGGACTACAACCTCGGGATCTCGAAGGTCTTCAAGGAGAAGGACTTCGACATGTTCATCGTGCGCTGGACGGGGCGCGCCAACCGCATCGATCCCGAGACCTTCATCTACATGCAGCACCACCGCGACGGGACCTACAACAAGTGGGGCTACGACAACCCGCGGGTCAACGAGCTGGCCGAGGCCCAGCAGGTGGCGATGGACCCGAGCAAGCGCCAGGCGCTGGTCTACGAGGCCCAGCAGGTGCTCTTCGATGACGTCGCGCGCAGCCCGATCGTCTACCCGAGCATGACCAACGCCTACCGCGAGGACCGCCTCGAGGGGCTGGTGCCGATGGTCGGCGAGGGCATCGGCAGCCTGTGGTCGGACCTCGGGGTGCGGGTCAAGAAGGGCGACGGCTACGTGCGCACCGGGGCGACCGTGGCGCTCAAGAACCTCAACCCGGTCGCGGCGACCGACTCCAACGAGTTCAAGGAGCTGCGCATGATCTACGACCGGCTCGCCCAGGTCGGTCCCGACGGCGCGCTGGTGCCGTGGGCGGCGAGCGCGATCACCCCGGTCG
Source organism: uncultured Ectothiorhodospiraceae bacterium (assembly GCA_964599705.1). GTDB lineage: Bacteria > Pseudomonadota > Gammaproteobacteria > HK1 > HK1 > CAZRGU01. Next base: position 9,221 of record CAZRGU010000103.1, on the reverse strand, counting down.
ACGACACCACCGTCGACATCACCCTGCGCGATGGCATGAAGTTCCACGACGGGAAGCCGGTGACCATCGAGGACGTCCAGTTCTCCTTCGAGTACCACAAGAAGTGGAAGGCGCCGTTCTTCGCCTCGTCGCTCGAGAAGTTCGAGTCGGTGACCGTGACCGGGCCGCGCTCGCTGCGCATCAAGCTGACCCGGCCGCACGCGCCGCTGATGATCAACTTCTTCGCCTCGATGTTCATCCTGCCGCGCCACATCTGGAAGGACATCCCGGAGAAGACCGACGTCGACGACGTGCTCAACTTCGCCAACGAGCACCCGATCGGCAGCGGCCCGTTCCGCTTCGAGTACTGGGACCGCGGCAAGGAGCTCAAGGTCGCGGCCAACCGAGAGCACTTCCACGCCCCGCGCTGCGAGGGGATCATCCGCATCGCCTACGGCAGCCACGACGCGATGGCCGCGGCGATCGAGACCGGCGAGTGCGACCGCACCCGCTACATCCTCAAGCCGGCCCTGGTCCTCGACCTGGACAAGCTGCCCGGAGTGGTCGGCAAGGGCTACCCGAGCCACGGCTTCTACGACCTCGGCTACAACCACCTGCGCGGCCCGCTCAAGGACCGCGCCTTCCGCGAGGCGCTGGATCTCATCATCCCGCGCGACGTGATCCGCGACATCGTGATGTCGGGCTTCGCCGAGAACGGCGGCTCGGTGATCGCGCCGGCCAACGAGTTCTGGCACAACCCGGCCGTCGAGGCCCGGGTCCAGAACGTCAAGCGGGCCCGCGAGCTGCTCGCCCAGGCCGGCTACTCCTGGGACGGCAAGGGGCGGTTGCTCTACCCGGCCTGAGCGGCGGCACTCTCCCCGGCCCGCCCGGCGCGGGCCGGGGACTTGCCAGAGCGGCAGGGGCGCAGCGCCCCGTACCCACTGGTGGCGGACGAGACCCGATGCTCGACTACATCCTCCGGCGGCTCGGCTACACCCTGATCACCCTGTTCGCGGTGGCCACCATCCTCTTCGTGCTGTTTCGCATGCTCCCCGGCGACCCGACCCTGCAGGTGATCAGCCCGGCGATGGACTCGGCGGTGCAGGCACGCATGAAGGCCGCCTTCGGCCTCGACGATCCGCTCTGGAAGCAGTACCTGATCTACCTGAAGAACCTGGTCACCCTGGAGTGGGGGCGCTCGTTCGTCTCCGCCCAGCGGGTCACCGACATCCTCGCCTACCGCTTCTGGAACACCGTGCTGCTGATGGCCGCCGGGATGTGCCTGACCCTGGTGCTCGGCATCGGGCTCGGGATCGTCATGGCCTGGCGGCGCAACGGCCCGCTCGACGTCGGCGGCACCGTGGTCGCTCTGGTCTTCCAGGCCGCCCCGCCGTTCGTGACCGGCCTGCTGCTGCTGATCGTGCTCAGCTACCGCCTGGGGCTCTTTCCGACCGGCGGCATGTACCCGCCCGGCGAGCGCCCCGACGGGGTCCTGGCGCTGCTCGCCATGCCGGCCTTCTGGGAGCGCATCGTGCTGCCGACCATCACCGTCGGCGCCTACTACATCGCCACCCCGATGCTGATCATGCGCGACAGCATGCTCGAGGTGCTGGGCAGCGACTTCATCGAGCTGGCCCGCGCCAAGGGGCTGCGCCCGAGCGTGGTGATGTTCCGCCACGCGGCGCGCAACGCCCTGCTCGGCGTGGTCACCCTGGCCGGGATCATGGTCGGCTTCGCGGTCGGCGGCCAGGTGGTGGTCGAGTCGCTGTTCTCGTGGCCGGGGATGGGCCAGCTGATGGTCGAGTCGGCCGCCGCGCACGACTACCCGGTCGCCCAGGGCACCTTCCTGATGCTCGCCATCCTGGTGATCGGCCTCAACTTCCTGACCGACGTGGCCTACTGCTACCTCGACCCGCGGATCAAGATCTCCGCGACCGGGATCGCCTGAGAGAGTGGCGGTGGACGGGGCGCTGCGCATCTCAGCGGTCGACGCCTACCGGGTGCGGATCCCGCTCGCCAGCCCCTACCACCTCTCCCGGGTCTACGGCACCCTGACCCATGCCGAGGTGGTGCTGCTGCGGGTGCGCACCGGCGGTGGGGTCGAAGGCTGGGGGGAGGCCGACCCGGGCGGGCCTCGCTTCACCGGCGACAGCGCCGAGGAGGTGATGGCGGCGCTGCGCGAAGGGGCCGCGGCGCGCCTGCTCGGGGTCGCGCTCGAGGAGTGGGTCGCCGCCGGGCGCGGGCGCGAGCTCAGCGGCAGCCTGGGGGCGGCCTGCGACGTGGCCGTCCACGACGCGCTGGCCCGCGCCCGCGCGCGACCGCTCTGGACCCTGCTCGGCGAGCGCCGCCACGCCGCGCTCGAGGTCCTGTGGCCGACCTCGAGCGGCACCGCCGAGCAGGATCTCGCCGTGATCGAGGCGCGCGCCGCCGAGGGCTTCCGCACCTTCATGCTCAAGTGCGGGGCGCGCCCGGTGGCCGACGACCTCGAGCGGGTGGCCGCGGTCTGCGCGCGCCTGCCGGCCGGCACCCGGCTGATGGCCGACGCCAACCAGGGCTGGAGCCGCGAGGAGGCGCGCGCCTTCGTGGCCGGCGCGGCCGGCCTGCCGCTGATCCTCATCGAGCAGCCGCTCGCCGCCGCCGACCTCGACGGCCTGGCGACGCTGCGTGCCCTGGCCACGGTGCCGATCTCGGTCGACGAGAGCCTGCAGGGCGTGGCCGACGCGCGGCGCATCATCGCCGCCGGGGCGGCCGATGTCTTCAGCATCAAGGTCTCGAAGAACGGCGGGCTGCGCAGCGCCCTCGACATCGCCGCGCTGGCCGCCGCGGCCGGCGTGCGGGTGCTGATGAACTCGATGATCGAGCTCGGCGTGACCCAGGCCGCCTCGTTGCACCTCGGCTGCGTGCTCGACAACCTGCTCGACTGCGGCCACGCCTACATGTCCACCCTGCGCATGGCCGACGACGTCAGCGACTTCGCCGCGCAGGTCCGCGAGGGCCGGGCCCGGCTGCCCGACGGGCCCGGGCTCGGCATCGAGGTCGACGGGGCCGCGATCGAGCGCTACCGGGTCGAGGAGCTCCATGTCCGGCGCTAGCCCGCTGCGCTCACCCACCCACGGCGGGGGGGTCGCTCCGGGCTGGCTGCGCGCGGCCGGGCGCGGGCTCGCCGAGCACTACCGGATCATCCACGCCAATCCGCTGAGCCGCGTCGGGTTCTGGGTGATCGTGGCGTTCCTGGCCGTCGCCGCGCTCGCCCCCTGGATCGCGCCCCACCAGCCCTGGGAGATGGTCTTCGACGAAAACGGCCGGATCGCCTCGCTGCGCCCGCCCTCGTGGGCCTTCCCGCTCGGCACCACCCACCTCGGCTACGACCTGTTCTCGCAGCTCGTGCTCGCCACCCGCACCACGGTGATCATCGGCGGGGTCTCGGGGCTGATCTCGATCCTGATCGGGGCCAACGTCGGGCTGATCGCGGGCTACTACGGCGGCAAGCTCGACGAGCTGCTGATGCGCCTCACCGACATCCTCTACGGGATGCCGTTCCTGCCCTTCATCATCGTGCTGATCGCGCTCTTTGGGCGCAAGCTGGAGTTCGTGATCCTGGCCATCGTGCTGATCATCTGGCGGACCTCGGCGCGGGTGATCCGCGCCCAGACCATCGCCATTCGCCAGCGCCAGTTCATCACCGCGGCGCGCGCCCGCGGGGCCAGCGACCTGCGCATCATCTACCGCCACATCCTCCCCAACGTGCTGCCGCTGCTGCTGCTCTACGCGGCCTTCAACATCGCCTGGTCGATCATCACCGAGGCGAGCGCCAGCTTCCTCGGCTTCGGCGACGGCGAGACGATTAGCTGGGGCGGGATGCTCTACGAGCTGTGGCTGTCCGGCAAGACCCGGGTCGCCTGGTGGTGGTTCGCCGCGCCCTCGCTGTGCATCGTGCTGCTGGTCACCTCGCTGGTGTTCGTCAGCCGCGCCTACGAGGAGGTCGCCAACCCGAGGCTCAGGAAGCGATGAGCGCGCCACCGCTCCTCGAGGTACGCGACCTCAACGTGCGCTACACGACCGGCGCCGGCGTCATCCATGCGGTCAACGACGTCTCCTTCGAGGTCGAGCACGACGAGGTGTTCGGGATCGCCGGAGAGTCGGGCTGCGGCAAGTCGACCCTGATCCGCGCGCTGCTGCGGCTGCTGAGCTCGAACGGCAGCAGAACCGCCGCGGCGCTCGCCTACAAGGGCCGCGACCTGCTGGCGATGGGCGATGCCGAGTTCCGCCGCGAGATCCTCTGGCAGGAGATCGCGCTGGTGCCGCAGAGCGCGATGAACTCGCTCAACCCGGTCTACCGGGTCGGCGATCAGATCGTCGAGGCGATCCGGGCGCACCGCGCCACCGGCCGCGCCGAGGCCCGCGAGCGGGTCGCCGAGCTCTTCGACGTGGTCGGCCTGCAGGTCGAGCTGATGCGCAGCTACCCGCACGAGTTCTCGGGCGGCATGCGCCAGCGGGCGATGATCGCGATGTCGCTGGCCCTCGACCCCGGGCTGATCGTGATGGACGAGCCGACCACCGGGCTCGACGTCCTGGTCCAGGAGCGGATCCTGCGCCGGATCCGCGAGATCCGCGCCGCGATCGCCAGCTCGATCGTGCTGATCACCCACGACATCGCGGTGATCGCCGAGATGTGCGACCGGGTCGCGGTGATGTACGGGGGGCGGATCATGGAGCAGGCGCCGGCCATCGACCTGTTCGACTCGCCCCACCACCCCTACACCCTGGGGCTCAAGAACGCCTTCCCCTCGATCCGCGAGCTCGGCGCCGAGCTGATCTCGATCCCGGGCTCGCCGCCCTCGCTGATCGGGCCCCAGCGCGGCTGCCCGTTCGCACCGCGCTGCCCGTTCCGCATCGAGCGCTGCGCCGGCGAGACCCCGCCGGCGAGCGCGGTCGGCGAGCACCACGAGGCGCGTTGCTTTCGCGCCACCGAGGCCGGGGAGCTGCGCGCCCCGGCCCGGAGCAAGGCGACATGGCAATCCTCGAGCTGAGGCGGGTCAGCCGCCACTTCGAGGTCCGCCCGGGCCTGCTCGGGCGGGTGCTGCACCGGCGCCGGACACGCTGGATCAAGGCCGTCGAGGAGGTCAGCTTCACCCTCGGCGAGGACGAGGTGCTGGGCATCGCCGGGGAGTCCGGCTGTGGCAAGTCGACCACCTGCGCGATGATCGCCGGCCTCGCCACGCCGACCTCCGGCGAGATCCGCTACCGCGGCGAGCGCCTCGACACGCTCACCGGCGAGGCGCTGCGCCGCCACCGGCGCCACGTGCAGATGATCTTCCAGGACCCCTACGAGTCGCTCAACCCGCGCTTCCGGGTCTTCGACCTGGTCGCCGAGGGCCCGCGGGCGATGGCGCTGTGGCCGCGGGCCGAGATCGCCGGGCGGGTCGAGGAGGCGCTCGCCGCGGTCGGCCTGGCGCCGGCCAAGTACGCGAACCGCTTCCCCCACGAGCTGAGCGGCGGCGAGCGCCAGCGGGTCGGCATCGCCAGCGCCCTGGTGGTCGAGCCCGAGACCGTGATCGCCGACGAGCCGCTCTCCATGCTCGATGTCTCGATCCGCGCCGGCATCCTCGACCTGCTGCGCCGGCTCGCCAGCGAGCGCCACTTCGCCTGTGTCTACGTCTCCCACGACCTCTCGATCCTCGGCAACATCGCCGACCGGCTGCTGGTGATGTACCTCGGCCAGGCCGTCGAGATCGGCCCGGTCGAGGCGGTCATCCGCACCCCGCGCCACCCCTACACGCGGGCCCTGATCGGCGCGGTGCCGGTGCCCGACCCGCGCTACCGGCGGGCCCGCCCGCGGATCGCGGGCGACATCGCCCGCCCCATCGACCCGCCCCCGGGGTGCCGCTTCGCGCCGCGCTGCCCGCACGCGGATGCCTCCTGCCGCGAGCGTTTCCTGACCCTCGACGGCTCGGATCCGGCGGCCCACCAGGCCGCCTGTCACCGCCTCGACGAGATCGCCGATGAGCGGCTGTGAGGTCGCGGTGGTCGGTGGCGGGCTGCTCGGCTCGGCGTTCGCCTACGGGCTGGCCGCCCGCGGCGCGCAAGTGGTGCTGCTCGACGAGGGCGACCGGGCGATCCGCGCCGCGCGCGGCAACTTCGGGCTGGTCTGGGTGCAGACCAAGGGGCTGGGGATGCGCCCCTACGCGCGCTGGACGCTGGCCGCCGCCCGGCGCTGGCCGGAGCTGGCCGCACGGCTGCTCGAGGAGACCGGGATCGACGTCGCCTACCGGCGCCCGGGGGGCTTCCACCTGGCGCTCGCCGAGGCCGAGCTGGCCGCCCACCTCGAGCGCCTGGCGCGCCTCGAGCGCGAGGCCGGCGAGGAGGGCTACGCGTACGAGGTGCTCGCCCCGGCCGAGCTCGCCCGGCGCCTGCCCGGCGTCGGGCCGCAGGTCGCCGGGGCCACCTACTGCCCGCACGACGGGCACTGCGACCCGCTGCGCCTGCTGCGCGCGCTGCACGCCGCGCTGCTCGCCCGCGGCGCCCGCTACCGGCCCGGCGCCCGCGTCGAGGCCATCGAGGCACTGCCCGCCGGCGGCTTCCGGGTCCGCGGGTCGGGCCGATCGTGGGAGGCCGAGCGGGTGGTGATCGCGGCCGGCCACGGCGCGCCGGCCCTCGCCGAGCCGCTCGGCCTGCGCGTCCCGGTGCGCCCCGACCAGGGCCAGGTGATCGTCACCGAGCGCTGCCGGCCGCGCCTCGCCTACCCGACCAACTACGTGCGCCAGACCGAGGAGGGCAGCTTCCTGCTGTCCCCCTCGAGCCGCGATGTGGGCCTCGACGTGGCGACCGACACCGCGACCCTGGCCGCGATCGCGGGCAACGCGCTGCGCGCCTTCCCGTTCCTCGCCACCCTGCGGGTGCAGCGGGTCTGGGCGGCGCTGCGGGTCATGACCCCGGACGGCTTTCCCTGCTACCAGCACTCGACGAGCGCCCCCGGGGCCTTCGCCTTCGCCTGCCACAGCGGGGTGACGCTCGCCTCGCTGCACGCCCTCGAGGTCCCCGAGTGGATCCTCGCCGGGCAGATCCCGGCACCCTACCGCTGCTTCAGCCCGAGTCGCTTCGATGTTCCGGCGCCGCACCCCGCCCACTGATCCGGTCCGCCTGCGCTTCGAGGGGCGCGAGATCGTCGCCGAGCGCGGCGACTCGCTGGCCGCCGCGCTGCTCGCCGCCGGGGTCGATCACTTCCGCAGCTCGCCGGTCTCGGGCCAGCCACGGGCCCCGTTCTGCATGATCGGGGCCTGCTTCGAGTGCCTGCTCGAGGTCGACGGTGAGCCCAACCGCCAGGCCTGCCTGGTCCGGGTCCGCGAGGGCATGGAGGTGCGGGTCCAGCAGGGCGCGCGGGGAGGAGAGCGCGGTGAGTGCTGAGGTGGTGGTGATCGGCGCCGGCCCGGCCGGCATGGCCGCGGCGGTGGCGCTCGCCGAGTGCGGCATCGACACCCTGGTGGTCGACGAGCAGCCCGCGCCCGGCGGCCAGATCTACCGCGCCGTCGAGCGGGTCAGCGTGCTGCGCCCGGCCGACCTGGCGCTGCTCGGGGCCGACTACCGGGCCGGCCTCGCCCAGGTCGGTGCGCTGCGCGCCAGCGGCGCGCGGCTCGCCTTCGCCACCTCGGTGTGGCACCTGCGGGCCGGCGAGGGCGGCCTCGAGCTGGGGCTGGCCCGGGTCTCCTCGCCCCGGGACCCGCCCGCCGGAGCGCCGCGCGGGCCGGCCGGCACCGGCCGCCTCGAGCTGCTCGCCCCCCGCCACGTGGTGATCGCCAGCGGCGCGATGGAGCGCCCGGTCCCCTTCCCGGGCTGGACCCTGCCCGGAGTGCTCGGGGTCGGCGCCGCCCAGACCCTGCTCAAGGACTCGGGGCTGGTGCCGGCCGGGGCGACCGTGATCGCCGGCAGCGGGCCGCTCGCCTACCTGTTCGCCGCCCAGCTCCTGGCCACCGGAGCGCCCCCCGCGCTGCTGCTGGACACCGCTCCGCGGGCCCTCGATCTCGACACCCTCGGCGCCCTGCTCCGGGCCCTGCCCGGCGCGGCCGGCGAGCTGCGCCGCGGGCTCGCCTGGCTGGCCGAGATCCGGCGCGCCGGCATCCCCCGGGTACGCGGGGTGAGCGCGCTGCGCGCGCTCGGCGAGCGGCGCGTCGAGGGCCTCGCCTACGCGATCGGTGACCGCCACCACGAGGTCGCCGCCGAGTTGGTCCTGGTCCACGACGGCCTGATCCCCAACGCCCATCTGGCGATGGCGGCCGGCTGCGAACACCGCTGGGACCGTGCCGGGCAGTGCTGGAGGGCGGTGCTCGGGGAGGGCGGGGCGAGCAGCGTCGCCGGGATCTCGATCGCGGGCGACGCCGGCGGGATCGGGGGGGCCGGGGCGGCACGCCTGGCCGGGCGCCTGTGCGGGCTCGCCGTCGCCCACCGGCTCGGCCGGCTCAGCGCCCGCGAGCGGGTGCGCCGCGCGGCCCCGGCCGCCCGGGCGCTCGCCGCGCTGCGCCCGCTACGCCGCTTCCTCGAGGCCCGCTTCCCCCCGCGCCCGATGTTCGCGCTGCCGCCCGACCCCGCCACCCTGGCCTGCCGCTGCGAGGAGGTCACGGTCGGCGAGATCCGCGAGGTCGCCGCCCAGGGCTGCCTCGGGCCCAACCAGGCCAAGGCCTTCACCCGCTGCGGCATGGGGCCGTGCCAGGGACGCGAGTGCGCGCTCACCGTGAGCCGGCTGATCGCGGCCCACCATGGCCTGGCGATGGACGAGGTCGGACACTACCGGGTGCGCCCGCCGCTGCGCCCGATCACCGTCGCCGATCTGGCCGCTCTCGAGTAAGCGCCGGCGCGCGCGGCACGGCGGCCACCGGCTGCGCCCGCCCCCGCGGGCCGGCGCGGCGTGCTCCCCGGCGCGCTGCCGGGGCTCAGGCGTTGGCCAGGAACAGCGCGAGCAGCAGCAGCGCGAAGGTCACCCCCTGGAGACCGACGCGCGAGACCATGAGCTGGACGTCGTGGCGGCGGTCGAACTCACCGCCGCGGACCATCGACACGATGCCCGTTCCGAGTGCCACCACGGTTGCCACCAGGGCGAGCATTATGACCAGGTTGAGAAGAGTCATCCGCCCGATCCTCCTGCGGGGCTCACAGGACGTACGGCCCCGATCATCGTATCCGGCACCCCCGCGGCGCCCCCTGCGGGCACCTCGCTGCGCCGGTCGTGCGCCCCACCCCACCACCGGAGG
>CAZRGU010000102.1:0-11274 GCA_964599705.1 uncultured Ectothiorhodospiraceae bacterium | reverse complement strand
GCGACCAGGGGCGTCCGCAGTAGGTGCGCGATTTTTTCACAAACTCTCAGTCGCGCAGCGAGATCTCGCGCAGCCCGTCGGCGAGCAGGTTGAAGCCGAGGATCAGCGACGAGATGGCGAGCACCGGGTAGAGGGTCATGTACGGGAAGGCCATCGCCAGGCGCCGGCTCTCGTTGATCATCCCTCCCCAGTCGGGGTCGGGGGGCGGCAGCCCGAGGCCGAGGAATCCGAGCACGCCGATGGTGATGATCACGTAGCCGAGGCGCAGGCAGGCGTCGACGATCAGCGGCCCGCGGGCGTTGGGCAGGATCTCGACGAGCAGGATCCACCAGCTCGGCTCGCCGCGGGTCTGGGCGGCGGCCACATAGTCGCGGTGGCGCAGGTCGAGCACCAGGCTGCGCACGATGCGCATGATCCCGGGGGCGCTGGCGAAGGTGATGGCGATGATGATGTTGGCCCCCGAGGCGCCGAGCGTGGCGATGATGATGATGTACAGGACCAGCACCGGAAACGAGAGGATGACATCGGCAAGCCGCGAGAGCAGATCGTCGATCCACCCCCGGTAGTAGCCGGCGACCAGTCCCATGGCGATGCCCAGCGCGTAGGCCACGGCGGTCGCCAGCGGCGCGTAGAAGAGCACCGTGCGCGAGCCCCAGATGATCCTCGAGAGGATGTCGCGTCCGGTCTTGTCGGTGCCCAGCCAGAAGGTGCCGCCGCCGGCGTACCCGGTCCCCGGCCGGGCGAAGGGCTGGAGGTGGGCGTTGGGGTCGAAGGGCGCGATCCAGGGGGCGAGCAGCGCGACCAGCACCCAGAAGCCGACCAGCGCCGCCCCGAGCATCCCGATGCGGCTCTCGCCGAGCAGCGCCAGGGCGCCGGCCAGGCGCCGCAGCAGCGCGCCGATGCCTTGCCGGGGAGCCGCGCTGGCTATCGGGTCGCCCATCCCGGGACCTCAGGTGAAGCGGATGCGCGGGTTGAGGTAGCCGTAGCCGATGTCGGCGATGGTCTGGGTGGTCACCGCCACGAACACCGCGACCATCGCGCAGGCCTCGACCAGGGCGATGTCCTGGTTGAGCGAGGCCTCGAGCAGCAGCGCCCCGAACCCCTTGTAGGCGAAGAAGAACTCGACCACGATGATCCCGGACAGCAGCCAGTTGACCTGCAGCATGATCACCGTGAACGGGGTGATCAGGGCGTTGCGCAGGGCGTGCCCGAGGATCACCCGGTGATAGGGCAGCCCCTTGAGCACCGCGGTGCGGATGTACGGGGTGGTCATGACCTCGGCCATCGAGGCGCGGGTCATGCGTGCCACGTAGCCGAGGTCGTAGGTCACCAGCACCAGCACCGGGAGGACGAGCTGGCGGAAGTCGAAGCCCTCGGCCATGCCGCTGGTTCCGGGCAGCCATTTCAGGTGGAAGACGAAGACGAAGGCGAAGACCACCGAGCTGGCGAACTCCGGGACCGAGGTGGTGACGATGCTGGCCACCGAGATCGTGCGGTCGAGCAGCGAGCCCTCGCGCATCCCGGCAAGCACCCCGAGCAGCAGCGCCAGGGGGACCATCACCGCGAACACCCAGAAGCCGAGCACCGCGGTGTTCCACAGCCGGTCCCAGAGGATCTCGGCGACCGGCACCTTGAAGCGCAGCGACTCGCCGAGCTCGCCGCGCGCGAAGTTGCCGAGCCAGTCCAGGTAGCGCCGGTAGGCCGGGCGGTTGTAGCCGTGGCGCTCGCGCCACAGCTCCTTCTGCTCGGCGCTCGCGTAGGGACCGAGCACCCGGGTGGCGACGTCGCCGGTGGCGAACAGGTCGGTCTCGAGGAGCGTGAAGATCAGCATCGAGACCACCAGCATGGTCAGCGCCATGAAGCCGACGCGCTTGAGGATGAAGATCAGCATCGTTCACCGAGCAGGGTGGCGGCGGGCGCGGGCCGGTGAGCCCGCTCCGGTGCCACGCATCCCCGGCCGCGCCGTCCGTCAGGCTCGGCGATGGCTCGCCTCCGGCTTCCTCAGGACTCGATCCAGACCTTGTTGAACTGGTGGTAGAGCGTCGGGTGGGTGCGGTAGCCGTGGACCTTGGCGGTGGCCGCCGAGAACACCCCGCGGAAGAACGGCTGGATGATGATCGCGTCGTCCTGCAGGGTCTGCTCGACCGGCTCCATCGCCGCGCGCCGCTCCTCGACGTCGAGGATCGACTCGGCGCGGGTGAGCAGCTCGTCGAACCTGGGGTTGGCGTAGGAGGTCTCGTTCCACGGCACCCCGCTGCGGTAGGCGAGGCTCAGCACCATGGTGCCGAGCGGGCGGTGGGTCCAGGAGGTCAGGCTGAACGGGGCCTTGTCCCAGACGTCCCAGTACTGCGCCGCGGGCATCACGTTGATCTCGATGTCGATGCCGGCCTTGGCCGCGTTCTCCTTGAGTACCGCGACCGAGTCCTGCTCCCAGGTCCCGGCGGTGTTGCCGACGTTGCAGCGCAGCTTGAGCCCGCCCGGGTAGCCGGCCTCGGCGAGCAGGCGTCGGGCCTCCTCGATGTTCTGCTTGAAGGCCGGGAGCGGGAAGTACTCGGGGTGGATCTCGGCGACATGGTGGTGCTGGCCGAGCGAGCCGAGCCCGCGGTAGGCGATCTCGAGCTGCTGGGCCGGATCGCAGCATAGCTGCACGGCGCGCCGCACCCGGCGATCGTCGAACGGCTTCTCGGTGACCTTCATGCGGATCACGCCGGTCTGGGCGGTGTCGGCCTTGGCGATGACCACCCCCGGGATCCCCTTGGCGGCGTCGATCAGGTCGAGGGTGAGCTGGTAGACGGCATCGACCTGGCCCGAGGCGAGCGCGGCCAGCGAGGCCGAGGGGTCGGATCCGACGTCGATGTAGCGGATCCGGTCGAGGTAGGTCTCGCCGCCCCAGTACGGGTCCTTGCGCCGCTCGAGCACCGCGATCTCGCCGACCTTGTACTCGCTGAGGGTCAGCGGCCCGGTTCCCACCGGGCGGGCGCTGAGGTTCGCGCCGCCCTTCTCGAAGTCGCGATCGACGATCGCGGTGGGGTAGTTGTAGAGGTTCTCGGGGATCGAGAGCACCGGCGAGTTGAGCCGGATGCGCACCGTGTGCGAGTCGACGATCTTGACCGCGCCCTCGGTCATGCGCTTGATCGGCCTGCCCTTCTTGTCCTTCTCGCCGGTCTCGCTGAGCATCGCCGAGAACAGCCCCTGGTTCGACGACCCGGTCTGCGGATCGAGCCAGCGGTGGAAGTTGAAGGCCACGTCCTCGGCGTTGAAGTCGAGCCCGTTCGACCACTGGATGCCCTTGCGCAGGTAGAAGGTCCACTCGGTCAGGTCGTCGCTGGCCTGCCAGCGCTCGGCCAGATACGGCCGGGTGACGTTGTCGGGGCCGGTGATGGTCAGGTACTCGACCATGTGGCGGGCGATGTTCGACTTCTCGGTCCAGTCGAAGGTGGCCGGATCGGTCATCTCCTGCACCGCCATGCCGACGCGCAGGGTGCCGCCCCTGCGCGGGGTGTCGGCACGTGCCGCGGGCAGCAGTCCCCGCCCGCTGATCCGCCCGGCGATGCCGTAGGCGGCCGCGGCCGAGAGGCCGAGCAGGGTCGAGGTGCGCAGGAACTCGCGGCGGCTGACGCGTCCCCGTTCGAGCTGCCCGATCAGCTTGGGGATGTAGGGGTGCGGATAGTCGTTGGTTTTGGGATTCATGGTGAGCCGTCCTCCTGCGCGGTTCACGGATGGCGAAAGCGCCGCCCCGGCGGCGAGTGACCGCTGCTCCACTTTCATCGCGGATGGGTTGTTATTCGGGGCGAGTTCTGCTTGGCACCCGACCATAGCCCAAGCGCCGCACCCCTGCAAACGGGCGCGGGGCGCGAGGAGTGCGCCGCGCCGCGCCGCGGCGGCGCCGGGCGGGTGCTACTTGACCGTCACGCAGGTGCACTCGCAGAGCTGAGAGACCTTGTGCGAGACGCTGCCGATCAGCAGCCCCTTGAGGTCGCTCAGCCCGCGGCTGCCCATCACGATCAGGTCGCAGCCCTCCTCGCTGGCCACCGCGAGGATCCGGTCGGCGGGGTCTCCGGTCTCGACCCGGGTGCGCACCTTGGAGGCCCCCTTGCGCTCGGCGGTGAGCCGGCCGTGCTCGCAGATCTGCTCGCCGAGCTTGCGGTAGGCCTCGTTGATCGCCTGCTCCTGGGCCTCGTCGCGGGCCATCGCGGCGGCCAGGCCGGTGGACACGTCGGCGACGTTCCAGGAGCCGTTGCGGGTCGGCTCGATGAGGTGCTCGACCTCGGCCATGCGGCGCAGCTCGTCGGGCAGGCGGCCGGGCTTGCGCACGTTGAGCACCAGCAGCTCGGCGTCGTACTTGGCGGCCACATCGGCGGCCAGCTCGATCGCCTTGAGGGCGTGGTCGGAGCCGTCGGTCGGAACCAGGATCTTGCTGAACATGGTGATCTCCTCTGCGCGACTGGCGCCGGATCGTCTCGGCAGCGCTCATGCGTCGTTCAAGAAACCCGAACAGACAGGGCCGCCCCGCCGGATCCTCGTTGCCTGGGATCCCGGCGTCAACCGAGGCGGGCGGACCGGCCAGACCCGTAGTCGGCAGCAGCCGCGCCGGCTTGAGCGCGGCGTCTCGGCGCCCTCGCTTCGCGCATCGGTGAGCCATCCGGGCTAGGGCGCCGCGTAGCTGCCCGAGCGGAGCTGCCAGGCGGCCGGCGCGAGCACCGCCCAGCGACCGCGGTAGCGGGTCACCAGCGCCTCGCCCGGCGGGGGCCGGGCGGGAAGCCGGCGCGGGTAGCTGATCGCCCAGCCGCGCGGGTGGGCCGCGGCCCAGCCGGGAAGCTCGCCGGGTCGCAGATCGGCGAGCGGGGTGCGCAGCCGGCCATAGAACTGGAACTGGCCGTGGTAGGAGGTGGCGACGTTGGCCACCGGCCGGCCGCCGGCCTGGAGGGCCGCGATCCGGGTCGCCAGCGGGCGCACGTCCCAGGCCGGAGCGGCGATCCGGACCAGGCCGAGGGCGAGCGAGACGACCAGCAGCAGCGCGGCGCCCGCGCCCCAGCCAGCGGCCGCGGCAGCGTTGCGCGCCGGCGGTGCCCAGGCGAGCAGCGCGGCCCCGGCCAGCCCCAGCGACCAGCCGGGATGCAGCTTGGCGAGCCACCAGGGGGCCCGCTCGCCGGCCAGCCCCGGGGCGGCCAGCCAGGCCGCGGCCAGGGCGAGCAGCGCCAGCGCCACCGGCAGCCGGGCGAGCCGCGCGCCGCCCCCCTCGAGGGTGGCCAGGGCGCGGGCGGCGAGCAGCGCGAAGCCGGGCAGCAGCGGCACCAGGTAGTGGGGCTGCTTGCCGCTGATCAGCGAGAAGGCGACCAGGGCGGGCAGCAGCCAGGCCAGCGCCAGGCGCACCCCGGGGTCGGCCGGGGCCCGCCGCAGGCCCGCCAGCGCGCGCCACAGGGTCGGCCACCAGGCCCACGGGAAGAGCACCGCCGGGGTGATCGCCAGGTACCACCACCAGGGCCGCCGGTGGGCGAAGGAGTCGACCATCCGCCCCGCGCTCTGGCGCCAGAGCAGCGCCTCGCCGTAGGCGCCGCCACCGGCCGCGGCCGCCGGCAGCGCCCAGGCCAGGGCGAGGGCGGCCGCGAGGGCCACGGCGGCCAGCAAGGCCAGGTACCAGCGCGCCCCCCAGCGCCGGCCGGCGCCGCCCCACCAGGGTGCGGCGAGCGCCGCCGGCAGGGTGTAGAGCAGCATCACCGGTCCCTTGGTGAGGATCCCGACGGCCAGCGCGACCCCGAGGCCGAGCAGGGCGAGACGCGAGCCGCGGGCCGCCCCGAGCAGGGCGTGGAAGGCGGCGAGCACCACCGCGGCGAGCAGCACGTCGAACATCAGCAGCTGCTGGTAGCCGGCCCAGAAGGCGGTGCCAAGGAGCAGCAGCGGGGCCAGCCAGCGCTCGCTCGCGCCCTGCGGCCAGAGCCGGCGGGCCAGCCCGGCGGTCAGCGCCAGGCTGGCCAGCCCGGCGAGCGGCCCGATCAGCCGCGGCCAGGTCTCGCCCACCCCGGCCAGCGCCCAGCCGAGCCCGATCAGCCAGAAGAGCAGCGGCGGCTTGTGGCTGTAGGGCAGGCCGTTGAGGTGCGGGACCAGCCAGTCGCCGCGCTGCCACATCTCCCAGGCGACCGCCGCGTAGCGGGTCTCGTCGACCGGGATCAGCGGCCGCACCGCCAGCCCGAGGAGGGTCAGCGTGACCCAGGCGGCGCCCAGGGCGAGGGCCGCGGCGAGCGTGCGGCTCATCGCTCGCGGGGCGCGGATCGGTCCTGGGCCGAGCGGCCGCTGTGGATGAAGTAGAGGTTGCGGGCGTAGATGAACACCCCGGTGAGCTGGCCGAGGATGAAGACCGGGTCGCGCTTGTGGATGGCATAGGTGAGCAGGGTGAGCCCGCCGCCGATGCTGAGATACCAGAAGGCGACCGGGATGACGCTCGCCCGTTGCCGCTCGCTGACGATCCACTGCACCAGGAAGCGCGACATGAACAGCAGCTGGCCACCCAGCCCGATGGCCACCCAGACGATGTCGACGGTCGACATGCGGGCGAGATCGAGCCCGATGGCAACCATCAGCCGGTCGAGGATCGCCACCTCAGCGCTCGCCGCCGTCGACCTGCGGCCGGCACGGGCGGCGCGCCAGCCAGATCACCCCGAGCAGGTCGACCAGCCCGACCCACAGGCGGTTGTGGACACCGTACTTGGACTCGCCGGCACGGCGCGGGCGGTGGTTGACCGGGACGTTGAGGACCCGGCCTCCGGCGCGCTTGAACAGCGCCGGCAGGAAGCGGTGCATGTGGTCGAAGCGCGGCAGCTCGAGGAAGGCCTCGCGGGCGAACACCTTGAGCCCGCAGCCGGTGTCCGGGCAGTCGTCGTCGAGCAGCGCCCGGCGCACCCGGTTGGCGACCCGCGAGGACAGCCGGCGCAGGGCGCTGTCGCGCCGCCGGCGCCGCTCGCCGACGACGAGCAGCAGCGGGTCGGCCTCGGCGCGGAAGGCGGCGAGCAGCGCCGGGATGTCGGCCGGGTCGTTCTGGCCGTCGCCGTCGAGGGTGGCGATCAGCGGATGGCGGGCGAGGCGCACCCCGGTGACCAGCGCCGCGCTCTGCCCGGCGTTGCGCCGGTGGCGCACCCAGCGCAGCCGCCGCTCCCGGTGGGCGAGCTCGGCGACCCGCCGCGGGGTCTCGTCGCTGCTGCCGTCGTCGACCACCACCACCTCCCAGTCGTCGATGCCGCGCAGCGCCGTGCCGACCTCGTCGATCAGGTAGCCAAGGTTCTCGGCCTCGTTGAAGGCCGCGATCACCACGGAGACGGACATCGAAGGTGCCGGGGGCGGAGAAACGCGCAGTATACCCGCGATCGCATGCTCAGGCGGCGTCGCTGTCGGCCGCCGCCGACACCGCGGGGAAGCGCACGCAGGCCCGCAGGCCCTGCCCCGAGCGGGCCGTCGCCAGGGTCAGCGTCGCGCCGTGCAGCTCGGCGACCCGGGCCACGATCGAGAGCCCCAGCCCGCTGCCGCGCTCGCCGCTTCCGGGGATGCGCTTGAAGCGCTCGAGCGCGCGCGGCCGCTCGCTCTCGGGGATCCCGGGGCCCGAGTCCTCGACGCACAGCAGCACGCCGTCGCCGTCGTCCTCGATGATCACCTCGACCCGTCCGTGCTCGCCGCTGTAGCGGATGGCGTTGTCGACCAGGTTGCGCAGCAGGATGCGCAGCGAGTCGCTGTCGCCGCGGACCAGGCAGCGCTCCTCCGGGGCGCTCAGGGTCATGACGGTGTCGCGGCTCTCGGCCTCGCGGGTGGCCGTCGAGACCACCTCGCGGGCCAGCGGGACCAGGTCGAGCGGGCGGTCGAAGCCGCTCGCCCGCCCGGCGTCCATGCGCGCCAGGGTGAGGAGGCGCTCGACCAGGTGGGTGCAGCGATCGACGCCCTCGAGCACCGCGCGCAGCGCCCGCTCGCGGCTCTCCGCGTCGGGGCTGCGCAGGGCGAGCTGGGCATGGGTCTTGAGCACCGCGAGCGGGGTGCGCAGCTCGTGGGAGGCGTCCCCGGTGAAGCGCCGCTCGCGGGCCAGCGCCTCGTCGAGCCGGGCGAGCAGGGCGTTGACGGCGTCGAACAGGGGGCGGACCTCGCGCGGGGCGTGGCGCGGATCGATCGGGTCGAGCCGGTCCGGCGCCCGCCGGGCGACCTCGCCGGCGAGGCGCTCGAGCGGCGCGAGCCCGGCGCCCACCGCGATCAGCATCAGCGCCACCACCAGCGGCAGGGTGGCCAGCAGCGGCCCGAAGCTGTCCCAGACCAGGTTGCGGGCCAGGCGATCGCGCCCCTCGAGGGTCACGGCGGTCTGCACGGTGGCCCCCGAACGGCCATCGCGCATCGCCAGCACCCGCCAGCCGGTGCCCTCGATGACGGTGTTCTCGAAGCGCGGGCCGCTGTCGCCCGCGAGGATGCTGGCCGGCAGCGGGAAGGCCGGCGCGCGCGGCGAGCGCAGCAGCAGGGCGCCGTCGCGGTCGCGCAGCACGGTGACGATCCGGCTCTCGTACTGGTAGGTCGGCGCGACGGCCGGATCGAGGAGCTCGATGGCGCCGAGATCGCCCTCGAGGAACTCGTGGCGCACCAGGGTGAGGATGACCCGGGCGGTCTGGGCCAGGCCGGCATCGAACATCGCCCGTGCCTCGGCCCGGGCATCCACGTACACGGTGTAGACCGAGACCCCCCAGGTGAGCACGGTGACCGCGAGGAGCAGGGCGATGAGGCGCTGGCGCAGCGAGCCCGGGGTGAGCAGGCCCATCGGTCAGCGGGCGGCGGCGGCGCTCAACGCTCCGCGCCCTGCTGGCGGGCCGGGCGGTCGACCATGTAGCCGACGCCGCGCACGGTGGAGATGAACTGCCGCCCGAGCTTGCGGCGCAGGTGATGGATGTGGACCTCGACGGCGTTGCTCTCGACCGCCTCGCTGGTCCCGTGCACCGCCGCCTCGAGCTCCTGGCGCGACAGCACCTTGCCGACGTTCTGGACCAGCGCGTGGAGGATCGCGAACTCGCTGCGGGTCAGCTCGATGCGCTCGCCGCGCAGGGTCACCCGGTGGCTGGCCGCATCCAGGGTCAGCGGTCCGAGCCGGGTCCGCGCGCTCCCCCGCCCGCCGCGCCGGCGCACCAGGGCGCGCAGCCGCGCGGCCAGCTCGTCGAGGTCGAAGGGCTTGACCATGTAGTCGTCGGCGCCGCTGTCGAGGCCCGCGACCCGGTCCGAGACCGCGTCGCGGGCAGTGAGCACCAGCACCGGCCCGTCGAAGCCGCGGGCGCGCAGCTCGCGCAGCAGCGCGAGCCCGTCGCGATCGGGCAGGCCGAGATCGAGGACCATCAGGTCGAAGACCCGGCGCGTCGCCTCGGCCTCGGCCTCCTCGGCGCTGCGGGCCCACGCCACCCGGTACTCCTCCTGCTCGAGGGCGGCCTGGATGCCGGCCCCGAGCAGCTCGTCGTCCTCCACCAGCAGCAGATCCATCTCCACTCTCCCCGACCGGACCTCCCCCGCGCCGGGCCGATTCCCCGACCTCCGCCCGCGCCGCGCCCGCCAGCCGAGCCCCGGGAGAGGGGCCCCACGGCGCTGATCCGCTTAAAGCTTAGCCGAGCCCCGGGGATCTCGAAAGCGACGCCGGGAGGCGGTTGCGCGCCGGGGCCCAGGGCGAGGGGCTCGGGGCGCGGTCCCCGGGAGGCCCCAGGCGGCACCGGCCGGCGACCGCGCCCCGGCGGCCCGGCGGGCGGCGCGGGCCCGCCCGTGCCTGCCGGTGGATCGGCGGCCGCAGCCGTGGATCGGTGAGCTGTGCGGGTTAAAGCCCGGCGGCGAGTCGCCGATAGACCGGATCCATCCTCCGTGGCCGGCGAGCCGCGCCGGCGGAGGGACCCGGAGAGCGGCCCGGGGTTCTCGCGGGCGGGCCAGGCACGGGCGACGGCAGGGCCGGGCGGGCCCGGCGCCCGATGGGGGCAGGCGTTTGGGCGACGGCGGGGCAGTGACGGCGGCGGCACCCGGGCGGCGAAGGTGGCCGGGACGTCGCTGGCGGGCGTTCATCGAGGACGCCCAGGTCCGCACCCTCTACCACCAGCTCTCGCCGGGCCTGGTGGCCAACCTGGTGCTGGCCACGGTGGTCGCCTGGTCGCTGCGCTCGGCGGCCTCGGCCCGGCTGCTGCTCGCCTGGGTCCTCGGCCTGCTGGCGGTCAGCCTGGCCCGCTGGGCGCTGCTGCGCGCCTACGCGCGCCGCCGGCCAGGGAGCGCCGCGGCCCGCTGGCGGCGGCTGTTCATCGCCGGGAGCAGCGCCAGCGCGGCGCTGTGGGGGGTGAGCGGCTGGCTGCTGGCCGGCGGCGCGCCGCTCGAGCTCCAGGTCCTGGTCACCTTCGTGGTCGGGGGGCTGTGCGCCGGGGCGGTCTCGGCGCTCGGCACGGTGTGGCCGGCATTCGTCGCCTACACGCTCGCCAGCCTCGCCCCGCTGGCGGTGTGGCTGACCGTCCAGGGCGGCGAGGTCCAGCTCACCATGGCCGGGCTGGTGGCCGTCTACGGCCTGGTGCTGCTCGGGCTCGCCCGCCGCCACTACCGCAGCGCGGTGCGCAGCCTGGCGCTCGGCTGTCGCAACGACGAGCTGGTCGGCCGGCTGAGGACCACCAACCGCGAGCTGCTCGAGGCCAACGAGCGCCTGGCCGCCGAGGTGGCCGAGCGGCGCGGCGCCGAGCAGGAGCTGCGGGCCAGCGAGGCCCGCTTCCGGGACATCGCCGAGACCGCTGCCGACTGGTTCTGGGAGTGCGACCGGGGGCTCACCTGCACCGGCTCGTGGGGACGCGCGCGGGATCTGCTGGGGCTGGCCGACGAGGCGATCATCGGGCGCGGGCTCGGCGAGATCATCACCGCTCACGCGGTCGACCCGGAGGTGGCCGAGCGCTGTCGTCTCGACATGGCCGCCGAGGGGACCCTCGATCAGGTCGAGCTGCGCTGGCGGCGCGACGACGGGGCGGTGCGGGTGCTGCGTCTCTCGGCGCGGCCGATCTACGGCCCCAGGGGGCGCTTCGCCGGCTACCGCGGGGCGGCCCGCGACGCCACCGAGGAGCACCGTCTGGCCGCCCGCCTGGCCTACCAGGCCCGCCACGATCCGCTCACCGGGCTGATCGGCCGGCGCGAGCTCGAGCGGCGCCTCGGGCGGGTCCTGGCCGAGACCCAGGAGGCGCCCGAGCATGCGCTGTGCTACCTCGATCTCGACCAGTTCAAGGTGATCAACGACACCTGCGGCCACGCCGCCGGCGACGA
>CAZRGU010000101.1:0-11394 GCA_964599705.1 uncultured Ectothiorhodospiraceae bacterium | reverse complement strand
GGTCGGGCGCCGGCCCGGCGTCCAGCCCCTGGCCGGGCGCAGGCCCGACGCCGGGCCCGCGCTCAGCCGCGCCCGATCTGGCGGCGCAGGCGCTGGATGGCCCGCAGCTGGGCGGCGGCCTGGGCGAGCTCGGCGCGCGCCGCGGCCTCGTCGATGTCGGCCTGGTGGTCGGCCAGCACCCGCTCGGCGTGGGCCTTGGCCTCGAGCGCGGCGGCCTCGTCGAGGTCCTCGGCGCGCTGCGCGGTGTCCGAGAGCACGGTCACGCAGTGCGGCTGGATCTCGAGCATCCCGCCCGAGACGTAGAACTCGAGCACCCCGCCACCGTCGGGCTTGCGCACCTCCACGGTTCCCGGGCGCAGCCTGCTGACCAGCGGGGCGTGCCCGGGCAGGATCCCGACCTCGCCCTGGGCGGCCGGGGCGAGCACCATCTCGGCGCGCCCCGAGAACAGCTCGGTCTCGGCGCTGACGATATCGACGTGCATGGTCATGGCCATCGCGCTGCGCTCCCCCTAGACCTGCTTGGCCTTCTCCGCGACCTCGTCGATCGAGCCGACCATGTAGAAGGCCTGCTCCGGGTACTGGTCCATCTCGCCGTCGACGATCGCCCGGAAGCCAGCGATGGTGTCCTTGAGAGAGACGTACTTGCCCGGCGAGCCGGTGAACACCTCGGCGACGAAGAACGGCTGGGACAGGAAGCGCTGGATCTTGCGCGCCCGCGCCACGGTCAGCTTGTCCTCCTCGGACAGCTCGTCCATGCCGAGGATGGCGATGATGTCCTTGAGCTCCTTGTAGCGCTGCAGCACCCCCTGGACCTGGCGGGTGGTCTCGTAGTGCTCGGCACCGACCACCAGCGGGTCGAGCAGGCGGCTGGTCGAGTCGAGCGGGTCGACCGCCGGGTAGATGCCGAGCTCGGCGATCTGGCGCGACAGCACCAGGGTCGCATCGAGGTGCGAGAAGGTAGTCGCCGGAGACGGGTCGGTCAGGTCGTCGGCCGGCACGTAGATGGCCTGGAACGAGGTGATCGAGCCGGTCTTGGTCGAGGTGATGCGCTCCTGGAGCACGCCCATCTCCTCGGCCAGCGTCGGCTGGTAGCCGACCGCCGAGGGCATCCGCCCGAGCAGCGCCGAGCACTCCACGCCGGCCAGCGTGTAGCGGTAGATGTTGTCGATGAACATCAGCACGTCGCGACCCTCGTCGCGGAAGTTCTCGGCGATGGTCAGCCCGGTCAGGCCGACCCGCAGGCGGTTGCCGGGCGGCTCGTTCATCTGCCCGTAGACCAGGGCGACCTTGTCGAGGACCTGGGACTCGGTCATCTCGTGGTAGAAGTCGTTGCCCTCGCGGGTCCGCTCGCCGACCCCGGCGAACACCGAGAAGCCGCTGTGCTCGATGGCGATGTTGCGGATCAGCTCCATCAGGGTGACGGTCTTGCCGACCCCGGCGCCCCCGAACAGCCCGATCTTGCCGCCCTTGGCGATCGGCATGATCAGGTCGATCACCTTGATGCCGGTCTCGAGCAGCTCGACGGTCGGCGCCTGGTCGACGTAGGCCGGGGCCTTGCGGTGGATCGGCAGCCGGGTCTCGCTCTCGATCGGGCCCTTGCCGTCGACCTCCTCGCCGAGCACGTTCATGATCCGGCCGAGCGTCTGCTGTCCGACCGGCACCGTGATCGGGGCGCCGGTGTTGCTGACCGCGACCCCGCGCTTGAGCCCGTCGGTCGAGCCCATGGCGATGGTGCGCACCACGCCGTCGCCGATCTGCTGCTGGACCTCGAGCACCAGCCCGCCCTCGACCTTGAGCGCGTCGTAGACCTTGGGCACGGCGCTGCGCGGAAACTCGACGTCGACGACCGCGCCGATGATCTCGACGATGCTACCCGTTGCTTGACTCATGCCTTGCTACCCTCGTACCCGCGATCGGTCGTCCCGGCCGCGTCTCCTGGATCCGATCCCGCGCCGCTAGACCGCCGCGGCCCCGCCCACGATCTCGGAGAGCTCCTGGGTGATGGCCGCCTGGCGCGCCTTGTTGTAGGCGAGCTGGAGCTCGTCGATCAGGCTCCCGGCGTTGTCCGAAGCGGCCTTCATGGCCACCATCCGCGCGGCCTGCTCGCAGGCCACGTTCTCGATCACCCCCTGGTAGATCAGCGACTCCACGTAGCGCACCAGAAGCTGATCGAGCACCTCCTTGGCATCCGGCTCGTAGATGTAGTCCCAGTAGTGCCTGACGTCCTCCTCCGCGGAGGCCTCGCGCGGCACCACCTGCTCGACCACCGGGCGCTGGGTCATCGAGTTGACGAAGTTGTTGTAGACGAAGAACAGCCGGTCGATGCGCCCCTCCATGTAGGCGTCGAGCATCACCTTGACGGTGCCGATCAGGTCGTTGACCGCCGGGACGTCGCCGAGATGGGTGGCCTGGGCGACCAGGTTGATCTGGAAGCGGCGGAAGAAGCCGACCGCCTTGCTGCCGATGCAGCACAGGTCGACCTCGACCCCCTCCTCGCGCCAGCGATCGAGCTCGGCGACCATGGTCCGGAACAGGTTGGCGTTGAGCCCGCCGCACAGGCCGCGATCGGTCGAGACCACGATGTAGCCGACCCGCCGCACCTCGGGGCGGTGCTGCAGGAAGGGGTGGTGGTACTCGGTGTGGGCCGCCGCGACGTGGGCCACCACGTGCCGGATCTTGTCCGCGTAGGGGCGCGCGGCGCGCATGCGCTCCTGCGCCTTGCGCATCTTGCTCGCCGCCACCATCTCCATCGCACGCGTGATCTTCTGCGTGTTCTGGATGCTGCGGATCTTGGTCCGGATCTCCTTGGCGCCTGCCATCCTCGCGCTCCCCGGGCTCGGCCCGTTCGCCTACCAGGTGTGGTTGGCCTTGAAGTCGTCGACCGCCGCCTTGAGCTTGGCATCGACCTCCTCGTCGTACTTCGGATCGGCGTTGATCGAGTCCATCAGATCGCCGTGGCTCGAGGCCATGTAGGCGTGCAGGGCGGCCTCGAAGTCGCCGATCTTGCCGAGCTCGACGTCGTCGAGGTAGCCGCGGTCGACGGCAAACAGCGAGACCGCCTGCTCGGCGACGCTCATCGGCGCGTACTGCTTCTGCTTCATCATCTCCATGACCCGCTGGCCGCGCTCGAGCTGGCGGCGGGTCGCCTCGTCCAGATCCGAGGCGAACTGGGCGAAGGCGGCGAGCTCGCGGTACTGGGCGAGCGCCAGGCGCACCCCGCCGCCGAGCTTCTTGATGATCGGGGTCTGGGCCGCGCCGCCAACCCGCGAGACCGACAGCCCGGCGTTGATGGCGGGGCGGATGTTGGCGTTGAAGAGATCCGACTCGAGGAAGATCTGGCCGTCGGTGATCGAGATCACGTTGGTCGGCACGAACGCCGAGACGTCGCCGGCCTGGGTCTCGATGATCGGCAGCGCGGTCAGCGAGCCGGTGCGCCCCTTGACCTCGCCACCGGTGACCTCCTCGACGTAGTCGGCATTGACCCGCGCGGCGCGCTCGAGGAGGCGCGAGTGGAGGTAGAACACGTCGCCGGGGTAGGCCTCGCGCCCCGGCGGGCGGCGCAGCAGCAGCGAGACCTGGCGGTAGGCCCAGGCCTGCTTGGTCAGATCGTCGTAGATGATCAGGGCATCCTCGCCGCGATCCCGGAAGTACTCGCCCATCGTGCACCCGGCGTAGGGGGCGATGTACTGGAGCGCGGCCGACTCGGCGGCCGGGGCGGCGACCACGATGGTGTGCTCCATCGCCCCGTGCTCCTCGAGCTTGCGCACCACGTTGGCGACCGAGGAGGCCTTCTGGCCGATCGCCACGTAGATGCAGGTCACCCCGGTGCCCTTCTGGTTGATGATCGTGTCGAGCGCGACCGCGGTCTTGCCGGTCTGGCGGTCGCCGATGATCAGCTCGCGCTGGCCGCGCCCGATCGGGACCATCGAGTCGATCGCCTTGAGCCCGGTCTGCACCGGCTGGCTGACCGACTGGCGGGTGATCACCCCCGGGGCGACCTTCTCGATCGGCGAGGTCGTCTCGTGCTCGACCGGCCCCTTGCCGTCGATCGGCTCGCCGAGCGAGTTGACCACCCGCCCGAGCAGCCCGCGCCCGACCGGGACCTCGAGGATCCGTCCGGTGCACTTGACCGTGTCGCCCTCGGAGATGTGGCCGTAGTCGCCC
The DNA here is from genome assembly GCA_964599705.1 of uncultured Ectothiorhodospiraceae bacterium. Lineage (GTDB taxonomy): Bacteria > Pseudomonadota > Gammaproteobacteria > HK1 > HK1 > CAZRGU01. The sequence goes on along the minus strand of CAZRGU010000101.1, from coordinate 7,230 downwards.
ATGATCACCGCGCCGACCGAGTCGCGCTCGAGGTTCAACGCCAGCCCGTAGGTGCCGCCGGGGAACTCGATCATCTCGCCCTGCATCACGTCGCTCAGCCCATGGATGCGGGCGATGCCGTCGCTCAGGCTGACGATCGTGCCCTCGGTGCGCGCCTCGGCGCCGATCTCGAAATTCTCGATCCGCTGCTTGATCAGATCGCTGATTTCAGTGGCCGAAAGTTGCATGCTCGTTCCTCTGTCGCTGGCGGCCGCTCACGCGAGCCGTGCGGCGAGCTGCTGGAGCTGGCCGCGTATCGAGGCGTCGATGACCAGATCGCCGGCGCGCACCACCGCGCCACCGATCAGGGCCGGATCGATCTCGACGCTCAGATCGATGTCGGTGCCGAGGCGCTCGCGCATCGCCGCCGCGATCCGCTCGCGAACCTCCTCGGGCAGCTCGAAGGCGCTGATCACGTGCACCTCGCTGCGCCGCTCGGCGCGCTTGCGCTCGGCCTCGAAGAGCCGCCTGATCTCGGGCACCACCTCGAGGCGGCGCCGCTCGGCGAGCAGGCGCACGAAGTTGCGCGCGCTGTCGGTCAGCCGATCACCGCAGACCTCGACGATCAGCTCGGCGAGCTGCTCGCGGCGGACCTTGGGGCTGGCGATCAGGCCGCGCATCAGCCGATCGCCGATCACCGCCTCGAGCAGCTCGAGCATCTCGCTCCAGCGCGCGACCTGGTCCTCCTCGCGGGCCTGGCGAAAGGCCGCGATCGCGTAGGGCCGGGCGATGGTTCCGTGGTCGGCCATGGCCGCTAGAGCTCCGCGGCGAGGCGCTCGAGCACCGCCGCGTGGGCCGCGGCGTCGACCTCGCGCAGCAGGATCTGCTCGGCCCCGACGACCGCCAGGCTGGCGACCTGGTGGCGAAGCTGCTCGCGCGCCTCGATGCGCTCCTGCTCGATCTGGGCGCGGGCCGCCTCGAGCAGGCGCTCGCCCTCCTCGCGGGCCGCCTGCTTGGCCTCCTCGACGATCTCGTCGGCGCGCCGCTGGGCCTGGACGACGTACTCCTGGGCCTTCTCGCGCCCCTCGCGCAGCAGCTCGGTGCAACGCTCCTGGGCGAGCTCCAGGTCGCGCTGGCCGCGCTCGGCGGCGGCCAGGCCGTCGGCGATCTTGGTCTGGCGGTCGCTCATCGCCTTGACCAGCGGCGGCCACACGAACCTCATCGTGAACCACACCAGCAACGCGAAGACCACCATCTGGGCAAGCAGGGTGGCGTTGATGCTCACGGGTCCTCTACCTCTCTTGAATCGCTGGGAGCGGGCCGGCCGGAGCGCCCGGCGCCGGGGCTCAGCCGCCGGCGGCCGCCTGGATGGCCGCCGCGAAGGGATTCGCGAAGGTGAAGAACAGCGCGATGCCGACGCCGATCATCGACACCGCGTCGAGCAAACCGGCGACGATGAACATCTTGATCTGGAGCATCGGCACCAGCTCGGGCTGGCGCGCCGCGCCCTCGAGGAACTTGCCACCGAGGATGCCGAAGCCGATCGCCGTGCCGGCAGCGCCCATCCCGATGAGGATGGAGACGGCGACCGCCGTCATTCCCTGCACGGTGGCGAGGTGCTGGATGATTTCCATCTTGCCTCCTAGCTTGTAGACAGATGTGTGGGCCGAAAGAAACTCGTGAAGCGGGTGTCGTCGATCAATGCGACTCGTGGGCCATGCTCATGTAGACGATGGTCAGGACCATGAAGATGAAGGCCTGCAGGGTGATGATCAGCAGGTGGAAGATCGCCCACAGCAGGGCCAGCAGGACCTGCCCGATGAATGCCGCCAGCGGCCCCGCGCCGGCCAGCGAGTCGAAGCCCTTGCCGAGCGTGAACAGCGCGAGGAGGATGAAGATCAGCTCGCCGGCATAGAGGTTTCCGAACAGTCGCAGGGCCAGCGAGATCGGCTTGGCGAACTCCTCGATCAGGCGGAACAGCAGGTTGACCGGGAACAGCCACTTGCCGAACGGTACGGTGAACATCTCGGCGAGCAGATGGGAGCCCTTGATCTTGACGTTGTAGTAGATGATCAGCAGGAACACGGTGATCGACATCGCGAAGGTCGCGTTCGGATCGGCGCTCGGCACCACCCGCAGGTACGGGACGTGCAGCCAGCCGGCCAGCACCGGCAGCAGATCCACCGGGATCAGGTCCATGAAGTTCATCAGGAAGACCCAGCAGAAGATGGTCAGCGCCAGCGGCGCGATCATCGGATGGGTCTTGCCGTGGAAGGCGTCGCGCACCTGCCCGTCGGCGAACTCGACCAGGATCTCGACGAAGTTCTGGAATCCGGAGGGGACTCCGCTCGAGGCACGCAGCGCGGCGCGGCGAAACGACCAGACGAACAGCGTGCCGAGCGCCACCGAGAAGAACAGGGTGTCGAGGTGCAGGGTCCAGAACCCCTCCCCGACGCGCAGTTGGGTCAGGTGGTGGACGATGTAGCCGGTGACGCTCTCGGCGCCCTCGCGTACCTGCGTGCTCACCTCAGCGCTGCCTCCCCGCGGTCGTGACCAGCGCCACCCAGTAGACGGCGAGCGCCGCCACGTAGGCCAGGATCACGATCAACACGTCGACGTCGAGATAGAGAATCGTCACCGCGAACAGCAGCGCGGTGAGCGCGACCTTCACGACCTCCCCGACGTAGAACGCCCGCAGCACCTGCGCGGGCGACGAACCGGGCTGGGTCCGGAACATTCGCGCGGCCAGATAGGCGCCGGACAGCACGCAGATGGCGCCCCCGACCGCGGCCGAGTAGGCCGCGCGGGTGCCCCCGGTGGCGAGGCCGACCCCCGCCGCCGCGACGCTCACCGCGAGCTGCGCGGCGAGGATCCGCAGCGCGGTGCGCCCCGGCCTCGCGCCGACACCTGGTATCGCCGCAGACAGGCGAACGTGCTCCCTATTGCCTGCCCCTAAAGTCGGCGGATTATACGGACGGGCACCCGGGTTGACAAGCAAGCATGGGCCTGCCGCGCGCCCCGGGCAACCCGCATCGCTCAGCGGGCCGGGCCGGCCCCGGCGAAGCCGGCCGCGTAGGCATCGAGCCGGCCGCCCTCGATGGCCTCGCGCAGCTCGCCCATCAGGCGCTGGTAGTAGCGCAGGTTGTGCACCGTGTTGAGGCGCGCGCCGAGCGACTCGCGGCAGCGGTCGAGGTGGTGGAGGTAGGCGCGCGAGTAGTGGCGGCAGGTGTAGCAGTCGCAGCCGGCCTCGAGCGGGCGGGGGTCGTCGCGGTAGCGGGCGTTGCGGATCCGCACCACCCCGCCGGCCACGAACAGGTGGCCGTTGCGGGCGTTGCGGGTCGGCAGCACGCAGTCGAACAGATCGACCCCGCGGCGCACCGCCTCGAGCAGGTCGCGCGGGGTGCCGACCCCCATCAGGTAGCGGGGGCTCGCCTCGGGGATCGCCGGGACGAGCCGCTCGAGGACCGCGAGGCGCTCGGCGAGCGGCTCGCCGACGGCCAGCCCGCCGATCGCGTAGCCGTCGAAGCCGATCTCGAGCAGGGCGGCCAGCGAGGCCTCGCGAAGCCGCGGGTAGACCCCGCCCTGGACGATCCCGAACAGCGCCGCCGGGCCCCCGCCGTGGGCGGCCCGCGAGCGCCGCGCCCAGCGCGTGGTCCGCTCCATCGCCGCGCGCGCCTCGGCCTCGCTGGCCGGGTACGGGATGCACTCGTCGAGGACCATGACGATGTCGGCGCCGAGCGCGTGCTGCACCGCCACCGAGCGCTCCGGGTCGAGGAACACCCGCGCGCCGTCGATCGGCGAGCGAAACTCCACCCCGCGCTCGTCGAGGCGGCGCCGCGCGGCGAGGCTGAAGACCTGGAAGCCGCCCGAGTCGGTGAGGATCGGGCGCTCCCAGTGCATCAGCCGGTGCAGCCCGCCGAGGGCCGCCACCCGCTCGGCCCCGGGGCGCAGCATCAGGTGGAAGGTGTTGGCGCAGAGCAGCTCGACGCCGGCCTCGAGGAGCTCCTCGGGGGTCAGGGTCTTGACCGCCCCGTAGGTGCCGACCGGCATGAAGGCCGGGGTGGCGACCTCGCCGTGGGCCAGCGCCAGCCGCGCGCGGCGCGCCGCCCCGTCGCGGGCCAGCACCTCGAAGCGCAAGGCGCTCACCGCCCTGCCCGGGTCAGGAACATCGCGTCCCCGTAGCTGAAGAAGCGGTAGCGCTCGGCGACCGCGTGGCGGTAGGCGGCGAGCACCGGCTCGACCCCGGCAAACGCGCACACCAGGGCGAGCAGGGTCGAGCCGGGGAGGTGGAAGTTGGTGAGCAGCGCGTCGACGCAGCGGAAGCGGTGCCCGGGGCGGATGAACAGCCGGGTCTCGCCGGCCAGCGGGCGCAGCTCGCCACCGGCGCTGGCCGCCTCGAGGGCCCGCACCGTGGTGGTGCCGACCGCCACCACCCGGCCCCCGGCGCGGCGGGCCTCGGCGATCCGCTGGCAGGCCGCCTCGCCGACCTCGAGGCGCTCGGCGTGCATCTCGTGGTCCTCGAGGTGCTCGCTGCGCAGCGGCTGGAAGGTGCCGGCGCCCACGTGCAGGGTCACGTAGACCTGCCCGATGCCGCGCGCGGCGAGCTCGGCGAGCAGCTCGGCGTCGAGGTGCAGCCCGGCGGTCGGCGCCGCCACCGCCCCGTCGCGGCGCGCGTAGACGGTCTGGTAGCGCTCGCGGTCGGCCGGCTCCGGGGCGCGGCGGATGTAGGGCGGGAGCGGCACCGTGCCCTCGGCCTCGAGCAGCGCGGTGACGGTTCCCGAGCCGAGCTCGAGCTCCCAGAAGGCGCCGCGCCGGGCCACCACCCGGGCCCGCTCGCCGCCCGCGAAGACCAGCTCGGTGCCGACCCGCGGCCCCTTCGAGGCGCGCACCAGCGCGAGCATGCGCCGCGCCGAGAGGGCCCGCTCGAGCAGCACCTCGACCCGCCCGCCGCTCGCCTTGCGCGCCGCCAGGCGCGCCGGCACCACCCGGGTGTCGTTGAGCACCAGCAGGTCGCCGGGGGCGAGCAGCGCGGGCAGGTCGGTGATGTGCAGGTCGCGCATCACGCCGCTGGCCGCCTCGAGGGCGAGGAGGCGGGCGTCGCGCCGGCGCGCCGGCGGGCGCTGCGCGATCAGCTCCTCGGGCAGCTCGTAGCGAAGGTCGGCGACGCGCATCGGGCCGCGATCGTAGCAGAGCCCCACCGCCGCGCCGGGCGCCGCTATACTCTCGCCGGCCAGCCGGCCGGGATGGCGGAACTGGTAGACGCGCCAGACTCAAAATCTGGTGGCCGCAAGGCCGTGCGAGTTCGATTCTCGCTCCCGGCACCAGCCCCTCGGCGCCGGCCCGCGGGTCACCGGGCAGCCCCCGCCCGCGGCCCCGCCCGCTCCCCGGCGCCCGGCCGCCGCGCTATGATTGCCCCCGACTCTGGCCAGCACCGCGGGAGGAGCCGGAATGTCCACCCCCACCGAGCGTGGCGCCGGGCGCGCGGGCGCCGGCGGCCCCGGCCGCCGCGGCCGATGAGCGTCGAGCGCCGCGAGATCGCCCCGGGGCGCTACCGCGAGGTCTTCGGGCGCTGCTACGAGGACTTCGCGGTCGGCGACGTCTACGAGCACCGCCCCGGGCGCACCCTCTCGGAGGCCGACAACACCTGGTTCACGCTGCTCACCATGAACCAGCACCCGCTGCACTTCGATGCCGCCTACGCGGCCGGCACCGAGTTCGGCCGGCCGCTGGTCAACTCCTGCCTGACGCTGGCGGTGGTGGTCGGGATGAGCGTCAGCGATCTCAGCCAGCGCGCCATCGCCAACCTCGGCTGGGAGCGCATCGAGCTGCTCGCCCCGGTGTTCCCCGGCGACACGCTGTACGCCGAGTCCGAGGTGCTGGCCAAGCGGGAATCGCGCTCGCGCCCGACCCAGGGCATCGTCACCGTGCGCACCACCGGCCACAAGGCCGACGGCAGCGCGGTGATCCGCTTCGAGCGCACCTTCCTGGTACCGCGCCGCGGCCACGAGGTCGGCGACCGACCGCCGGCCCGCTAGCGCGACGATGCCCGAGACCTTCACCCCGAGCGACGAGGCGCTGATCCTCGAGGCCGTGGACCGCTTCCTCGAGCGCGAGGTGGCACCGGTCGCCCACGCCCTCGAGGCCGCGGACAGCTACCCGCACGAGATCGTCGAGCGGATGAAGGAGCTCGGCCTGTTCGGGGCCACCATCGCGGCCGAGTACGGCGGCCTGGGGCTGCCGGCCGCCACCTACGCGCGGATCGTCGAGCGGGTCTCGCGGGTCTGGATGTCGGTCTCGGGGATCTTCAACTCGCACCTGATCATGGCCGCCACGGTCGAGCGCTTCGGCACCGCCGAGCAGCGCCGCGCCTGGCTGCCGCGCTTCGCCAGCGGCGAGCTGCGCGGCGGCATCGCCCTGACCGAGCCCGACTGCGGCACCGATCTGCAGGCGATCCGCACCCGCGCGCGCCGCGACGGCGAGCACTACCGGGTCGATGGCACCAAGACCTGGATCAGCAACAGCATCGAGGGCCAGGTGCTCGCCGTGCTGGTCAAGACCGACCCGGGCGCCGAGCCGCGCCACCGCGGCATGAGCCTGCTGCTCATCGAGAAGGGCCCCGGCTTCACGGTCAGCCGCAAGCTCGACAAGCTCGGCTACAAGGGCATCGACTCGGCCGAGATCGTCTTCGAGGACTGCCCGGTGCCGGCCGCCCACCTGATCGGCGGGGTCGAGGGGCGGGGCCTGCAGCAGATCCTCGCCGGGCTCGCCCTCGGGCGCATCAACGTCGCCGCCCGCGGGGTCGGCATCGCCCGGGCCTGCCTCGAGGACTCGCTCGCCTACGCCCAGATCCGCAAGACCTTCGGCAAGCCGATCTGCGAGCACCAGTCGATCCAGATCAAGCTCGCCGAGATGGCCACCCGGCTCGAGGCCGCGCGGCTGCTCACCGAGTCGGCCGCACGGGCCTACGACCGCGGCGAGCGCTGCGATCTCGAGGCCGGGATGGCCAAGCTGTTCGCCACCGAGACCGCGCTCTACAACGCCACCGAGGCGATGCGCATCCACGGCGCCTACGGCTACTCCAAGGAGCTCGACATCGAGCGCTACTACCGCGACGCCCCGCTGCTGGCCATCGGCGAGGGCACCAACGAGCTGCAGCGCATCATCATCGCCCGCCAGCTCGTCGAGCGCCATCCGGCCTGAGAGCTTGTGAAAAAATCGCGCACCTACTGCGGACGCCCCTGGTCGCCCCGG
>CAZRGU010000100.1:0-11422 GCA_964599705.1 uncultured Ectothiorhodospiraceae bacterium | reverse complement strand
CCTGCCTCGCGACGGTCGCTCCGCGGCCTGCCCCACCGCCTACCCCGGCTTGGCGCGTCGCCCGGAGGAAGTGGATCGGCGGCCGCAGCCGTAGATTGGTGAGCGATGCGGGTTAGAGGTGGCGCGTGCGCCGGTGCAGGCTACGTGCCGCGCTGCGCCTCGATGCCAGGCATGCCGACATAGCCGGGCAGCGCCTCGATGCGCGCCATCCAGGCCCGTGCGTTGCGGTAGGGGTCGAGCGCGATGCCTCCCGCCGGGACCAGGGCGCAGTACGGGTAGCAGGCCAGATCGGCGATGGTCGCTCCGGGGCCGGCCAGCCAGTCGCGCCCGGCGAGGTGGGCGTCGAGCACCGCCAGGCCGCGACGCGCGTACTCCTGGCACTCGGCCAGATCCCCGGGGCGGCCGAAGATCCGGATGGCGCGCGCGCGGGCCATCCCGAACAGGCACTCGTTGCCGGCAAACGCGAGCCACTGCATGACCTCGGCGAGCGGCTCGGCCGCGAGCGGCAGCCACCCCGGGGTGGCGTAGCGGCGCGCCAGGTAGACCAGGATCGCCTGCGAGTCCCAGACCGTGACCGGGCCATCGGTCAGCACCGGGATCTGGCCGCGCGGGTTGAGGCGCAGGAAGGCCTCGGTGCGGTTCTCCCCGGCGGCCAGGTCGATCGGCTCGCGGGCGTGCTCGAGACCGAGCAGGGCGAGCAGCAGCCGCACCTTGTAGCAGTTTCCGGACAGCTCGGCGTCGTAGAGGGTGATCATCCCTTCCTCCCCGTCGGTGGATGCGCCGCACGATGGTACGGGAAGCTCCGCCTTTCCGGCGAGTCGGTCCGGGGGGCTGCTACGGTCTTGTGGCGCTCCCCCGCTCCTGCTCGACGCTCCTTGCGGATCGGGGGCCCGCACGCGCTCGGCGGCGGGCTGGTCGGCGACCCGGCCCGCCCGAGCGCCGGGTCGCGTTGGTCTGCCTCGCTATTGCAGCTTGGCGCGGCGCTTCTTGTCGCGCAGGTCGTAGTGGCAGGCGGTGCACGCCGAGACCACGTCGGCGAGCTTGCGCACCATCTCCTGCTCCTCGCCGGCGCGGGCCGCCGCGGCGAGCTCGCGGGCCGCCGCGGCGACCTTGCCGTGACCGTCACGGACCGGCCTGGGCAGGCGCTGCATCTGCGAGATCGCGGTCTCACGCCTGGCCAGCCCGTCGGCGATCGCGGCCGCCCGTTCCATGTCGAAGACCATCAGCGCGCCCGTCACCCCCTGGATGTCGCCGAGGCCGGCGAGCATCGCCTTCCAGACCCCCTTCGGGGCCTGCAGCTTCTGCGCGGCGGCCGGCCCGGCCAGCCCGATCCCGAGGGCGAGCACCAGCGCCCCGGCCCAAACGGTCCGCTTCCTCATCGAATCCCTCCTCATCTCTTGTGGATCGCCGCCTCGCGCGCCGGCGCCGTGCGTTGCGGCCGGTCGCTGCTGAACAGTCTAGCAAGATGAGAGATAATGAGAACCATTCATGATCGAGTCGGCAAGAGGGCGATTCGCTTGATCGACCGGTACCCGCCGCGAGCGCGAGAGGACCGGGAGGCCTCGCGGAGAGAGCGGGTGGCGTACCGGGCGCTCGGCGGGGTGCTGGTGGGCGCCGCGCTGGCGCTCTCGGCCGCCCACGCTGAAGGCGGTGGCGAGTCCCTGCCCAGGGCTCGCGGCGGTCCGCCGGCCGCGCTCGTCGCGCGCGGCGAGTACCTGCTGCGCGCGGCCGGCTGCGTGGCCTGCCACACCGACCTCGAGCGCGGCGGGGCCTTCCTGGCCGGCGGCCGGGCCCTGATCACCCCGTTCGGGACCTTCTATCCGCCCAACATCACCTCGCACCCTCGCGCCGGGATCGGGGCCTGGCGGCTCGCCGATCTCACCCGTGCGCTGCGCGAGGGGGTCGGCCCGCGCGGCGAGCGCTACTACCCGGCCTTTCCCTATCCCGCCTACACCGGGATGAGCGACGAGGACATCGCCGCGCTCTACGCCTACCTGATGCGGACGCCGCCGGTGGCAGCCCCGAGCCGGCCCCACCGGCTGGTCTGGTTCGTCCGCCCGCGGATCGTCAACCGGCTGTGGAGCTGGCTGTTCCTCACGCCCGGTCCCTACCGCCCGAACCCCGGCCGCTCGGCGCGCTGGAACCGCGGCGCCTACCTGGTGCGCCACCTCGCTCACTGCGGGCAGTGCCACACGCCGCGCAACCGCCTCGGCGGGCTCGACGGGACGCGCGAGCTCGCCGGCACCGTCGACGGCCCCGAGGGGACGGTGATCCCCAACATCACCCGCGACCCGGCGACCGGGATCGGCGACTGGACCCGCGCCGAGCTCGCCCGCTACCTGGCGCTCGGCGAGATCCCCGAGGGCCCCTACGCCGACGGGCTGATGGCCGAGGTCATCGAGGAGGGGCTCCAGCACCTCGAGGAGGCCGACATCGAGGCGATCGTCGAGTATGTCTGGTCGCTGCCGCCGCAGCGCAACGAGGAGGTGGCGCGGCGGCGATGAGGGATTGGGCACGGGAACATGACCCAGCATGATGTTTACATCATTATAATGGTGATGTATGGTGACTGCTTGAAGTTCACCTTCCCGGAGGCGGCATGCACCGTACCCAGATCTCGCTCGAGCCGGAGCAATACCGCCGGCTCGGCGAGGAGGCGAGGCGCCAGGGAGTCAGCCTCGCCGCCTTGATCCGCCGGCTCGTCGACGAGCATTTCGCGAGATCGGGCTCCCCGGAGCCGGATCCTCTCGAGACGATCATCGGGATTGGCGAGGGCAGCGGAGAGCCGGTCGGGCGCGATCACAACCGTCACCTGTATGGCAAGGAGACGGCGTGAAGCGGGTCTTCGTCGACACCGGCGCCTGGTATGCGCTCGTCGATCGCGCCGATCCTGACCATGCGCGTGTCGTTCCTTGCTTTCGCGAGTTTCGCGGGCGGCTGGTGACCAGCAGTTACGTCTTCGACGAGACACTGACCCTGGTGCGCTACAAGCTGGGCTGGGAGGTTGCCCGTCGGCTCGGGGAGCGGCTGCGCGGGCACCGGCTGGCGCGCCTCGAGCGGATCTCGCCCGCCGATGAGGAGGCCGGCTGGTCGATCTTCTCCGGCTACGGGGACAAGTCGTTCAGCTTCACCGATTGCACAAGCTTCGCGCTGGTGCGTCGCCTCAAGCTGTCGCTCTGTCTAGCCATCGACGACGACTTTCGCGCCTTCGGCCTGCGCTGCATCCCCGCGCGTTCCTGAAGGAAGGTCACGCTCGGAGTAGAGGCCGGCGGTGAGCAGGGCGCGGGCACGGCGCAGCGCCCGGCGGGCGAGGTCGTCGAGACCCCGGCCCGGGCGCGGGGGGGCGCTGAGCGCCCAGAGCGCCTCGACGGCCGCGCAGATCGGCAGGTAGAGCTCCACCCGGGCGGTGAGCGCGGGGTCGGCGCGGGCGCCGCCGTGGGCGGCCAGCAGGGCGGTGCGGCCGGCCCGATCGAGCCCGGCGTCGAGCGCCAGCCAGGCCAGATCCCAGGCCGGGTCGCCCATCGCCGCATACTCCCAGTCGACCAGGACCAGGTCGTGCTCGCCGTCGAGCAGGTTGGCGCAGACCGGGTCGCCGTGGCAGGGCGCCGGCTCCCAGGGTGCGGCGGCGAGCCGCGCGCGCAGCGGCGCCAGCGCATCGGCCAGCCCGGTGACAGCGCCGGGCGGGCAGTCCTCGCCGGCGCCCGTCGCCGCGCCCGGGTCACAGAGGCCGGACCGGGCCGGCCCGGGAAGCGCCTCGAGGTAGCGGTCGAGGACCGCCAGCGGCTCGATGCGACCGGCGAAGCGTGGCCCCTCGCGGTGCAGCCGGGCGAGCGCCCGCCCGGCGCGCGCCAGCGCCCCGGGGCGCGCGCCGAGCCGCGCGGCGCCCAGGGTCACCCGGCCGGAGAGGTACTCGGTCACCATCAGCCCGTCGCGCGGGTCGAAGAACAGCACCGGCGGGGCGAGGCCGGCGCGGGCCACGGCCAGCGCGTTTTCCCGCTCGCGGGCGCGATCGATGAACGGTGCCGGACGGGGGCCGGGGAGGCGCAGGCAGCAACGGCGCCCGTCGGGCAGCTCGACCCGGTAGCAGCGGTTGCTGAGGCTGGCGAGCGGGGTGAAGCGCAGCGCCGCCGGGTCGTGCCCGGCGAGCAGCGGGACGCGGGCCAGGGCGGCGCCGAGCGCCGGGTCGCTGCAGCGCCCGGGCGGCTCGCCAGGCTCCGGCGCCCGGCCGGTCTCGCCGGCGCCGCCTGCCGCCGGCCGACCGCGGCCCGGGTGCGAGGTGGGTGGGCTCACCGCGGCGCTCCGTTCGGGTCGCCCAGGTAGGCGCCGAGCTCGGGCACCGGCGGGCGGTCGAGCAGCTCCGGAACGGGGCCGGCGGCGAGCACCCGCCCGGCATGGACGAAGGCCCCGGCCCGGGCGATGCGCCGCGCGTCCTCGGGCTGGTGGCTGACCAGCACCACGGTCATCGCCGCGGCGCGCTGCAGCTCGGCGACCAGGTCGAGCATCTCGAAGCGCAGCGCCGGACCGAGGGCCGCGAACGGCTCGTCGAGGAGCAGCACCGGGCGCTCCATGACCAGCGCCCGGGCGAGCGCCACCCGGCGCCGCTCGCCGCCCGAGAGCTCGCCGGGCAGGCGCCGCTCGAAGCCGGCCAGCCCGACGCGGGCCAGGGCCTCGGCGACCCGCGCCCGCTCGGCGCGCCCGAGGCGCAGCCCCGGGTGGATGCCGAGCCCGACGTTGTCGGCCGCGCTCAGGTGGGCGAGCAGGTTGTGCTCCTGGAACACGGTGGTGACCGGACGCCGGGCCGGGGCCAGCGCGGTGACGTCGGCGCCGTCGATCAGGACCCGCCCGGCCAGCGGGCGCTCGAAGCCGGCGATCAGGGCGAGCAGGGTGCTCTTACCGGCCCCCGAGGGGCCGATCACCGCGAAGCACTGGCGCTCCGGAATGCGCAGGGTGAACTCCATGCGCATCTCCCGGTAGCGGAAGCGGACCCCCTCGAGCTCAACGCTCGCCACGGCCGCCCACCCCGCGCTCGAGCAGCGCGAACAGTGCCAGGCACAGCCCGAGCAGCACCAGGGCGGTGACCGCCGCCTCGTCGAGCCGGTAGCTGCCGAGGCGCTGGTAGAGGAGCAGCGGCAGGGTCGCGTTGTCGCGGGTCCCGAACAGCGCGATGGTGCCGAGATCGCCGACCGCCAGCGCCGCGCTGAGCGCCAGGGCCAGCCCCAGCGGGCGGCGCAGCAGCGGCCACTCGACCAGCCGCAGGCGGTTCCAGCCGCCCAGCCCGAGGCTCGCGCAGAGCCGGTCATGGTGCTCGGCGGCGCGCATCAGCGGCGGGCCGAGCAGCCGGATCATGTAGGGCAGCCCCATCAGCGCGTTGATGGTCACCACCAGGTAGAGGCCGACGGCGAGCACGTCGACCAGGGGCAGCAGCAGCACGAACAGCCCGGCACCGAGCACGATCGGCGAGACCACCAGGACCAGCGAGCCGGCCAGCTCGATCGCCTCGGCGCCGCGCGGGCGCTGAAGGCGCACGCGCAGCTCGCGGCTGGCCGCGAGCAGCGACCAGGCGATCCCTAGCGAGCCGAGCGCGGCGGCCCCGGCCACCGCCAGGCTGCGCGCCGCGGCCCGCCACAGGGCGGCATCGGCGAGCACCGCGCCGAGCGGACCGGCGAGCCCGGCGGCGAGCACCGCGGCCAGCGGCAGGGCGACGAAGATCCCGGCGGCGGTGATGACCAGGGCGTCGGCGATCCGCCCGAGGGGCGCCTCGAGGTCGGGGCGCTCGAGGCGGCGCTGCTCGGTGGCGGCGAACGGCACCGGGCGGGCCAGGCGCTGGCCGAAGGCGACGAACCCGGCGCACAGGGCGAGCTGCACCAGCGCCAGGGTGACCGCCCGCGGCAGGTCGAAGTCGAGGCGCAAGGCCTGGTAGATGGCCACCTCGACGGTGGTCGAGCGCGGCCCCCCGCCGAGGGTCAGGACCACCGCGAAGCTGGTGAAGCAGAGCAGGAAGACCAGCCCCGCGACCCCGGGCAGCACCGGGCGCAGCGCCGGCCACTCGATCAGGCGCCAGAGCTGCCCGGAGCGCATGCCGAGCTGGCTGGCCACCCGCCAGCTCTCCCCGGGCACCGCCTGCCAGGCATAGAGCAGCATCCGGGTGGCCAGCGGCAGGTTGAAGAAGACGTGGGCGAGCAGGATCCCCGAGAGCCCGTAGAGGTAGCGCCCGCCGGGCAGGCCGAGGGCGGCGAGCGCCCGGTTGAGCCAGCCGTTCTGGCCGTAGACGGTGACCATGCCGAGGATCGCGACGATCACCGGCACCACCAGCGGCAGCCCGAACAGGGCGAGCAGGGCGCGGCGCCCGGGGAAGCGGGTGCGCCGCGCGAGAGCCCGGGCCACCGGCACGGCAAGGGCCACCGAGAGCAGCGTCGAGAGGCTCGCCTGCCAGGTCGTGAAGCGCACCACCCGCCACAGGTAGGGGTCGGCGGGAAGCGCCGCGAGGGTCGCGAGCGGGGCCTTCCAGAGCAGCGCCGCGAAGGCCGCCCCGACCCCGCCGGCGAGCAGCGCCAGGGTGACGAGCCCCGGGGCGAGCGCCGCGGCGCCGCGCCCCCTCAACGGCTCATCGCCTCGAGCCAGCGATCGATGTAGCCCTTGCGCTCGGCGGCGACCCGCTCGGGCGGGATGATCAGCGCACGGCCCGGGCGCGGCAGGGCCGCGAAGGCCTCGGGCAGCGCCTCGCCGATGTCGATGACCGGGTACATCCAGTTGCCGGTCGGGATGATGCGCTGCACGGCCGGCGAGACCAGGAAGGCGAGGAAACGGCGGGCGAGCTCGGGCCGTTTGCTCGCCGCGACCCGGGCGGCGACCTCGATCTGCAGGTAGTGCCCCTCGCGGAAGATGGCCGCCGCGTAGCGATCCTCGTTCTCGGCGATCCGGTGGTAGGCCGGCGAGGTGGTGTAGCTGAGCACCAGCGGGGCCTCGCCCTTGAGGAACATCCCGTAGGCCTCGCTCCAGCTCTTGGTCACGGTCAGCACCCGTCGCCCGAGCCGCGCCCAGGCCGCCGGGGCCTCGGCGCCGTAGACCTTCTCCATCCACAGCAGCAGGCCGAGGCCCGGGGTGCTGGTGCGCGGGTCCTCGATGATCACCTTCTCGGCAGGATCGCCGTCGACCAGCGCGGCGAGGCTCGCCGGCGGCTTCGGCGTGCGCGTCTTGTCGTAGACGAAGGCGAAGTAGCCGTAGTCGAAGGGCACGAAGACCGGATCGTTCCACTCGATCGGCAGCGCCAGGGCGCCGAGATCGACCCCGTGCGGGGCGAGCAGCCCGGTGGCACGCGCCTCGGCGAGGGTGTTGTTGTCGAGCCCGAGGAGCACGTCGGCGCGGGTCCGCTCGCCCTCGAGGCGCAGCCGGCTGAGGATCTCGTTGCTCGCATCGAGCCCGACGAAGTCGAGCTGGCAGCCACACTCGGCCTCGAAGGCGCGCTCGATGGCCGGCCCCGGGCCCCACTTGGAGACCAGCGAGCTGTAGGTGTAGACGGTCAGGGTCGGGCGCTCGGCGGCGCCCGCGCCCGCGGCCAGCACGAGCGCGATCACGATGGCGGTGAAGCGGTTCACCTCGATCCCTCCTCAGTTGAGCGGCGGAGGGGAGGTGGCCACCGCGGCCGCGCTCAAATCCCTACGCCGGCATGACCCGGATCAGGTTCGACGGGTTGGGCGCGCGGCGCGCGCCCTCTCAGTCGCGAGGACACCCCGTTGAGACGCGGCTAGGTTAGGACCGACGGGCGCCGCTTTCAAGCGTGCGCGCTACTCGGGCAGGAGCCGGAAGGCCGGGCAGTGGCGCGGGCGGATGGCGGCGAAATGGCGCCGGTCGAGGGTGATGACGGTATCGGTTCCGAAGCGCTCGGCGAGCGCCACCACGCTGGCGTCGGTCCCGCCGAGGGGGATGTCGGCGTAGGTCTGCACGAGCTCGCCGATGCGCCGCCAGTCCTCGGGCATCGGCGACTCGATCTCGCAGCGCTCGAGGCTGCGCAGGAAGGCGGCCTCCACGGCCGGCCCCATGCGGTGGCCGACGAGGTAGGTCGCCTCGGCCACCACCAGGGCCGGGATGATGAGGCGCATCCGGGGCGACTCCATGGCCGCGAGGACCGCCCGGTGGTCCTGGTCGTCGGCGTCCACCGCCGCATAGAGCGGGCCGGTGTCAACGATCGCGATCACCACCCCATTCCCGCGCCAGGATCTGCTCGGCGTCCCGGCCGGTGCCGCGAGCGCCGCTGCGCCCCAGGGCGGCGAAGGGCGGCGCGCTGTCTCCCGCCGGGGCCAGGGTACGGCCGAGGGTCTGGCGCACGTAGGCCGACACCGAGAGACCGTGGCGCCGCGCGGCGCGAGCGACCGCTTCCGCCTCTTCCGGGGGCAGGCTGATGGTGATGCGTGTCATATACGCATATATGCGGAATTCGCTGATCCCTGTCAAGCAACGGCGAGATCCGCCCGATGCCTCGTCCGGGCCGGACCCGCCCGCTCAGCCGCGGTAGACGACCATCGCCGCGCCCTGGGTCTGGGCGATCGGGTCGTAGCCGATCAGGCGCACGTGGTGGCCGGGGTTGGCCGCCCGGCAGGCCTCGAGCTCGGCGAGCACCGCCTCGACGTCGGTCTCGCCGAACATCGGCAGCTTCCACAGGTACCAGTAGGCGTGGCCGGCGTGCTCGGGCTCGCTGTGCTCGATGGCCGGCTGCCAGCCGCGCTCGATGATGTAGGCGACCTGGCGGCGCAGCTGGGCGGCGCTCATCGGCGGCAGGTAGGAGAAGGTCTCGTGGCGGCGGCTCGCCGGGTCGGCGAGCCGGGAGTGGTAGTCGCGAATCTCGCTCATCTACGGGTTCCTCGGGATCTGGGCGGGTTCGGGGGGGACCGGTTGCGGGCAGGCGCAGCGTCGGCTAGGAACTGCCGGCGGTGTCGAGCTTGTCGACGGTGTCGAACTCGAAGCGGATCTCCTTCCAGGTCTCCATCGCCGCGGCGAGCTCCGGGCTCGCGGCGGCCGCCGCGCGCAGCACCTCGCCGCCCTCGCGCTCCAGATCGCGGCCCTCGTTGCGGGCCTGCACGCAGGCCTCGAGGGCGACCCGGTTGGCGCAGGCCCCGGCAGCGTTGCCCCACGGGTGGCCGAGCGTGCCGCCACCGAACTGGAAGACCGCGTCGTCGCCGAAGATCGCGACCAGCGCCGGCATGTGCCAGACGTGGATGCCGCCCGAGGCGACCGGGAACATCCCCGGCATGGCCCCGAAGTCCTGGTCGAAGAAGATCCCGCGGGCGCGGTTCTCGGGTATGAAGCGCTCGCGCATCAGGTCGATCCAGCCGAGCGTGGCGTCGCGGTCGCCCTCGAGCTTGCCGACCACGGTGCCCGAGTGCAGGTGATCGCCTCCCGACAGGCGCAGGCACTTGGCCAGCACCCGGAAGTGGATCCCGTGGCCGGGATTGCGGTCGAGCACCGCGTGCATCGCCCGGTGGATGTGCAGCAGCATGCCGTTGGCGCGGCACCAGTTGGCCAGCCCGGTGTTGGCGCAGAACCCGGCGGTCAGGAAGTCGTGCATGATGATCGGCATGCCGAGCTCGCGGGCGAACTCGGCGCGCTCGTACATCGCCTCCGGGGTCGGCGCGGTGACGTTGCAGTAGTGGCCCTTGCGCTCGCCGGTCTCGGCCTCGGCCTTGGCGATCGCCTCGGCGACGAACGAGAAGCGGTCGCGCCAGCGCATGAACGGCTGCGAGTTGACGTTCTCGTCGTCCTTGGTGAAGTCGAGCCCGCCGCGCAGGCACTCGTAGACCGCGCGCCCGTAGTTCTTGGCCGAGAGCCCCAGCTTGGGCTTGATGGTGCAGCCGAGCAGCGCCCGGCCGTACTTGTTGAGCCGGTCGCGCTCGACGCGGATGCCGCTCGGCGGCCCCCCGCAGGTCATCACGTAGTGCAGCGGGAAGCGCACGTCCTCGAGGCGCAGCGCCCGGATCGCCTTGAAGCCGAACACGTTGCCGACCAGCGAGGTCAGCACGTTGACCACCGAGCCCTCCTCGAAGAGCTCGATCGGGTAGGCGATGAAGGCGTAGAAGGCCTCCGCGTCGCCGGGCACCTCCTCGATCCGGTAGGCGCGTCCCTTGTAGAAGTCGAGATCGGTGAGCAGGTCGGTCCACACCGTGGTCCAGGTTCCGGTCGAGGACTCCGCGCAGACCGCCGCGGCGGCCTCCTCGCGCGACACCCCGGGCTGGGCGGTGACCTTGAAGCAGGCCAGCAGGTCGGTGTCCCGGGGCCGGTACTCCGGGGTCCAGTAGGTCTCGCGGTAGGCCTTGACGCCGGCCTGGTAGCTCTTCGATGACATCGCTGAGGGTACTCCGGTGACGGATTCGGGGGCGCCGCCACGGCGCCGCGACGCGCTGGACCCGGCGCTCTCACCGGGCTGGCAAGCAGTCTACGGGAGCCGAATCATAAGCAGAACTCAAAGATTGTTATCCCACTCATAAGTACCTTATGCTGCGACGACCGCATTGCCGGGAGAGGAGCGCTTGCCCCGCATCCACTTCACCCTGCGCCAGCTCCAGGTCTTCGAGGCCGTCGCCCGGCACCTGAGCTTCACCCGCGCCGCCGAGGAGCTGCACCTGACCCAGCCGGCCGTCTCGATGCAGGTCAAGCAGCTCGAGAGCCAGGTCGGCGTGCCGCTCGTCGAGCACAGCGGCAAGCGGATCCGCATCACCGAGGCCGGCCGCGAGGTCGAGCGCTGCGCGCGCGACGTCGCCGGGCGCCTCGAGCGGGCCAGCGATCGGCTGGTGGTGCTGCGCGGCGGGCGCGGCGGGCACCTGCGGGTCGGGGTGGCGAGCACCGTCAACTACTTCGCCCCGCGCCTGATCGCGGCCTTCTGCGCCGAGCACCAGGGGGTGCGGGTGACCCTCGACGTCACCAACCGCGAGCGGCTGCTGCGCATCCTCGTCGAGCGCCAGGTCGACGTCGCCCTGATGGGCCAGCCGCCCGAGGGCGTGCCGCTCGCCGCCGAGCCGTTCATGGACAACCCGCTGGTGCTGATCGGACCGGTGGGCCACCGCCTTGCCGGGGCGCGCGCGGTCGCCCTGGCGCGGCTCGCCGGGGAGCCGTTCATCGTCCGCGAGCCGGGCTCCGGGACCCGGCGGGCCTTCGAGCGCTTCTGCGCCGAGCACGGCATCGAGCCGCCGACCGGGCCCGAGATGTCGAGCAACGAGGCCATCAAGCAGAGCGTCGAGGCGGGTCTCGGGCTGGCCGTGGTCTCGGCGCACACCATCGAGCTCGAGCTCGCCGCCGGGCGCCTCGCGGTGCTCGACGTCGAGCACTTCCCGATCGTGCGCCAGTGGTACGTCGCCCACCGTCGCGGGCGCACCCTGCCGCCGGTCGCCGAGCGCTTCGCGCGCTTCGTGGTCGAGCGGGCCGGCGAGCTCGC
>CAZRGU010000099.1:0-11494 GCA_964599705.1 uncultured Ectothiorhodospiraceae bacterium | reverse complement strand
GACGCCCGAGGGGGCGTTCGACACGGTGCGCCTCAAGCCGGGCGATCTGCCGCCGGCCGCGCCCAGCGAGGAGGAGGCGGCTGCCGATGCGGTCACCGAGGTCGACCCCGATCTGGCCGACATCTTCGCCACCGATGAGGCCGTCGAGGAGCCGGAGGAGGAGCACGAGGAGGAGCACGAGCGCACCCAGTTCATGCTGCGCGACGTCAGCGAGCCGCAGGAGGAGGCCGGGGAGGCCGGGGAGGCGGGGGCAGACCAGGGCGAGGCGACCGTGGTGCTCGACCAGGGCCTCGCCGATCAGGTCAACGAGATGCAGACCAAGCTCGACCTCGCGCAGGCCTACCTCGACATGGGCGACGAGGAGGGCGCCCGGGCGATCCTCGACCAGGTGATGGCCGAGGGTGAGGAGGAGCACAAGGCGCAGGCCCGCGCCCTGCTCGAGCGCCTCTGAACGCCCGGCGGGGCCCGATCGCGGGTGGCGGGCCCGCGGGAGCGGCATCGGTGAACCGTCCGGGCCGGGCGGTGACCCGCTGAGGGTGAGCGCGGCGCGGCGCATCGCGCTGGGCGTCGAGTACGACGGCCGGGCCTACTGCGGCTGGGAGGCCCAGCGCGGTCAGCCGACCGTGCAGGCGGTGCTCGAGCGGGCGCTGAGCGCGGTCGCGGCGCGGCCGGTGCGCACGGTCTGCGCGGGACGGACCGACGCGCGGGTCCATGCCAGCGGGCAGGTCGTGCATCTCGACAGCGAGGCGCCGCGCGACGAGCGGGCCTGGGTGCACGGAACCAACGCCCATCTCCCCGCCGATGTGCGCGTGCAGTGGGCACGCGTGGTGGGTGCCGCGTTCCACGCCCGCTTCTCGGCCCGGGCGCGCACCTACCGGTACCTGATCTTCAACCGCCGGGTGCGCCCGGCGCTCTACCACGGGCGGGCGACCTGGGAGTACCGCCCGCTCGATGCCGAGCGCATGCAGGCCGGCGCCGATTACCTGCTCGGCGAGCACGACTTCAGCGCCTACCGGGCGCGGGCCTGCCAGGCGCGCAGCGCGGTGCGCACCGTCTACCGGCTCGAGGTGCAACGCCGCGGGGCGCTGGTGATCATCGAGGTGTGCGCCAACGCCTTTCTGCACCACATGGTGCGCAACATCGCCGGGGTGCTGTGCGCGATCGGCGCCGGCGAGCGCGAGCCGCGCTGGGCGGGCGAGGTGCTCGAGGGCCGCGAGCGGGCCCGCGGCGGGGTCACCGCCCCTCCCGACGGGCTCTACCTGGCCGGCGTCGAGTACCCGGCCCGCTTCGGGCTCCCGCCGCTTCCGCCGTCCCCGCTGCTTTGGTAGCCTTCGCCCCCTCGCCTCGAGTGGCGCCCGTGCCAGGCAGGATCCGCGTCAAGATCTGTGGGATCACCCGTCCCGAGGATGCCCGGGCGGCGGCGCGGGCCGGCGCCGATGCCATCGGCCTGGTCTTCTGGCCGCCGAGCTCGCGGGCCATCGACGAGGCCCGGGCCGTGCAGGTGGTGCGGGCGCTGCCGGCCTTCGTGACCGTGGTCGGGCTGTTCGTCGACGCCGGCAGCGAGCGGGTACGCGAGGTGGCCGAGGCGGTCCCGCTCGATCTGGTCCAGTATCACGGCAGCGAGTCGCCCGAGGAGTGCGCGGCCGGCGGGTTGCCCTACATCCGCGCGGTGCGGATGCGCGCCGGCACCGACCTGGCCGCCGAGGCGCGCCGCTTCGCCGCCGCTCGCGGGCTGCTGCTCGACTCCTGGTCGGCGCACCTCCCCGGCGGGTCGGGGAGGCCCTTCGACTGGGACCTGGTCGGTGGCGAGGTCGGGGTGCCGCTGATCCTCGCCGGCGGGCTCGACGCGGACAACGTCGGCGAGGCCATCGCCCGGGTGCGCCCCTGGGCGGTGGATGTCAGCAGCGGGGTGGAGGCGGCCCCCGGCGTCAAGGACGCGGGCCGCATCGAGCGATTCGTCAGCGAGGTCGAACGTGCCGGAAGCGAGCAATCTCAGCCCCGATGAGCGCCTGATCGGGCGCTACCCCGACGCCGACGGGCACTTCGGTCCCTACGGCGGCTGCTTCGTCGCCGAGACCCTGATGGGGCCGATCCGCGAGCTGCGCGAGGCCTACCGGCGCTATGCCCGCGACCCCGAGTTCCTCGCCGAGCTCGACGCCGACCTGCGCCACTACGTGGGTCGCCCCTCGCCGCTGTACCTGGCCGAGCGCTGGTCGCGGCGCCTCGGCGGGGCGCGCATCTACCTCAAGCGCGAGGACCTCAACCACACCGGCGCCCACAAGGTCAACAACACCGTCGGCCAGGCGCTGCTCGCCCGCCGGATGGGCAAGCGCAGGATCATCGCCGAGACCGGCGCCGGCCAGCACGGGGTGGCCACCGCCACGGTGGCCGCGCGCCTCGGCCTGGAGTGCGTGATCTACATGGGCGCCGAGGACATCGAGCGCCAGGCCCCCAACGTCTACCGGATGCGCCTGCTCGGCGCCGAGGTGGTGGCCGTCGAGTCGGGCTCGCGGACCCTCAAGGACGCGCTCAACGAGGCGATGCGCGACTGGGTGACCCACGTCGACAGCACCTACTACATCATCGGCACGGTGGCCGGCCCGCACCCCTACCCGCAGATGGTGCGCGACTTCAACGCGGTGATCGGGCGCGAGGCGCGCGCCCAGTGCCTCGAGCAGGCCGGGCGGCTCCCCGATGCGCTGGTCGCCTGCGTCGGCGGCGGCTCGAACGCCATCGGGCTCTTCTACCCGTTCCTCGACGACCGCGAGGTCGCCCTCTACGGGGTCGAGGCCGGAGGCGAGGGGCTCGCGAGCGGGCGCCACGCCGCGCCGCTCAACGCCGGACGCCCGGGCGTGCTGCACGGCAACCGGACCTACCTGATGGCCGACGGCGACGGCCAGATCATTCCCACCCACTCGGTCTCGGCCGGTCTCGACTACCCCGGGGTGGGCCCCGAGCACGCCTGGCTCAAGGACAGCGGGCGGGCGAGCTACGTGACCGTCGACGACGAGGAGGCGCTGGCCGCCTTCCACGACCTGACCCGCACCGAGGGCATCATCCCGGCCCTCGAGTCGAGCCATGCGCTCGCCTACGCGGGGCGGCTGGCCGCGCGGATGGGCCCGGAGGACCTGGTGGTGGTCAACCTCTCGGGGCGCGGCGACAAGGACGTCGAGACGGTCGCGGCGCGCGAGGAGGCGGCGCGATGAGCCGCCTCGAGGCGCGCTTTGCCGCGCTGCGTGAGGCCGGCCGCAAGGGGCTGGTGACCTTCGTCACCGCCGGCGACCCGGATGCCGCGACCACGGTGCGGCTGATGCACGCCCTGGTCGGGGCGGGCGCCGACGTGATCGAGCTCGGGGTGCCGTTCTCGGATCCGATGGCCGACGGCCCGGTGATCCAGCGGGCCAGCGAGCGGGCCCTGGCCGCCGGGATGACGCTGCGCGGGGTGCTCGAGTGCGTGCGCGCGTTCCGCGCCCGCGACCGCGACACCCCGGTGGTGCTGATGGGCTACCTCAACCCGATCGAGGTGACCGGCTACCGGCCCTTCGCGGCGGCTGCCGCCGCGGCCGGGGTCGACGGGGTGCTGACCGTGGACCTGCCGCCCGAGGAGGCCGGGCCGCTCATCGAGCACCTGCGCGGGCAGGCCCTCGATCCGATCTTCCTGCTCGCCCCGACCAGCGACGAGCGGCGCATCGAGCGGGTCTGCGCCAGCGCCAGCGGCTTCGTCTACTACGTCTCGCTGAAGGGGGTCACCGGCGCCGGTCACCTCGACTTCGCCGCGGTGGCCGGCCAGGTCGAGCGGATCCGCGCCCACACCGCGCTGCCGGTCGGGGTCGGCTTCGGGATCCGCGACGGCGCCTCGGCGGCCCGCATCGGGGCGCTCAGCGACGCGGTGGTGGTCGGCAGCGCGATCGTCGAGCGGGCCGCCACCGAGCACGCCGCCGGGGGCGACCCGGCCGTCCCGGTCACCGCCCTGGTCGCCGAGATGCGCGCCGCGCTCGACGCGCTGGCCGCCGGGGGCGGCCGATGAGCTGGTTCGGCAAGCTGCTGCCGTCGCGCATCCGCACCGAGGGCGGCAGCCGCCGCGCGGTCCCCGAGGGGCTGTGGACCAAGTGCGAGGCCTGTCGCGCGGTGCTCTACCGCGCCGAGCTCGAGCGCAACGCCGGGGTCTGCCCGAAGTGCGCCCACCACACCCGGCTCGGCGCCCGCGCCCGCCTCGAGCAGTTCCTCGACGAGGAGCCGAGGGTCGAGATCGGGGCCGAGGTCACGCCCCTCGATCCGCTCAAGTTCAAGGGCGGCAAGCGCTACCGCGACCTGCTCGCCCAGGAGCAGAAGGCGACCGGGGAGAAGGACGCCCTGGTGGTGATCATGGGCCGGGTCAAGGGGGTGGCGCTGGTCGCGGCGGCCTTCGAGTTCCGCTTCCGCGGCGGCTCGATGGGCTCGGTGGTCGGCGAGCGCTTCGTGCGCGGGGTCGACGCGGCGATCGACAACGGGGTGCCGCTGGTCTGCTTCTGCGCCAGCGGCGGGGCGCGCATGCAGGAGGGTCTCTACTCGCTGATGCAGATGGCCAAGACCAGCGCCGCGCTGGCCCGCCTCGGGGAGCGCGGGCTGCCCTTCGTCTCGGTGCTCACCGACCCGACCATGGGCGGGGTCTCAGCGAGCATCGGCATGCTCGGCGACGTCAACATCGCCGAGCCGGGCGCGCTGATCGGCTTCGCCGGCCCGCGGGTCATCGAGCAGACCGTCAAGCAGAAGCTCCCCGAGGGCTTCCAGCGCAGCGAGTTCCTCCTCGAGCGCGGCGCCATCGACCAGATCTGTGACCGCCGCGAGCTGCGCGAGCGGATCGCGGCGCTGCTGGCGATGCTCACCCGCCAGCCCGCGCCCTGAGCGCCCCGGCGACCAGCGCCGGCCGCGCCCCGCCGGGGCCCGGGGCGGGGCTCGCCGAGTGGCTGGACTGGCAGGCGCGGCTCAGCCCGGTGAGCATCGTCCTCGGGCTCGAGCGGGTGGCCACCGTGGCCGCGGCGATGGGGCTCGCCCGGCTGCCCTTTCCGGTGGTGGCGATCGCCGGGACCAACGGCAAGGGCTCCTGCGCGGTGATGCTCGAGGCGCTGCTCGCCGCGCGCGGCGCGCGGGTCGGCAGCTACCTCTCGCCGCACCTGCTGCGCTACAACGAGCGGGTCCGGATCGCCGGGCGCGAGGCCGGCGACGAGGCCCTGTGCGCGGCCTTCGCCGCGGTCGAGCGGGCCCGCTCCGGGGTGGCGCTGACCGCCTTCGAGTTCGCCACCCTGGCCGCCGTGTGGCTGCTGCGCGAGGCCGGGGTCGAGGTCGGGGTGCTCGAGGTCGGGCTCGGCGGGCGGCTCGACGCGGTCAACCTCTTCGATCCGGCGGTGGCCGTGATCACCACCATCGATCTCGACCACCGCGAGTGGCTGGGGGGGGATCGCGAGGCGGTGGCCGCCGAGAAGGCCGGGATCCTGCGTCCCGGGCGTCCTCTGGTATGCGCCGACCCCGACCCGCCGCGGGCGCTGCTCGCTGCGGCCCGCGAGCGCGGGGCGCGCCTGCTGCGCATCGGGGCCGAGTTCCGCTACCGGGTCGAGGCGGACGGGAGCTGGGCGTGGAGAGGCCCGGGGGCGCGCCTCGAGCGGCTTGCTCCCCCCGGGCTGCACGGCGAGTTCCAGTACCGCAACGCCAGCGCGGCGCTGGCCGCCGCCGCCTGCCTCGAGCCCTGGGGGCTGCCCGAGGCGGGGGCGGCGAGCCGGGCGCTGGCCGGGGTGCGCCTGCCCGGGCGCATCGAGGCGCTGGCCGGCCCGGTACGCTGCGTCGCCGACGTCGCCCACAACCGCCAGGCGGTCGCGGCCCTGGCCGCGTGGCTGGCCGGCGAGCCGTGCCCGGGACGGACCCTGGCGGTGTGCGCGATGCTCGCCGACAAGGACCCCGTGGGGCTGGTCGAGGCCTTCGCGGCGAGCGCCGACGCCTGGTACCTGGCCGGGCTCGGTGGCCCGCGCGGCGACGACGGCAGCGCGCTGGCCGGTGCCCTGGCCGGGCGCGCCGCGGCGGGCGCCGTGCACCGCCACCCCGATGTCCCCGCCGCCTGCCGGGCGGCGCTCGCCGCGGCCCGGCCCGGCGACCGGGTGGTCGCCTTCGGCTCCTTTCTCACCGCCCGCGCGGCGCTCACGGTGTTCGCCTCCGGCTGAGCCCGGCGCCGGCCGCTCGCTTGCAAGTTCACCGGGGGAGCCGGAAACTCTCCCCCATGGATGAGCGGCTCAAGGAGCGTCTGGTCGGCGCCGCGGTGCTGGTCTCGCTGGCGGTGATCTTCGTGCCGATGGTGCTCGAGGGCCCGGTGCGCGAGGCACCGGCACCGCGCGCGGCCCCGCCGCCGCCGCAGCCCGGCTTCAGCTCCCAGATCATCCCCCTCGGGGCGCCCGCGACGCCGCTGCTCGACGAGGATCGCGCCCGGCGCGAGGCCCGCGCCGAGGCCCCCGAGCCGGTGGCCGAGCCCTCCCCGGAGCGCGCCGTGCAGGGCCGCCCTGCGCCAGCCCCCGCCGAGCCCCCGCCGGCGGCGCAGGCGGCGCCAAGGGCGCCCCCCGGTGCGCCGGCCGCCGGGCTGGAGAGCTGGGCGGTGCAGCTCGGCAGCTTCAGCAACGCCGCCAACGCCGCGGCGCTGCGCGACCGCCTGCGCCGCAAGGGCTACGATGCCTACCTGGAGACCGTGCGCGGCAAGCGGCGCACCGTCACCCGGGTCTACGTCGGACCGGAGCTCGAGCGCGCCGCGGCGCGCAGGCTCCGCGATCGGCTCTTTGCCGAGACCCGCCTCAAGGGGCTGGTGGTGCGCTACACCGGGGACTGATCGGTCCGGTCGTCGCGGTCCGGTTCGCCTTCGCGCTCGAGCCGGGTCTCGCGCAGCATCGCCGACTGGCGGCGGGTGACGTGCTGGACGATCAGCTCGCGGTCGGTGTCGCGGATGTGGGTGAACTCGACGCCGAGACGATAGGGGAATCCGCTGTCCTCGCCGGGCAGCGGGTCGCAGTGCACCACCGTGCCGAAGCACAGGATGCACAGGTAGGAGGGGAACATCAGCAGCTTGAGCTCGAGCACGCTGCCCGGGGCGATCGGCTGCTCGCTCGAGAAGGAGATGCCGCTGGCGCTGAGATCGACGTCGTGGGTCGGCTGGTCGCCGAGCTCGGCCTCGGCGGCCGCCATCAGCTGGATCAGCAGGTCGAGCTTCTCGTTGAGGCCCTCGAGGTAGCCGGCGACCTCGGGCAGCGCGCGGCGCAGCGGCTCGAGGTGGTGGTGCATCTGGGCGCTGATGGTGGCGAACGAGGAGGCCAGCCGGATCCGGTCGGGGTAGCCGAGCTCGAGGCGGCGCAGCGCCCGCTCCAGCTCCTCCTCGCCGAGCACCCGGTACTTGAGCGCGACCTCGTCGGGGATCCGGTAGAAACGGCGCCGGTCGCCACCCTCGCTGCTCGCCGTGCTCATGGTGCGGGCTCCTCGGGCGGCGGCGGATCCCTGGCCGCCTCGGCCGCGGCGATCTCGCCACCGGGCCGATCATCGCCGCGAATGATGACGATCTCCACCCGCCGGTTGCGGGCCCGGTGCTCCGGGGTGTCGTTGGGCACCAGCGGCTTGGTGTCGGCGTGGCCCTCGATCAGGAACCGGTCGTGGCCGATCCCGGCGACCTTGGCCAGATGGTGGACCACGGTCACCGCGCGGGCCGCCGAGAGCTCCCAGTTCGAGCGGTAGCGGCGGGTGTGGATCGGCACGTTGTCGGTGTGCCCGGCGATCACCACCCGCCCGGGGGTGCGCTTGAGGACCTTGCCGATGCGCTCGAGGACCGGGGCGAAGGCCGGCAGCAGGTCGGCGCTCCCCGACGGGAAGGAGCCCTTCTCCTGGATCCGGATCACGATCCGCTGCCCCTCGGTGCGGATGTCGAGGGTGCCCGAGGCGATCTCCTTGGCGAATGCCTTCTTGAGCTCGCTGGTGTCGGGCGGTGCCGGGGGGACGGGCACCTTGATGACCTCGCGCGCGTCGCCCTTGGTGGTGTCGCCGATCGCGTCCCCGGTCTCGTCCTGGCGCTCGCTGATGCGCAGCTGCCGCTGGAGCTCGTCAGTGGTCTGCTGGCGGACCTGGTTGAGCACCGTGGGGTCGGGCTTGCCGGGACTGAACTCGCGGGCGATGACCGAGGTGCCCTTCGGAATCTCCTTGGCCTTGATCAGGCGCTGGACGCCGAATGCCTCCTTCATCGAGCCGGCGAGCTGCTTGAACTTGAGCACGTCCATCTCCGAGAAGGACAGCAGCAGCACGAAGAAGGTCATCAGCAGCGACATCAGGTCGGCGAAGGTCATCACCCACGCCGGGGCACCGGCATCGGCCGGCTTCTGCGGGGGGGCGTCGTCCATCGTCGCTCCGCCTGGCTGCCGCCCCGGCTAGGCGGCGGCGCTGGCGCTGGCGCTCTCGGCGCTCGCCGTCTCGCGCTTGTGCTCGGGCAGGTAGGTCTTGAGCAGCCCCTCGAGCACCCGCGGGTTGAGGCCCTCCTGGATCCCGGAGATGGTCTCCAGGATCAGCGACTTGTTGCAGCGCTCCTCGGCGCTGCGGAAGGCCAGCTTGTCGGCGATCGGCAGCGCGAAGGCGTTGGCGATCACCGCCCCGTAGAGGGTGGTGAGCAGGGCAACGGCCATCGCCGGGCCGATCGACTTCGGATCGTCCATCGACGAGAGCATCTGCACCAGCCCAATGAGCGTGCCGATCATGCCCATCGCCGGGGCCACGTCGCCGATCGACTTGAAGATGCTGCGCCCGACCTCGTGGCGCTCGATGGCCTGGTTGATGTCCTTGGTGAGCATCCGCTTGACGAAGTCCGGGTCGTGGCCGTCGACGCAGAGCTGGATGCCCTTCTTCAGGAACTCGTTCTTGATCTCCATGTTCTCGAGCGAGAGCAGCCCGCTCTTGCGCGCCGCGTTGGCCAGCTCGAGGGCCTCTTCGATGAGCTTGGCGGGGTCCTCGGCCTTGTGCATGAAGGCCTTCATCGCGACCTTGAAGGCGCCGAGAAAGCTGGCCAGGGGGAACTTCATCAGGGTCGCCGCGATCGCCCCCCCGATCACCACCACCGCCGAGGGGATGTTGATGAACTGGCCGAAATCTCCGCCCAGGGCGATCGAGCCGATGATCACCCCGAACGCCCCGAGCAGGCCGATGAGGGTCGCCAGGTCCATTCTTTCTCTCTAGGTGCGTGGGACGGCGCCGGGCAGTCCCCGCGCCGGCTCCTCGGTAGTGTTCCGAGACCGTTATCGGATGGGCGCCGGCAAGCTTTAGCGCCGGCCCGGCCAAGGGCATAGAATCGCGCCCCGGGCAGCGTGCGGGGGCGGTCGTGACCTGGGCCGACTACGTGATCCTCACCATCGTCGGGTTCTCGGGGGTGGTGAGCGTGCTGCGCGGCTTCATCCGCGAGGCCCTGGCCCTGGCCGGCTGGGTGCTCGGGCTGTGGGTCGCCTTCACCTACATGGACCCGCTGGCCGGGCGGCTGGCCGGGCAGATCACGGTGCCCTCGCTGCGCGCCGCGGCCGCCTTCGCCCTGCTCCTGGCCGGCACCCTGATGGCCAGCGCCCTGGTCGTGGTCCTGGTCGGGGCGCTGGTCGAGAAGACCGGGATCTCGGGCACCGACCGGATGCTCGGGCTGCTCTTCGGGGTCGCCCGCGGGGTGGTGGTGGTCGGGCTGCTGGTGCTCGGCGCCGGCCTGACCCGGCTGCCCGAGGACCCCTGGTGGCGCGAGTCGGTGCTGCTGCCCCACTTCGAGACCCTGGCCGAGCAGATGCGTGACCTGCTGCCACCCGACCTGGCCGGCCGGCTGCGCTTCGGTCCCGGGTCGTGAGCGGCCTTTGCCGGGGCCGGGCGGTGCTTTATGATCCCCGCCCCCTGCCCCGGACCGGCGGCAGATGACGGAGGGCGGCGCGCCTCCAGCATGTGCGGGATCGTCGGAATGGTCGGCCGCTCGGGCGTCAACCAGGCGCTCTACGACGCGCTCACCGTGCTCCAGCACCGCGGCCAGGATGCGGCCGGGATCGTCACCTGCGACGAGAAGTTCCACCAGCGCAAGGACAACGGGCTGGTGCGCGACGTGTTCCACACCCGCCACATGCTCCACCTGCGCGGCAACGCCGGCATCGGCCACGTACGCTATCCGACCGCCGGCTGCTCCTCCTCGGCCGAGGCCCAGCCCTTCTACGTCAACTCGCCCTACGGCATCGCGCTGGCCCACAACGGCAACCTGGTCAACGCCGATGCGCTCAAACGCGAGGTCTACCGCGACGACCTGCGCCACATCAACACCGAGTCCGACTCCGAGATCCTGCTCAACGTCTTCGCCCACGAGCTGCTGCGCATCGGCAAGCTCGAGCTCGACGCCGAGGCGGTGTTCCGCGCCGTCGAGCGGGTCCACGCCCGCTGCCGGGGGGGCTATGCGGCCGTCGCCCTGCTGATCGGCTACGGGATCGTCGCCTTCCGCGACCCGCACGCGATCCGCCCGGTCTGCTTCGGGCGCCGCGAGACCGCCGCCGGCCCGGAGTTCATGGTCGCCTCGGAGAGCGTGGCGCTCGATGCCCTCGACTTCGAGCTGCTCCGCGACCTCGAGCCCGGCGAGGCCATCTACATCGAGCTCGACGGCACGGTGCACTCGCGGGTCTGCGTGCCCGATGCCTGCTACGCACCGTGCATCTTCGAGTACGTCTACCTGGCCCGCCCCGACTCGATCATCGACGACGTCTCGGTCTACAAGGCGCGCCTGCGGATGGGCGAGTACCTGGCCGACAAGATCCTGCGCGAGTGGCCGGATCACGACATCGACGTGGTCATCCCGGTGCCCGACACCAGCCGCACGGCGTGCCTGCCGCTGGCCTACAAGCTCGGGGTGAAGTACCGCGAGGGCTTCATCAAGAACCGCTACATCGGGCGCACCTTCATCATGCCCGGCCAGCAGCTCAGGCGCCGCTCGGTGCGGCGCAAGCTCAACGCCATCGAGCTCGAGTTCGAGGGCAAGAACGTGCTGCTGGTCGACGACTCGATCGTGCGCGGCACGACCTCCCAGGAGATCATCCAGATGGCCCGCGACTGCGGGGCGCGCAAGGTCTACTTCGCCTCGGCCGCCCCGCCGGTGCGCTACCAGAACGTCTACGGCATCGACATGCCGGTGGCCGGCGAGCTGATCGCACACAACCGCACCGAGGAGGGGGTGCGCGAGTCGATCGGCGCCGACCGGCTCTTCTACCAGGACCTCGACGACCTGATCCGGGCGGTGCGCCGCGGCAACCCGCGTCTCGAGCGCTTCGACACCTCCTGCTTCACCGGCGAGTACGTCACCGGGGGGGTCAGCGAGGACTACCTCGAGCGCATCGCCGAGCGGCGCAACGACGAGGCCAAGGCCGGTGCCGAGGGGACCGGCGAGGAGGTCCTCGAGCTGCACAACACGGCCTGATGCGAGACCGGCGGGAGCGGCCCGACCTGCCGC
>CAZRGU010000098.1:0-11672 GCA_964599705.1 uncultured Ectothiorhodospiraceae bacterium | reverse complement strand
CGTCGCTCGAGCTCGTAGCCCGGGCTCTGCCCGGGATCGAGCCCGTGCCGGCACCGGGGCGTTCGGTGCCGGGCCGGCGCTCGAACTGAAAGTGCGCTACCCGGTGACCGGGCTCCTCGGGCCGGCTCCCGTTCCGGACAGCGCAGCCCTCCAGGCGAGGGGCGCGGCGGGGTGGGGCGCGGAGCGACCGTCGCGAGGCAGGGAAGCCGAGCGCCGAGCGTCACAGGGAAGTGCTCGCAGCGTGTCGCTCCGCGCCCCACCCCGTCACGCCCCTCGCCCGAGCGACGGGGTTCTCACCGCTCGAGGAGCCGGCGCGGGAAGGGCGCACTACCCGCCGGCCTCGGCGCTCCCTTGCTCCGCGGCCGCCTTCTTCTCCCTGGGCTTGAGCAGGTCGGCGCGGCGCTTGGCGAGGTAGTCGGCCTTGTAGCTCGGCAGCACGTAGACCCAGCCGCTCCAGCGCGCGTTGAGCTCGGCGGCCTCCTTGCGCACCGCCTCGGGGCTGTGGTCGGGCTGCTCCCCGGCCTCCTTCTCGCCCTTGTCCTCGCCCGCCTTGGCGGTCTTCTCCTCGCCGCTCGGGGCGCCGCTGCCCGCCGCTTCCTGCCCGGCCTGCTCGGCGCTGCCGGCGGACGGCTTCGCGCCGGCCTCGCCAGGCTGCGCGTTCGCCTTCCCGCCGCTCTCGCCGGCGCCGGCCGCCGCCTTCTCGGCGGCGGGCTCGACCAGCACCGGGTCGAAGGCCGCCTCGAGGCGGGCCAGGGTGCGCTTGCCGTCCCTGGCGGTGCGCATCGTCACCCGCAGCCCGTCGTAGGTGGTCAGCTCGAGGGTCACCCAGGGCTCGGCCTTCGCGAAGCCCGCCTCGTCTGCGCCCAGCACGTCGTCGAGGCGCAGGTCCTCGAGCGCCCGGCCGATGTCGTTGACCTTCCAGTCGCCGTCGACCTCCTGGTCGGGGGGCACCGCCGCGAGCCGGTAGTCGGGGTCGTCGCGCCCGCGGCGCACCTCGACCACCTCGCCGTCCGGGTGGGTGACGCGGACGGCGCGGATCCGCGCGTGGTCGATGGCCGCGATCTGCTGATCGAGCCAGTCGCCGAGGTCACGCGCGCTGGGCAGCTTGCCCTCGACCAGCCAGGACTGCGGGTCGTCGGGCTGGCGCACGAAGAACTCGCTGAGGTCCGGATCCCCCTTGCCGAAGCGGCGCTTGCCGACGATCAGGTCGGCCAGGGTCGCGCCGCCCTTGCCAGTGACCGTGACCCGCAGCGCCTCGGAGTCCTTCTTCTCCGGATCGGCGAGGCCGAGCTTCACGTAGCGCTCCGGCTTGGCGGTCTTGGGCTCGATGCGGCGCAGCTGGGCGAGTCCGAGCAGGAGCTGGCGGACCTTGCCCTGGTCGGCCGGGTAGCCGCCCTTGTCGCGCACCACCCAGCGTCCGTCGCGCCGCTCCAGGGTGTAGCGCTCGCCCTTGCGCAGCGCCGCGATCGCGCTCGCCTCGTTGACCTCGGCGAGCAGATCGGGGAGCAGCAGCTCGCCGCTCCTCGGGATCGCCCCCGAGGGCTTGCCGGTGTAGAAGGCGGCCGCCACCGCGAGCACGGTCAGGGCCGCGAGGATGATCAGGGCTCGCATCGAACGCATCTCGACCTCCTCCCCGGCTCAGGCAGCGGCGGCATGCAGCGCCGCCCGGCGCCGGCGCATCCGCCACAGCCCGATCAACAGCCCGCCGATGCCAATGAGCAGCGGGACGAAGCCGATGTTGAAGAACTTGGTCCAGGCCTCGAGCCGGTCGATGTCGCGGCGCAGCCGGTGGCGGACCTCGCGCAGCTCCTTGCGGATGCGCAGCTTCTCGGCACGGAACTGGCGCAGCTCGCGGACCTGCTCGGGGGTGAGCACCAGCTCCTGGCCGCCGGGCTTGCGCTCCTGGAGGGCGAGCAGCTTGTCCTCGGTCTCCTTGAGGCGGGCCTGGAGCTCCTTCTCCTTGTCCCGGAAGCGCGCCTCGGCGGCGCGGCGCAGGTCGTTGACCCGCTCGAACGGGCGCAGGAACGAGCCGCGGTTGCGCACGCTGATCAGGTCGTTGCTGCCGAGCAGGTTGTCGAGGGCGTTGATCAGGAAGGCGCCGTTCGAGGCGATCGGCACGGCCAGCCGGGTGCCGAGGAACTCCTGCACGTTGACCCAGAAGCGGTCCTGGAGGAGGTCGGTGTCGGCGACCACGATCAGGTTGACCTCACCGCTCGACTCGGCGAGGTGGGGAGGCGGTGCGTCCTTCTTCTCCCCCTCGCCGGCGCTCGTCTCGCCGCCCTCGGCCGTCTCCGCACCTTCCTTGTCCGCGTCCTTCTTCCTCGGCGGGCCGTCCGGGAAGGCGCTCTTGACCTTGCCGGTCACCCGCACGGCGAGCGCCAGGCGCTTGCCGCCCGGGCGGTAGCCGCGCAGCAGCTCCTGGGGGTCGGCGCTGTAGGCGACCTGGCCGACGTCGAACAGGGTGGCCTGATCGGTGGTCTCGATGAGCGGCTTGATGGTGGTGGTGGCCCCCTCGATCGGCTCCAGGTACCCCGGGGTGCCGAACGAGATGTTGCCCAGATCACCGGTCACGATGTCGTCGTCGGCCAGCCCCGAGGGCTGCACGTTCATCCACACCGGGTAGTCGAAGGTGATCATCCGCGCGCCACGCTGCATCCGCACCTTGGCCGCCAGGCGGAGATCCCCGACCACCTTGTCGGTGTCGAGCTTCAGGCCCCAGGCGGCGAGCAGCCCGCCGAGGTCCGAGGAGCGCGAGTCGGGAGGCAGCATCATCCCGCCCATCGCCTGGCCGCGGTCGGCCTCGGCGTTGGGGTCGACGAAGACCAGGGCGTGGCCGCCCCTGAGCACGTACTGGTCGATGGCGTAGCGGGCCTGCTCGCTGA
Organism: uncultured Ectothiorhodospiraceae bacterium; assembly: GCA_964599705.1. Lineage (GTDB taxonomy): Bacteria > Pseudomonadota > Gammaproteobacteria > HK1 > HK1 > CAZRGU01. The sequence continues at coordinate 8,790 of CAZRGU010000098.1, read as the reverse complement.
GATCCTTGGGGTGGACCAGGAGCAGCACGTCGATGTCCTCGGGGATCGCCTCGAGGCTCTTGTCGAGGACCCGCACGTCGAAGAGCTGGCGCATCTGCTCCATCACCGCCCAGGGCGGCGTGCCCCCGACGCCCGGCACCGCCGCCGGCCCGGTGCCGTCCAGAGGCAGGCTGGTGAGCACCCCGACGACCTGCTTGTCGGGATGGGCCAGGGTGTAGATGAGCTTGGTGATGTCGTACTCGAGGAAGCGGGCGCGATCGCGCGACAGGTACGGGATCACCGACTCCTCGCCGGTCGCCCCGCTGCCGACCAGCCCGAAGTAGAAGGTGTCCTCGCCGTCGCCGACCGGCACCCCGCGCAGCCCGTAGCCGACCGCCCGGTCCTCGGCCTCGGAGAACGGCTCGGGGTCGATGCGATGCACGCGGACCTGCCCGCCGGAGGCGCGCGCGTACTCCTCGAGCAGCGCCTCGACCCGCTCGGCGTAGCTCTTCACCCCGGGCAGCCGGTTGGCGAGCTTGCGCGACAGGTAGAGGCGCAGCTCGATCGGCTCGTCGAGCGAGGCGAGCACCCGGCGGGTGCCGTCCGAGAGGGTGTAGAGCCGGTTCTCGGTGAGGTCGATGCGGCTCGAGGAGAGCACCCGGGAGCCGAGCACGTTGACCGCGACCAGCAGCACGGCGGCGAGCAGCAGGCCGCCGGCGGTGAGCATCCGTTCCTTCATCGCCTTCCCCCTCACTCGGCCTTCTTGGCCTCGATGACCACCACGTTGGCGAACAGCCAGAAGGCGATCAGCGACACGAAGAAGATCAGGTCACGGGCGTCGATCACGCCCTCGCTCACCGAGTTGAAGTGGCTCAGGAAGCTCATCGAGCCGATCGCGTCGACCACCGCCTCGGGGAACAGCGCGCCGACCACCTCGAGCACCAGCGGGAAGCCGCTGAGCACGAACAGCAGGCAGACGACCGCGGCGACCACGAAGGCGATCACCTGGTTGCGGGTCAGCGCCGAGATGCACGCCCCGATCGCCAGGAAGGCCCCGGCCATCAGCGCGCTGCCCAGGTAGCCGGCGAGGATCACGCCGTTGTCCGGGTCGCCGAGGTAGTTGACCGTGATCCACACCGGGGTGGTCAGCGCCAGGGCGATGACGCTGAACACCCAGGCGGCGAGGAACTTGCCGAGCACCGCCTGGGTGGTGGTCACCGGCAGGGTGAGGAGCAGCTCGATGGTCCCGCCACGGCGCTCCTCGGCCCACAGGCGCATGCCGAGCGCCGGGATCAGGAACAGGTACAGCCACGGGTGGAACATGAAGAAGGGCTGCAGGTCGGCCTGGCCGCGGGCGAAGAAGTTGCCGATGTAGAAGGTGAAGATGCCGCTCAGGAAGACGAAGATCGCCAGGAACACGTAGGCGATCGGGGTGGCGAAGTAGGCGCCGAGCTCGCGCCGGAAGATCACCAGGATGCTGTCCATCGCTCGCCCTCCCTCACGAGCGGCCGGCGGCCGCGGTGGTGACCTCGCGGAAGACCTCGTCGAGGCGCCCGCGCTCGAGCTGCAGCTCGGCGAGCTCCCAGCCGCGCTCGTGGACCAGGGCGCTCACCGGCCCGAGCAGGGCCACCCCGTCGCGCGGCAGCAGGCGCAGGCGAAGCTGGCCGTCGCCGGCGGCCAGGACCTCGACGGCGGCCACTCCGTCGATCGCGGCGAGCGCTGCGCGGGCGCCGGCCGTGCCGTCGCCGCGCAGCGCCAGGGTGACCGCGTTGTGGCGCGGCGAGCGGGCCTCGAGCTCGGCCGGGGTGCCGTCGCTGACCACCCGTCCGGCGGCGATGATCACCGCCCGGGTGCAGACCGCGTCGACCTCCTCGAGGATGTGGGTCGAGAGCACGATCGCCTTCTCGGCGGCCATCTCGCGGATCAGGCCCCGCACCTCGTGCTTCTGGTTGGGGTCGAGCCCGTCGGTCGGCTCGTCGAGGACCAACACCTCGGGGTCGTGGAGGATCGCCTGGGCGAGCCCGACCCGGCGCTTGAAGCCCTTGGACAGGGTCTCGATCGGGCGCTCGAGGACGCTGCCGAGGCTGACCCGCTCGACCACGTGGTCGATGCGCCGCTGGCGCTCGGCACCGCGGAAGCCGCGCACCGCGGCGATGAACTCGAGGAACGAGCGGGCGCTCATGTCGCCGTAGAGCGGCGCGCCCTCGGGCAGGTAGCCGATCCGGCGCTTGGCCGCCAGCGGGCGCTCGGTCATGTCGTCGCCGCCGATCCGCACCCGCCCGGCATCGGGGCGGATGAAGCCGGTGACCATCTTCATGGTGGTCGACTTGCCGGCCCCGTTGGGGCCGAGGAAGCCGAGCACCTCGCCGCGCCCGACCGTGAACGAGATGTCGTCGACCGCCACCAGCGCGCCGAAGCGCCGGGTCAGGTGGTCGACCTCGACCATGGTGTCCATCACTGCCTCCCCCTCGCCCGCATTCCGGCCATCCCGGCATTCTTCACCGCGGCCCGCGCCACCGATCCGCTCGCCCCGGCGGGCGGCGCTCCCTGAGTGACGGGGTCATGGGGCGCGTCGCGCGCGACGCCCCTGCGGCTCGCCGCGGCCGCCGGCGCGGGCCGTCAATGTAGCGGCCCGCCAGCGCATTTCAAGGACCGCCGGCGACGGCTCGATCTCGAGGGCGACGGTCGCAGCGGCCGCGCTACCCGCCCGCTTCGAGCCCCGGGGAGCCGAGAAGTTCCGTCGGGCGCGGTTGAAAAGCGCCGCGCGGATGCCTACCTGGAAGGGGATTCCCCGGCGGCGCCGGCGGCGCCATCGGCCGGGCGAGCGAACTCGCGGCAGAGGTCGTGGTCGAAGCCGGCGTGCCCGCGGCGCCCGCTCCGCGCGCTCCCGTTGCCGCGCCCCCCATGAGCCAGAGGAGAACGTGTTCCATGTCCTACCGGATTCAACGACTCGTTGCCAGCGCCGCGATCGTGCTCGCGCTCGGGCTGCCGGCCGCCGCGGTCGAGGCCGCGCTGCCGTTCAAGGGCGGCGACGGCGAGACCCCGACGCTGGCCCCGCTGCTCGAGCGGGTGACCCCGGCGGTGGTCAACATCAAGGTGACCGCGCGGGTGCCCGTGGAGCAGAACCCGCTGATGCGCGACCCCTTCTTCCGGCGCTTCTTCAACCTTCCCGACCAGCCCCGCGAGCAGGTCCGCCAGGCCGCCGGCTCGGGGGTGATCATCGACGCCGAGAAGGGCTACGTGGTGACCAACAACCACGTGATCGCCAACGCCGACGAGATCGTGGTCACCCTCAAGGACCGGCGCAGCCTCAAGGCCAAGCTGATCGGCACCGACGCGGGCACCGACATCGCCCTGCTCCAGATCGAGCCCAAGGGGCTCACCGCGGTGCCGTTCGGCGACTCCGAGAAGCTGCGGGTCGGCGACTTCGTGGTCGCCATCGGCAACCCCTTCGGCCTCGGCCAGACGGTGACCTCCGGGATCGTCAGCGCGCTCGGGCGCAGCGGGCTGAACATCGAGGGCTACGAGGACTTCATCCAGACCGACGCCTCGATCAACCCGGGCAACTCCGGCGGCGCGTTGATCGATCTGAACGGGCGCCTGGTCGGGATCAACACCGCCATCATCGGACCCTCGGGGGGCAACGTCGGGATCGGCTTCGCGGTGCCGAGCAGCATGGTCCAGGGCGTCATCTCCCAGCTCCAGCGCTTTGGCGAGGTGCGCCGCGGGCGTCTCGGGGTGCTGATCCAGGATCTGACCCCGGATCTGGCCGAGGCCCTCGGGGTCGAGGTCAAGACCGGCGCGGTGATCACCCAGGTCCAGGAGGGCTCGGCGGCGGCCGAGGCCGGTCTCAAGGCCGGCGACGTGGTCGTCGAGCTCGACGGGCGTCCGATCGACAGCTCCTCGGACCTGCGCAACCGCATCGGGCTGGTCCCGGTCGGCGACAAGGTGCGCCTGGTGGTGATCCGCGACGGCCGGCGCCGCGAGATCACGGCCACGGTCGGCGAGGTCAAGGCCGAGGCGCTCGCCGGCAGCGAGTCGGCGCCGCAGCTCGCCGGGGCGGTGTTCCAGGACATCGGCGAGAATCACCCCCTGTACGGCAAGGTCGAGGGCGTGCTGGTTGCCCGCATCGAGCAGGGCAGCCCGGCCTGGCAGTACGGGCTGCGTGACGGCGACGTGGTCGTGGCGGTCAATCGCCAGCGGGTGCGCGACCTCGAGGAGTTCGGCCACGCCCTCGAGGAGGCGGCCTCGCGCGGGGTCATCGCGCTCAACGTGCTGCGCGGCAACATGCGCCTGTTCATCGTCATTCGCTGATCCCGCGACCGGCGGGCACGGCCCCCGGGCCGTGCCCGCCTCCTTTTCTCCACTCCCCCCTTGACCTGTGTCCAGCGCGCAGGTCTTAACCTGTGGCTAAGATGGACGGGCGGGAGCAATCGCGACCACGGACGGGCGCCGGAGGCGGGGCGGGAGCCGCCGCCCGCCGAGCCCGGATATCTCACCAATCCACGGCTGCGGCCGCCGATCCACTCGCTCCGGGCGACGCGGCAAGCCGGGGTAGGCGGTGGGGCAGGCTGCGGAGCGACCGTCGCGAGGCACGGATGCCGAGCGCCGAGCGCCACAGGGACGTGCTCGCAGCGGGTCGCTCCGCAGCCTGCTCCACCGCCTACCCCGGCACCCTGCGGCGCGACGGAGTATCGGCTACGCCTTCGCCGTCTTCCGGTCCGTGCGCCCCGTCAGAGCGGCGTCTTGGCACCCTCGCTTCGCGCATCGGTGAGATATCCGGGCTGGTTCTCCTCGCCTGGACGCTGCTCGCCCCGGCGCTCGCCGGCGCCGCGCAGCCGCTCGATACCGGGCGCACGCACATCTTCTTCAGCGCCGGGTGCGCGGACTGCTGGCCCTACACGGAGCAGGTGCTGATCCCGGCGCTGCAGGCCCGGGGCTTGGCCGCCGACCCGGCGATCCACGACTACACCGCCCCGGCCGAGCGCCGGCTGCTGCTCGAGTACGCCGATCGCATCGAGCTGCCGCGCTCGATCGCCGACTCGCTCTACGCCTTCGTGCCGGTGCCGGGCGGCACCCTGCTGATCCTCGGCCACGTCCCGCCGCGGCTGATCGAGGCGGCGCTGGCCGCCCCCGAGCGCCCGGCCCGGCTGGTGCTGTGGCAGCCGGAGATGCACGGCGAGCCGAGCGAGTACCGGCTCTGGGCGTGGCGCGGCGAGGTCAGCACCTTCCCCATCGACACCCCATTCGAGGAGGCGCTGGCCAGCGCCCTGGCCGCGGCCGGGCCGGAGCCGGTCGGGACGGCCAACCTGGCCGCGCTGCTCCCGGCGGTGATCACCACCGGGCTGCTCGACTCGGTCAACCCCTGCGCCTTCGCGGTCATCCTGCTGCTGATCGCCTTCCTGTTCACGCTGCGCAAGTCGCGCGCCCGGGTGCTGGCCCTCGGCGGGGTCTTCATCGCCATGATCTTCGTCGTCTACTTCGCCATCGGGCTCGGCATCCTCGGCGCCGTGCGCCTCTCGGACGACCCGCACTTCGTGGCCCGGATCGGCTCCTGGGTGCTGATCGCGCTCGGCCTGGTCAACGTCGCCGAGTACTACTTCCCGGGCCTGCCGGTGAAGCTGCACATGCCGGCCGCGGCCCACGAGCGCACCCAGCGCCTGATCCGGGTGGCCACGCTGCCGGCCACGGTGGTCGCCGGGGTGGTGGTCGGGCTGTGCACCTTCCCCTGCTCGGGGGGCATCTACGTGTCGGTGATCACGCTGCTCAACGCCAAGACCACGCTGGCCTGGGGGGTGGGCTACCTGGCGCTCTACAACGTCATGTTCGTGCTGCCGCTGATCGGCATCCTGCTGGCGGCCGGCAACCGCGTCACCGCCAAGGCCTGGGCGTCCTGGGAGCGCGAGCACGCGGCCGCCCTGCGCCTCGGGTTCGGGCTGGCGATGGTGGCGCTCGGGGTCGTGATGCTGACGGTGGTCATCAAGTGAGGTCCGCGCTGGCGCGGGCCGAGGAGAGAGGCAAGCCATGAGCAAGAAGCACCGCTACGAGTCGCGCCAGGAGGCGGCGCGCCGGGAGGCCCGCAGTCGCCGCATCAAGCGGATCGGCGTGATCGCGGCCGGCCTGGTGCTGGTCGCCGGACTGGCCGGCGGCTACTACCTCACCGGGGGCGGCATCGCCTCGGCCGAGTCGAGCCTCAGCGAGGCCGACATCGTCCGTGACAGCCCGTTCCGCGCCATCCACGAGATGAAGAAGGGACCGCCAATCCCGTTCCTGCCGGCCGATGCTCCGCAGCCGCGGATCGTGGTCCCCGAGCGGGTCTACGACTTCGGCACCGTGGGTCCCCAGGACGTCGTCGAGTACACCTTCGTGATCCGCAACGAGGGCGAGGCGCCGCTGACCATCAGCCGCGCCTTCACCACCTGCGGGTGCACCACCGCCCAGGTCTCGGCGCGGGTCATTCCCCCGGGCAAGGCGGCCCGGGTGACGCTGCGCTTCGACGCCGGCTTCCACGACGTGCGCGGCCAGGAGGTCAAGCGCGGGCTGGTCATCGAGAGCAACGACCGGCGGCGCTGGAAGACCACCGTCTGGACCCGCGCCAAGGTCCGGCGGAGCTGAGGCCGGTGCGCTGGCTCATGCTCCTCGCGCTGAGCGCGCTGCTCGCCGCCTGCGGCAGCGGTCCGCCCGACATCGATGTCGCTACCGAGCTCGATCTCGGCACGGTGGTCAAGGGCCGCAAGGCGGTTGCCGACGTGCCGGTGCGCAACCTCGGCGAGGGGCCCCTGACGGTGCTCGGGGTGAGCACCTCGTGCGGCTGCACGCGGGCCTCGATCTCGCCGAGCACGATCCCGCCGGGCGGCACCGCCACCCTGCACGTCGAGTACGACTCCGCGGCCCACGAGGCCGACATCGGCCCGATCGAGCGCTTCGTGTTCGTCGCCTCCGACGACCCGGACGAGGACGACGTCCAGATCCGGCTCCGGGTCGAGGTGCGCAAGGCGCCCTCATGAGCGCCGGCGGGGGGAAGGGGGCGGCAGTGGCCGCGGGGCCGGGCGGCGGCCCCGCGGCCGCCGTCGTGTCGCCGGGACCTTCCGTGCATCGGCTGCTGGTGGTGCGCCCGCTGCGCTGGGCGCTGGCCGGGGCGCTCGCCCTGGTCGGGCTCTACGCCGCGGTGCTGGCCGCGAGCAACTCGCTCGAGCACGCCTGGCGCCAGTTCCTGGCGCTGTGGCCGTGGATGAGCGCGCTGGTGGCCGGCTTCGCGCTGCAGCTCGGGCTGTTCGGCTACCTCACCGGCTACAAGACCCTGGCCGAGGCCAAGGCCGCCGGGGGCGCGGCGGTGGCCGCGAGCAGCGGGATCTCGAGCGCGGCGATGATCGCCTGCTGCCTGCACCACGTCGCCGACCTCCTGCCGGTGCTCGGCCTGTCGGCCGCCGCCGGGCTGCTCGGCGCCTACCAGGCGCCGCTGCTCGCCCTCGGCGTGGCCGCCAACGGGATCGGCACCGCCTACCTGCTGCGCACCATGCAGGTCCACCACCTCTATCGCCGAGGCGGGACCATGGCAGCGCTGATGCGCCTGCCGATGCGCCGCGTCCTGTACCTTGCCGGCGTCCTTGGCGTGGGCCTGGTGGCCTGGCAGGTGGCGCCGGTGCTCGGGTGAGAAGAGGAGGACCCAACGATGATTGCAGGCACCGCGTTCAGGGGCTCGGCGCGCCGGCCGGCCAGGGTGGCGCTGCTGCTCGGCGCGCTGCTCCTGGCAACCGCCTCCGGGGCGGGCGCCGAGGCGTTTCTCGGCGCGACCCGCTCGGTCGAGGACGGGACGGTGATGGTCGAGCTCACGCCCCGGGCCTACCAGGACGGGCGCCTCGAGGTCTCCATCGCCGTCAACACCCACACCGCCAACGACCTCGATCGCTATCGGCTCGAGCGGATCACGGTGCTCGAGGCCGGCGGCAAGGAGTACCACCCGAGCTCGGCACCGGCGCTGCGCGGTCACCACAGCCGCGGCAAGCTGGTCTTCGAGGTCCCGGCGCTGCGCCCGCCGTTCGCGATCCGGATCGAGAACCTGCACGATGCCGGCGTCAAGCGTTTCACCTGGTAATCGCAAGGCATGACATGAAGACACGCAACAAGAGTGGCCGCAGCGCGGCCGGAGTCGTCGCCGCAGCGCTGCTCGCTGCCTCCCTCACCGCCGGCGGCACGCTGCGGGCCGACGAGCCCTCCGCGGAGCTGCCCGCGACCCTGCAGGGGATGGCGCTGCGCAACCACAGCGACGGTGCCGAGGCCGCCGAGCGGATCGCCCGCCTGCACGGCAAGCAGGTCGCCCCGCGCGAGAGCCACATCGGCCACTACGGCGAGGGCGCCGAGCACGCCATGCTCTATCTGAGCCGCTTCGCCACCCCGGCCGAGGCCGAGGCGCTGCTCACCCGCATGTCCGAGCACATCGGCAAGGCCAGCGGCCCCTACGTGCACCACACCCACTTCGCGGTCGGTGCCACCGAGATCCACCTGGTGCTCGGCGAGGGCCGGGTGCACTACTTCTTCGCCCGCGGCCCGGCGCTGTACTGGCTGGCGGTGATCCCGGCGATGGCCCCGGGCGCGCTGGCCGAGATCCTCGGGGTCGATGCGGGCGAGGTGCCGGCGCTCGGCACCCTGCTCGGGGCCACGGAGTAGGACCTTCGCGCTGGTGGTGGGGTCCCGAACGTCGGGCTGGCGCCCGGCGCAGGTGGTGGGAGCCTGGCGGCCTTCCCCGTAGCCCGGGCTCGAGCGCGGGATGGCACCGGGCATGCCTTCCTCGTAGCCCGGGCTCTGCCCGGG
>CAZRGU010000097.1:0-11693 GCA_964599705.1 uncultured Ectothiorhodospiraceae bacterium | reverse complement strand
GCGCGGGGCGGCCCCGAGGCCGTTCTCGGAGCGCGGCCGGTAGCCGGCCAGGTGCGCGTCGGTCCAGTCGTTCATGAACGAGGCGGTGAGGAGCTGCTCGGCCTTGGTGCTCGCCACCAGGTGGCTGACCGCGGCGGTGACCAGGTCGCCTCCCCAGGTGTCCTCGATGGTGACCCGCAGCCCGAGCCGATCGGCCAGGTCGCGGACCAGCTTCGAGCCCGACAGCCCGGCGAACTTGGAGAGCTTGATGTTGATCGCCTCCATGGCGCCGGCCTGGCTGGCGCGCAGCAGCGCGCGGACGTCCGTGATCACCTCGTCGAGGACCATCGGCAGGCGGGTGTGGCGGCGCACCTGGAGGCACTCCTCGAGGGTCCGGCACGGCTCCTCGAGGAAGACCCTCGGGAACGCCTCGATGAGCCGGGCGGCGACCAGCGCATCGGCGGGGCGCCAGCCGCCGTTGGCATCGGCGATCACCAGGTCGCGCTCGCCGGTCGCCTCGACCACCGCACGCACCCGCTCGGCGTCCTGGTAGGGGTCGGCGCCGAGCTTGAGCTGGAAGCGGCGAATGCCCTCCTCGCGGCGGGCCAGCACGTAGTCGCGCATCTCCTCGACCGGGCCGAGCGGGACGGCCTGGTAGAGCGGGAAGCGCTCCTGGAGGCGCCCGCCGAGCAGGGTCGCCACGTCGAGCCCGGCGGCCTTGCCGAGCAGGTCCCAGCAGGCGACATCGACCGGTCCCTTGGCGTAGGCGTGGCCGCGCAGGGCGCCGTCGAGGGCGCGGTGCACGGTGCCGAGGTTGGTCGGATCGACCCCGATCAGGGCCGGGGCCATCACCGCGAGCGCGGCGCGCGCGCCGCCGGCGTGGGCCGGCAGGTAGAGCGGCCCGAGCGGGCAGACCTCGCCCCAGCCCTCGAGCCCCTCGTCGGTGAGCAGCCGCACCACGGTGCTGGGAAGCTGCGTGATCTCCTGGCCACGCGACATCCGGTAGCTGCCGTGGCGGAAACCGAGCGGGTAGCCGTAGATCTCGACGCGGCGGATGATCATCGCAACCTCCTGGCCCTCACTGCGGCGCCCGGGGGCGGGCGGCGCGGCCCGGCGAGCGCTCCCCGCAGCGCCGCCGGCTCGCTCACGCCAGCCGGGCCGGGACGGCCCCGCCACCGGTGGTCCTGCGCCCGGCTCACCGCAGGCCCGTGGCTCAGACGAGCTGGAAGCCGTGGGCGAACGGGTCGCGGGGGTCGACGAAGATCGTGTTGTGGCCGGTGATCCGCGCCCAGCCGCCCACGCTCGGGCGGATCGCCGGGTAGCCGCCGACCTCGGTGCGCCCCTCGACCCGGCCGCGAAACAGGCTGCCGATGATGCTCTCGTGGACGAACTCCGCGCCAACCTCCAGCTCGCCGCGGGCAACCAGCTGGGCCATGCGCGCCGAGGTGCCGGTGCCGCACGGCGAGCGGTCGATGCCGCGCTCGCCAAGGAACACCGCGTTTCGGGCGTGCGCCCCGGGGGCGCGCGGCGGGCTTGCCCAGAGCACGTGGCTGACCCCGGCGATGCGCTCGTCCTCGGGATGGACGAACTCGCCGAGCGCGTTGACCCGCTCGCGGATCAACGGGCTGAGGCGCAGGATCCGGTCGACGCCGAGCGCCTCGAGCCCCGCATAGCCGGGCTGGGGCTCGATGATCGCGTAGAAGTTGCCGCCGTAGGCGACGTCGAGCACCAGCTCGCCGAGCTCCGGGACCTCGACGCGAAGCCCGGTGCTGTGCACGAAGCTCGCCACGTTGTAGAGGCGCACCTCCTCGACGTGGTGCCCGTCGCCCGCGTAGGACACCTCGACCCGCCCGGCCGGCACGTCGAGGCGCAGCCGCCGCTCCTCGCGCCAGGCCACCAGCCCGGTCTCGAGGGCCACGGTCACCGTGCCCATCGTTCCGTGCCCGCACATCGGCAGGCAGCCGGAGGTCTCGATGAACACCACGCCGAGATCGCAGTCGCCGCGAAACGGCGGGTAGAGGATGGCGCCCGACATCATGTCGTGGCCGCGCGGCTCGAACATCAGCGCCCGCCGGATCCAGTCGTGGCGGGCGGCGAAATCCTGGCGGTACTCGGCCATGCTCGCGCCCCTGAGCGCGGGTGCGCCGCCGACCACCACCCGCACCGGACAGCCGCAGGTGTGCGCGTCGATGCAGAAGAAGGTCTTGCGCTCCATCGCCTCGGCCCTCAGGCGATCACCCCGGCCGCGCGCAGCCGGGCCCGTTCACTCTCGCCGTAGCCGGCCTCGGCGAGCAGCGCGTCGGTGTGCTCGCCGTACTTCGGTGGGAAGGCGAGATCACGGGGTGCCTCGGGGCGATCGACGGCCATCGGCTGCATGCGGATGGTCTTGCCGGCCGGGGTGCGGGTGCGGGTCAGGCGGGCGGCGATGTCGGGCAGCGCGCGCACCTCGGGGACGGTGTTGATGCGCGCGTTGGGGACCTGGGCGGCGGCGAGCACCGCCTCGAGCTCGGCGGTCGAGCAGCGCGCGGTGATCGCGCCGATCTCGCGGTACAGGGCCTCGCGCTCGGCGTAGCGCCCGCCGTTGGTGCGCCGCGACTCGGAGGCGAGCGGCGCGAACAGCGCCGTGGCGGTCATGCGCTGCCACTGCACGTTGCTGCCGATGGCCAGGTAGATGTAGCCGTCGCGGGTCGGGTAGACGTTGGTGGGGATGAACTTGCGGTGGGCGTTGCCCCAGCGGGTGTACTCCTCGGGGTCGGCGTCGAAGTCGAGCAGCGGCAGGGTGGTGATCAGCCACGAGGCGGCGGCCTGGAGCATCGACACGTCGATGCGCCGCGCCCCGCCGCCCTCGGCCTGCTCGGCGAGGGCCAGCAGCACGTTGGCGTAGACCTCGTCGCCGGCCTTGAGGTCGATGATCGGGATGCCGGCCAGCGTCGGCGGCCCGTCGGCGAACCCGGTGGTCTCCATGAAGCCGCTCATCGCCTGGATGGCCGGGTCGTAGCCGGGGGTGTCGGGGTGCTCCGGCCCGAGCGCCGAGATCGCCGCCCAGACGAGCCGCGGGCGGATCGCGGCCAGGGTCTCGAAGTCGATGCCGAAGGGCCGGTAGCGCGAGGGCAGGGTGTTGCAGCAGAAGACGTCGACCTCGAGGGCGGCCATCAGCCGGTGCAGCACCGCGCGCCCCTGCGGGTCCTTGAGGTTGAGCGCGATCGCCTCCTTGCCGACGTTCGGGGCGATGAAGTAGGAGTGGCGGTCCTCGTCGACCACCCGGGTGCCGATGTAGCGGTTGGGATCCCCGGGCGGCAGCCCCGAGGCCGGCGGGGTCGACTCGACCCGGATCACCCGCCAGCCGAGCTGCGCGAAGCGCAGCGTCGCGTAGGTCATCGAGAGGGCCTGCTCGAGCGAGAGGACGGTGCGCGCTCTCATCGCGGGCGGGCCGCCATTGCCCGGGCAGGCCGGCTCATGCGCGGCGCCCGCCCGCCTGCTCCCAGAGCCCGCGGGCGACCCGCTCGGGGGTGAGCGGCGGGTCGTCGAAGCGCACCCCGGTGGCGTTGTAGACGGCGTTGCCGACCGCCGGGGCGATGACGATCGCGGGCAGCTCGGCGATCCCCTTGGCCCCGGCCGGCCCCTCGGGGTCGTGGGTCTCGATGAACTCGAGGTCGAGCTCGGGCATCTCCGGGGCGGTGAACAGGTGGTAGTCGCGAAACGACGGGTTGCGCACCCGGCCGCCCTCGATGCGGAGCTCCTCGGTCAGCGCGTAGCCGAGCCCCATCGCGATGCCGCCCTCGATCTGGCCCTCGAGCCCGGTGCGGTTGAGCACCCGGCCCACGTCCTGGACCACCCAGACCTTGACCACCCGGACCTCGCCGGTGGCGGTGTCGACCTCGACCTCGGCGACGTGGGCGGCGTGCGCGTAGGCGGCCGACATGTCGCCGACGTGGCCGGCGTCCTCGGGCTCGCTGGGCGGCTCGTAGTAGTCGGTGGCCATCGCCAGCTCGGCCTCGGGGCCGGCGAAGTGCATGCGGCGCAGCAGCTTGTCGAGGGCGATCACCGCCACCCCGTTGTCGGCCTGGACCACGTGGCCGCCGCGCAGGTCGAGCCGCTCGGCGCCGACGTTGGCCTGGCGGGCCGCGGCGGTCAGAAGCTGGGCGCGGATCTTGCGCGCCGCGCGCTGCACCGACTTGCCGGCGATGTAGGTGGTGCGGCTGGCGTGCACGCCGACGTCCCAGGGCGCGATGGCGGTGTCGTCGTTGACGATGGTCACGTCGCGCATCGGCACCCCGAGCTCCTCGCTGACGAGTTGCGCGATCACCGTGTCGAGGCCCTGGCCGATCTCGGAGGCGCCGGTGATCACCGTGACCCGGGCGTAGTCGTCGAGCTTGATGATCGTGCCGCAGCCGTCGGAGCGGTGGATCCGCGCCCCGCCGGCGTTGTGCAGCGAGGCCGCGATCCCGACCCCGCGCCGCACCCGGCCGGGGCCGGCCTCGCGGGCGCGGCGCCACTTGGCGAGGAAGGCCGAGCGCTCGGCCGCCCGGCTCAGGCAGCCGGCCAGATCGATGTTCCCGAGGCGGGCGCCCTGGGGAGTGACGTCGCCGGGCTGGTTGGCGTTGAGCAGCCGGAAGGCGAGCGGGTCGAGGCCGGCGCGCTCGGCCATCTTGTCCATGTGGGTCTCGATCGCCCAGGTCGCCTGGACGTTGCCGTAGCCACGGAACGACCCCGCGTAGGGGTTGTTGGTGTAGACCGCGCGGGCCCGGTAGCGTACGTGCTCGACCCGGTAGTGCGAGGAGCAGGTGCGCATCGTCACGTAGGGGGTGGTCGCCCCCCACGAGGTGTAGCCGCCGTTGTTGAGCAGGGTGTCGACGTCGCGGAAGGTCAGCCGCCCGTCGGCCCTCATCCCGGCGCGGATCCGGAACTCGACCGGCTGGCGGGTCGGCGAGGCGACGAACTCCTCCTCGCGGCTGAACTGGAGCTTGATCGGGCGGCGGGTCTTGAGGGCGAGCAGCACGCAGATCGGCTCGTAGGGGTAGACGTCGAGCTTGGAGCCGAAGGCCCCGCCGATCGGCGGCTGGATGACCCGCAGGTCGCCGGGGTGGATGCCGAGCGCCGGGGCGATGTCCATCTTCATGATGAACGGGTACTGGGACTGGGTGTAGAGGGTCACCTTGCCGTCCGGGTCGACCTCGGCCAGGCAGCAGCTCGTGCCCATGTTGCAGTGGGTCACGTAGTGGACCCGGTAGCTGCCCTCGACGATGAGCGCCGAGTCGCGCTCGCCCTGCTCGATGTCGCCGTGGTGGAACTCGTTGACCAGGGCGATGTTGTCGGGGCGCTCCTCGTGGATCACCGGGGCGCCCTCGGCGAGCGCGCCCGCGCAGTCGAACACCGCCGGCAGGTCCTCATACTCGACCTCGATGGCGGCCAGCGCCTGCTCGCAGATCGCCTCGCTCTCGGCGGCCACCGCGGCGATCTCGTCGCGGATGCAGCGCACCTTGTCGCCCTTGAGCGGCGGGTTGTCCTTGAGCACCCCGATGCGCGCGTTCGGGGGCGCGTCGGCGGCCACGATCACCGCGTGCACCCCGGGCAGGGCGCGGGCCCGCTCGACGTCGAGGCGGACGATGCGCGCGTGGGGCCGGTCGGTGCGCAGGATCCGGGCGTGGAGCATCCCCGGCAGGACCATGTCGTTGATGTAGCGGGTCCGCCCGGTCGCCTTGCCCGTCGCGTCGGGCTTGACCACCCGGCGCCCGAGCAGGGTCTGCTTCTCGATGACCTTCATGATCGAGCGCTCGCCGGCCGAGCGTCGAGCGCAAGACCGAGCATCGGCCGAGAAGACCCAGACATCTTCCTCGCCTCCCTCCACGGCGCGGCACCGCTCGCGCGGTCGCGCCGAGCCCGCGGGTGCCGCCACGGCATCGCGGGCGTTCCCGCGGGAACGCCCGTACCGGTCACCGGCAGGCCCTCCTCTCGCCTCCGCGCGCCGCGCACCGCCGTCGAGCGCGCGGATCCCCTCTCGGCGGACCGGGGCGCCCGCCGTCGCCCTTCACGGCGCCGAAGCGTAACCCAGCGGGAGGAACGATGACAGGTGCCGTCCCGACTCGGCGTCACGCGACCTGCCGTGCGCGGAGTCCTGGCCCCCATATCTCACCGATCCGCGGCTGCGGGCGCCGCTCCATCTGTCCTGACGGGGCACACGGAGCGCAAGGCGGGGGAAGGCGCAGCCGACACTCAGCCTCGCGCGTCCTGCCTGCCAAGCGGTCCAGACCAACCGAGCAGCCGCTGATCCGCGGTGACCAGCAGGCCGCCGACTGCCAGCGTGGCGGCCACGATGGAGCGGTCGGCGGGATCGGGGTGCAGGCCCTCGAGCAGCGCAGCGCCGATACCCACCGCCCCGTCGACCGGCAGCTCGCGCAGCCCCGCCGCGAGAAGGTCCCGGCGCCAATCGGCCACCGGCAAGGACATCGCGATCCGCCCCTTGCCGGCGAGCATCGCGACCTCCCAGAAGCTGATCGCACACACGGCCAGGCGATCCTCGGCCAGCGCGACGTCGGCGAGGTCGCGGCTGCGCGGACCGAGTAGCGGAATGTCCTGATCGAGCCAGACGAGCGCATGGGTGTCGAGCACGATCACCGTGCCGCCTCCCAGGGCTCATCGAGCGGAGCGACGATGTCGCCGTGGATCTCGATGGCTCCGGCATGGGCCCCGCGCAAGGTCGCCGGCCGGTCGGTGAGCGGGGCGAGCTGGGCCACCGGTGCCCCGTTCTTGGTGATCACCAGCGGCTTGCGGGTACGTGCCACCTCGTCCATGAGCTGGAGGCAGCGCGCCTTGAACTCCGAGGCCTTGATGGTGTCCATGCGGCATCCTGGGATTCAGCATCAAACCATGGTCATGACTATAGTCAGTAAGGAATGTGGCGGTCAAGTGCAGTCGAGCCAGCGGCCCGGTGCAGGGGATGTTGTCGAAGACGGTCGGCAGGATGTCCACCGGGAGACTGCCAGGGCTGGGCTCGAGCCCCGACAGCCCGCAGGACGAGGCCCCGATGCGCACCGAGCCGCCCGTGCCGGTGCCCTCGGCGAGGGGGACGCGACCGGCGGCGGCCACTGCCCCGGCCGCGCCGCCCGGGAAACCACCGAGGTGCTCGCGGGGTTCCGGGGGGGCGGGTCACGCCGCGCTGGGGGCAGTGGGTGAAGCTGTCGGGATTCTTTACACCGTCTCGGCCCCCATGCGTGGCGGCGCTATCCCATTGTCGGACAATGGAAATCGCCGCAGGAGCGGGACCCTGGGGGTCCCTCGCGGCGCCCTGCGCCACCGAAAGCTGTCGGAATTCTTTACACCCGAGCCCGGGAAGTCACCCGAATAGATCCTCAACGCCTTGAATCGGTTGAAAATGATCAGGGTGGGCACGCTTTGTGCAACCTCCCTCCACGTCGGAAGGACTCGAGTTGTTCTTGCCCGATATCTCACCGACGCACGAAGCGAGGGCGTCGAGACGCTGTCGCACGGACCGCAGGGCGGCGAAGGCGTAGCCGACACTACGTCGAGGCGACTGGAGGGAGTACGTGCTGCCAGGACAGATGGATCGGCGGCCGCAGCCGGGGAGCGGTGAGATATCCGGGCTGGCTGGCACGATGCGCAGGAGGGACTCATGAGACAGATGCTTGCCCGGCTGCTCGCCGGGACCGTGGTCGCGTTGCTGGCTGGGGTCGTCCAGGCCGCCGTGATCCTCCCGCCGCCATCGACCAGCAGCTATGCCTTTTCCGGGGCGTGCATCGATTGCTCGGCCAGCCACGGCCCGGGGATGGCGACCGGCACCCTGGTGCTCGACTCCTACACCCCCGGTGACCCGCTCTCCGTGGCGAGCTTCGTTTCCTTCTCCTACTACTCGGAGCGCCTCGGCGACCTGTTCGCCGCGGCCGGCGACGTGGTGGCCTTCACTGGCAGCCTGCCGGCGGTGCCGGGGCCCGCGTACCTGAACCTGGAGTGGCGCCACACGGTCGGGGGCGTGACGACGCCGTACTACTTCAAGACCTTCGCCGACGGCTCCTGGGACCTCGCGGTCGGGGCGCCGACCAGTGGCTACGATCAGGGCGGCGCCGGCAGCGCCACGTGGTCACCGATCCTTGTCCCCGAGCCGGTGAGCCTCGGCCTGCTCGGGCTGGGCCTGGCAGGCCTCGGCCTCGCCCGTCGCCGGCGCCGTACCTGACCGGCGCCGCGGGCCGGCGGGCCGGGGCCGGCACCTCCTCCCGGAGGGGCGATCGCCAGGGGTCGCGGATGCCCTCCCGGCCCGGGGGCGAAGCTACGCCGCCCTCGGCGGCAAGCCGAGCAGCGCTCGGGTCTCCTCGACGGTGGCCACCGTGCCGCCGAGATCGGCGATGATGCGCGCCGCCTTGGCGACCAGCGCCGCATTGTCCGGGGCCTTGACGCCGCGGGCGAGGTAGACGGTGTCCTCCATGCCGATGCGGCAGTGCCCGCCGAGGAGGAAGGCCTGGGCGAGCATCGGGAAGGCCATGCGGCTGGCGCCGAACGCCGCCCACTGGCAGTCCTCGGGCAGCAGCGAGCGGGCGTAGGCGAGCCCCTGCGGGGTCGCCGCCATCCCGTAGTCGACGCCGAGCACGAGCTGGAACAGGGCCGGGGCGCGCAGCACGCCTTCCTCGAGCAGCGCGCGGGCCAGATGGATGTCGCCGGTGTCGAAGACCTCGAGCTCGGGCTTGACCCCGGCCGCGTAGATCCGCTCGGCCATGATCCGGATGCTGCGCGGGGAGTTGATCACCGCCCCGCCGCCGAACCACATGGTGTTGAGGTCGAGGCTGCACAGGTCGGGCTTGAGCTCGACCACGTGCTCGCTGCGGATCTCGGGGGTGGTGAGCATCGTGCCCGGCGCCGCCCGCGCCGGGTCGTCGTCGCTCGGGAGGTAGCGGCCGCCGGGGCCGGTGGTGAGATTGATCAGCAGGTCGGTGTCGCTGGCCCGGATCCGCCGGACCACCTCGCGGTACAGCTCGAGCTCCATGCTCGGCAGGCCGGTGACCGGATCGCGCACGTGGATGTGGCAGATGGCCGCGCCGGCCCGGGCCGCGCCGAGGCACGCCCCAGCGATCTCCTCCGGGGTCACGGGCAGCGCCGGGTTGTGCTCGCGGGTCGGAAAGTTCCCGGTCACCGCGCAGCTGATGATGGTCGGTCTCATGCACGCTCCTCAGAATTCGGACTGTCCGTGCGAGCGTTCTCCGGCTCGCGCCGAGAAGTCGGCTCACACCACCCCGCGGCCGCGGCTCCCGATCGGAACACCGACCTCGAACAGGCCGCGCGCGGCCCGCGCGCGGTAGCGGGCGAGACGCTCCCCGGGGGCGCGATCCCTCGGCGAGCTCCAGCGCCGTGCGGGCGGGCACAGGATAGAGGATAGCGCGGCCGCGCTCCTGCCGGCGGGTACGGCGTCGGGTCGTCGTGGCGAGGGACGCCAGCAGGAGGGATTGGTTCATGATTGCATGCGCCATTCGGGAGCCATCCGCGGGGCGATCCTGCTCCCTGCCCCCGGAACTGGTGGATGTCCGAGACTGCCCACGCCGCGCTTGACCGCGACGCCGTTCAAGATGGTAAATTGGCGCCATCATGCCATCACGTATGCAGATCACGATCGATCCCGAGCTGGGACGACGAGCGCGCGCGCGGGCGAAGGCACGCGGGATCTCTTTCGCGGAGTACGTCCGGCGCCTGATTGCGCGCGATGTCGGCAGCCAGGAGCCGGCCGCCGATCCGCGGCGCGTGTTCGATCTGGTAAGGGACGGAGAGCCGACCGACATCGCCCGGGACAAGGACCGGCTCATTGCCGATGCAGTGGCGGCGATCCGGCGGCCTGACACCGCGCCGCGGTGACCCTGTTCGTCGACACCTCGGTGTGGTTCGCTGCCGCGTACGCGAACGACCGGGGAAATGCCCGTGCCAAGGCGCTGCTCGGAGCCGGAGAACCGCTCGTCACGACGGACCATGTCGTGGTCGAGACCTGGCTGCTTCTCCGCGGGCGCTTCCATCGAGAAGCGGCGGAACGGTTCTGGGAGGGGATTCGCGAGGGTGTAGCCACCGTCGAGATGATCACGGCAGCCGACTTCGAGGCGGCGTGGTCCATCGCATGCCGTTTCCCGGACCAGGATTTCTCGATCACCGACCGCACCAGCTTCGCGCTCATGGAGCGGCTGGGGATCACGCGCGCGGCGAGCTTCGACAGCGATTTCGTGATCTACCGCTATGGGCGGAACCGCGACCGGGCCTTCGAGATTCTCGGTTGACCGGTCAGTTCAACCGGCATGGACGGCGATTCTCGGACGATTCTCGGACAGCCATCATCTGCTGCGAACATCAAACGGGATCTCCTGCAACTTCAGAATGTTCGGGAAGATGTGCTCGAGCGCGAAGCGCTGGGACTAGTGCCTACGGCCTGGACGAGGTACGCCGACGCGGAAGTGGCCGCGAGCGACAGGCACAGCAACGCGACCGCAGGCCCGGCGATGCGCCGCAGCGCCCACGGCGCGGGGACGGGAACTCGCCTCGATCGGCGACCGCCGCGCCGGCCCCGCGCCCACAGGCCGCCGAGCCCGAGGGCGAGCAGCGCGGCGCTGGCCGGCTCCGGGACGGCGGTGGCGGCGGCGACGATCTCCAGGGTGAGATCCGCGGCGCCGACGTTGACCTGGAACCCCAGCCCCGGCGCGAGGCCGGTGGCGCTGGTCGCGGCGGCGCCGAAGCCGGACACCGCGCTCGCGGTCAGGAACGTGAAGGTGTCGCCGAGCGTCCGACCAGCGGTCGTCGAGGCTCTGAGGGCCGTAGGGAGCGTGCCGGTTCTCGCCCGCCCCCCGTCCGGCAGGGCCGGCCGGCTTGTGCTATATCCAGCCCATGGAGACCGCAACCCGGGGAGGGTGCGCATCGTGAACCTGGACACACGGAGCTGGGGGGTCAACATCCTGGCCATGGCATTCAGGCAGCGTCCCGATCGCCTGATCTTCCGCTTTCGGGGCTGGCGCATCAGCCTGGTGCTGCTGGTGCTGCTGGGGATCCTCTTCTTCGTGTTCTACAAGCAGAGCGGCTCGCCCGCCCTGGGTGCCGCCGGCATCGGCCAGGTGCTCGGGCAGATGCCACTGGTGGTGCGCTATCTGATCGTGCCCCTGCTGCTGCTCGGCGCGCTGGCCAGCTTCCTGTACAACTTCCGCGTGGCGCTGGATCCCGGCCGCCGCCGTGTCCACGTCCACCGGGGCTTCGACTTCCTGACCCGCAGTGTCGAGGGCCGCTTCGAGGACATCGCCAGCTTCGCGATCCAGGAGCAGGGGATCCTCCACCCGCTCAAGACCGCGCAGACGCGGGAAAAGCCCATGCATGCGGGCTGGGACGTAATCATGAAGGGCAGCCCCGGCTCCGGCCTGCCGGATGCGCGCTTGTGGCGCGCCGCACGCAAGGAACAGGCCCTCGCCGTGGCTGGCGACCTGGCCCGTCTGGTCGGCTGCGAGGTGATCGAGGTCGAGCGGGTCAGGGGCCTGGGGATCGGAAGTTTCTTCGACTCCCGGACCTGATCGCCGTTGCTCCCGAGGAGATCAAGCGTGCCATCGAGCGCCTCGATCATCGGCCTGGCACGACACTGGGCTTTCGTACGCCATTCGAGGTGCTCTTCCGTGCTCGAACAACACTGACCCTTGCGCCAGCCCGGAAATCTCACCGATCCACGGCTGCGGGCGCCGCCCCGTCTGTCCTGA
>CAZRGU010000096.1:0-11820 GCA_964599705.1 uncultured Ectothiorhodospiraceae bacterium | reverse complement strand
ATTAGGCAGCGCGTTCCCGCGGCGGTTGACAAGCGGGGTGCAGGCCCGTATATTGCGCTGCAACAAATTGTGCAGCGCACAATTCCTGGTCAACAACAGCGGGAGCAGCCAACATGCAGAATGACATCGTGAGCAGCGTCGAGAAGCTCAACAAGACCCTGATCGAGTCGGCCAAGCGCCTCGGCGAGATCAACCTGCGGACCCTCGAGCGCCTCACCGAGACCCAGCTCGCGGTCGCCAGCGACTACCTCGAGGGCAGCGTCCGCCAGCTCAAGGTGCTCGGCGAGAGCCGCGACGTGCAGGGCACCCTGGCCGCCGAGGCCAAGCTCGCCACCGACCTCGGCGAGAAGTTCATCGAGCACGCCAAGCGCACCGCGGAGATCTTCACCGAGACCCGCAACGAGCTCGGCGAGTGGGTCGAGGAGGGCTTCAAGGCCGCCGCCGAGGGGCCGCTGACCACCGTCGCCAAGAAGACCACGGTCAAGAAGGCCGCCTGAAGGTCCTGGCGGACCTCCAGCCCGGTTCCCGGGCGAGGTAGAGAGCCCTCGTGGCGCCCGGCGCGCCACGAGGGTTTTTCTTTGCCGGCGCGCGCCGCTATGCTGGCCGCTGGCCGGTGCCCGGCGGAGGCCCTGCGATGCGCATCGAGATCTCGGTCGACCTCACCCCCGAGGAGCTGCGCCGCTTCCTCGGCCTGCCCGACGTCAAGGCGATCCAGGACGAGCTCCTCGAGCAGGTCCGCGAGCGGCTCCGCGCCGGCGGCGAAGGGCTCGACCCGCTGACCCTGATGCGCCCCTTCCTGACTCCCAACCTGCGCACCGTCGAGGCGGTCCAGAAGGCCTTCTGGCAGGCGCTGGGCAACGCCGCTCCGGGCGGCGGCCGCGGCGGCGGGCAGGACCAGGAGGGCGGCGCCGGCTGAACTCCCCCGGGCTAGCCGGCGGCCTCGGCGCGCAGGCTGACCTTGTAGTTGCCCCGTTCGCGGTCGTGCTCGAGCTCGATCAGGCCGCGGGCGGCCAGGTCGGCGAGGAGATCGGAGAAGCTGCGGTAGCCGTAGGCGCTCTCGTTGAATCCCGGGTGCACCCGGCGTATGGTCTGCTTGATCAGCGACCCCCACAGCGGGTCGTACTCGCCCTCGAGCGAGGCGATGATCTCCATCGCCTGCTCGATCGCCTCCTGCTGCTTGTCGACCTTCTTGGTGCCGCGCTTCTTCTTGCGCGAGGTGACCCGCTTGCGGACCTCGACCAGGTCGTCGTAGTAGATGAACTCGTCGCAGCCCGCGATCAGCAGGTCCGAGGTCGAGCTGCGCACCCCGCAGCCGAGCACCCGCTTCTCGTTCTCCTTGAGCTTGGAGACCAGCGGCGAGAAGTCGCTGTCCCCGGAGAGCAGGGCGAAGATGTCGATGTGCTGCTTGGCGTAGCAGAGATCCATGGCGTCGACCACCATGTGGATGTCGGCGCTGTTCTTGCCGCTGACCCGGGTGCGCGGGATGTCGATCAGCTCGATGCCGTGGTGGTGGAAGGCGCGCACCGCGCCGCGGTACTGGCTCCAGTCGCAGTAGGCGCGCTTGAACACGATCCGCCCCTTCTCGAGCAGCCGCTTGAGGACGAGGTCGATCTGGAACTCGCCGCCCTTCATGTCGCGCACCCCGAGGGCGAGGTTCTCGTAGTCGACGAAGACGGCGATCAGCGGTTCGTGGGCCATGGAGGGTCTCGCTGGGTGGATTCCGGGCACTTATAGCCGACCGGGCGCCCGGGCGTCCATCGCGGCAACGAGAAAGGGCGGCCGAGGCCGCCCCGTCCCGCCGGCCGTGGGCCGGATCCCGCCCCCCACCGATGCTCCCGGCGAGGACCTACCTCGCCCGCTCGATCATCTCCTGGATGGTGGCGACCACCTCCGGGTTGGCCAGGGTGGTCACGTCGCCGACGTCCTGGCCGTTGGACAGCGCCCCGAGGACCCGGCGCATGATCTTGCCCGAGCGGGTCTTGGGCATGTCGGGCACCACCCAGACGTTGGCCGGCTTGGCGATCTTGCCGATGTCGCGCACCAGGTTCTCGGTGACCTGGCGGGCGATCTCGCCCGGGTCGACGTCGACCCCCGGCTTGAGCGAGACGTAGATGTCGGGGACCTTGCCCTTGGTCTCGTCGTTGACCGGCACCACCGCGGCCTCGGCGATCTCCTCGACGCCGATGGCCGCCGACTCGAGCTCCTTGGTGCCGAGCCGGTGCCCGGAGACGTTGATCACGTCGTCGATGCGCCCGAGGATCCGGTAGTAGCCGTCGGCGGCCTCGACCGCGCCGTCGCCGGTCATGTACGGCCAGTCGCGCCAGTCCTTGCTGCTCGGGTCCTTGCAGTACTTGGCGTAGTAGGTGTTGACGTAGCGCTCGCGGTCGCCCCAGATGGTCTGGAAGGCACCCGGCCAGGGGTTGCGGATGCAGATGTTGCCGGCCTTGCCCGCCCCGCGCGGGATCTCGTTGCCGTCCTCGTCGTAGATGACCGGGTGGATGCCGGGCACCGCGGGACCGGCGCTGCCCGGCTTCATCGGCTTGAGCGCCGGCAGGGTGCTGGCCAGGAAGCCACCGGTCTCGGTCTGCCACCAGGTATCGACGATCACCGCCTCGCCCTTGCCGACCACCTCGTGGTACCAGCGCCAGACCTGGGGCTCGATCGGCTCGCCCACCGTGGTCATGTGCTTGAAGTGGTAGTTGTACTTCGGGGGCTCGTCGGGGCCGACCTTGCGCAGCCCGCGGATGGTGGTCGGCGCGGTGTGGAAGATGTTGACGTCGAGCTCCTCGGCGATCCGCCACGGGCGCCCCGCGTCCGGGTAGGTCGGCACCCCCTCGTAGAGCACGCTCGAGGCGGCGAGCGCCAGCGGCCCGTAGACGATGTAGGAGTGCCCGGTGATCCAGCCGATGTCGGCCATGCACCAGTAGACGTCCTCGGGGTGGATGTCCTGGACGTACTTGGAGGTCCCGGCGACATAGGCGAGGTAGCCGCCGATGCTGTGCTGGGCGCCCTTCGGCTTGCCGGTCGTGCCGCTGGTGTACATCAGGAACAGCGGCGCCTCGGCGGGCAGCGAGACCGGCGCCACGCGCGCGCCGCGGTACTCCTTGATCACCTCGTTGACGATGAAGTCGCGGCCCTCGACGAGCGGGGTGTCGGCCGAGTACTTGCCCGGGTAGCGCTGCCAGACGAGCACCTTGTCGACCTTCTGGCCCTCGGCCTCGGCCTGGGCGACGGCGATGTCGGCCTTCTCCTTGTGATCGAGCAGCGAGCCGTTGCGCCAGTAGGCGTCCATGGTGATCAGCACGTGGCTGCCCGAGTCGACGATCCGGTCGGCGCAGGCCTTGCCGCTGAAGCCGCCGAAGACCTCGGAGTGGATCACGCCGAGCCGCGCGCAGGCGAGCATCGTGATCGGCAGCTCGGCGGTCATCGGCAGGTGCAGGGTGACCCGGTCGCCGGCCTTCAGCCCGCAGAAGTCGCGCAGCAGCGCGGCGGTCTCGTTGACCCGCACGTAGAGCTCCTGGTAGGTGACGTGCTGGGTCGGCTCGTTCTCGGGCTCGGGAACGTAGTGCAGGGCGGTCTTGTTCTTGTTCTTGGCGAGGTGGCGGTCGACACAGTTGTAGGCGGCGTTGAGCTTGCCGCCGACGAACCACTTCCAGCACGGCGCGTCGCTGGTGTCGAGCGTGGTGTGCCAGTACTCGTCCCAGTCGAGCAGGTCGGCGTATTCCTTGAAGCACTCGGGGAAGTTCTCGAGGCTGAACCGCTCGTAGACGGCCGGGTCGGTCATGTTCGCCTGGCCGATGAACTGCGGGGAGGGATAGATGTACTCCTCCTCCTTCCAGTGGACGGCAATCTCGGCCTCGGACGTCTGCAGGGCTTCCTCTTTTTCTGCCATGGCGCACCTCGTTACCGACTGTGAAACCTCACCACCCCGCCTCGCGCGCGGGCCGCGGCGGGCCGCTCGTTGCGATCGGCCCGCTTGCGCGCGCGCGACACGCCCCGGGCGGTCCATCCCGCGGGCGCGTGATCCCGGCTGCAGTGCCTCCCGACGTCGCGGCCGCGGCATGCCACGCGCGACCTCGTATGGTCAGGGAAGCAAAATCCATTCCCGCGCGACCCCCAGTGGATTCAACGACTTCGCCGGGTCCGGCGGGGGCCGGTGCGCGCGCGCGCGCACCGGATGATACCTTGGGTAACACTGCCGCGGGGACCCTTCTCCCGGGGCGCGCCGCTCACCGTGCCCGCGATGCGGCGCCCGGGTGCTGGGCGGCGCGCCGTCGTGAGCGGCCCGCCGCGCGCAGCCGCGTGCCCCGCCCCGCGAGCCAGCCCACGATCCGCGGCGCCACGCTGCGCTGGGCCGCGGCGCTCACGAACACCCCGATGTGCCCGCCGCGAAAGGCGAGCGCCGTGTAGTCGCGCCCGGCGAGCCGCCGCCCGAGGGCGCGGGCGGCGGCCGGCGGCACGATGTGGTCGCGGGTCGCGTAGCAGTTGAGCACCGGCATGGTCAGGGCCTCGAGGCGCACCGGCTCCCCGCCCAGGGTCAGGGTGCCGCGCAGCAGGGCGTTGTCCTGGTAGAAGGCGCGCACGAAGCCGCGGAACATCTCGCCGGGCTGGTCGGGGCAGTCGCCGAGCCAGCCCTCCATGCGCACGAAGCTCGCCGCCCGCGCCGGGCAGCCGAGCGCCTCCAGGGCCTCGAGGTACTTGCCCGCCCCAAGGGTGAACGGGCGCAGGGCCAGGAAGGCCCAGTTGAGCAGCGCCCCGGGGACGTTGCCGAGGCGCGCGGCCAGGGCGTCGACGTCGAGGTGGCGGGCCCAGAGCCCGAGCAGATCGGCGCGGGTGTGGAAGTCGACCGGGGTGACCATCAGCACCAGGCGGCGGACCGTCTCCGGGGCGAGCGCGGCGTGGCACAGCGCCAGCACCCCGCCCTGGCAGACCCCGACCAGGTGCACCGGGCGCTCGCCGTGGCGGTGCGCGACCTCGGCCACGCAGCGGGCCAGGCGCCCGCGCACGTACTCGGCGAGGGGACGGTCGCGGTCGCCGGGCTGCGGGTCGCCCCAGTCGAGCAGGTAGAGCGGGTGGCCGCCGGCCTGCAAGGCGGCCAGGAACGAGCGCCCGGGCTCCAGGTCGAGGATGGTCGGCCGGTTGACCAGCGCGTAGACGACCAGGATCGGCGTGCGCCGGGTGGTGCGTACCCCCGGGGCCCGGTAGCGGTACAGGCGCAGCCCGCCCTCGCGGTAGACGGGCTCGCGCGGCGTGGCCCCGGCGTGCAGCGCGCCGAGCGCACCGAGGGCCCGCGCCGCGCGCTCGAGGCGCTCGGCGGCCTGGGCGGCGAGGGCGGCGGCCGCGGCGCTCACCGCCGCTCCGGCGCGGCGAGGAGCGCGTTGACGAGCCCCGCGAGCTGGCGCACCCGGGCCTCGTCGGCGACCCGCTCGAGGTAGCCGCGCTCGAGGCGCTCGAGGCGCTCGCGGTGGCGGGCGAGCAGCGCCTCGGGGTCGTCCCCGCCGTCCGGCGCGCCCTCACTACCGGGCGGCGGCTCGTCCGCCGCGCCGAGCAGCGCCTCGAGGACCTCGAGGCCGGGCAGCTCGGCGCCGGGCGTGGCGCCGAGCGCGCCGGCCGCCTCGCGCCAGCGCTCGAGCAGGGCGCCCGCGGCGCTGGCCGCGCCGGCCTCGATGGCCAGCGCGGCGCACAGCTCGGCCCAGATCCGCTCGAGCACCACCCGGCTCGACGGCGCCAGCCCCTCCGCCGCGGCCCGCCAGCGGGCCTGGTGGGCGGCGAGCGCTGCCCCCAGCGGCGTGTCCGCCACCGGCTCACCTGGCGCGCGGCGGCGCCTGTCGGCCATCTCCTTCGCTCCCCCTGCTCTCGTGGCCACGGCCATGGTCCCCGACCGACCGGCCCCCGTGCCGCGCGCCGGCCGTGCCCGGCGAGGGCGACCTCGCGCCGTGCCCGCCCCCGGCGAGCGCCCCGATCGGTCCACCGGCGCCGCTACCGCTCGGCGACCAGGTAGCAGATCCAGGCCGGGTCGGCCTCGCCCTCCTCGCTCGGCTCGAAGCAGCCGTTGCCCTCGCCGGTCTCCTCGTCGGTGCCCTGCCAGTAGACCGTCGAGCGGGCAAACCCCGCCTCGGCGAGGATCTCGCGCAGCTCGGGCAGCGTCCACAGCCGCCAGTGGTAGGTGAAGGCCCGCTTGATGCGCGAGCCGTCCGGGAAGCGGAAGTGGATGTGGCAGACCATGTGCCCGGTGATCGGGTTGTAGGCGGCCTGCTCCCAGATGTAGGTGAAGCCGTTGCAGGGGGTGCGCTCGCGCAGCTCGCGAAAGGCCTCCGAGCCGCCGTAGGCATCCAGGAAGAACAGCCCGTCGGGGACCAGCGCCTCGCGCACCCGCTCGAAGTAGCGGCGCATCCGGGCGCGCTCCTTGAAGATCCAGTAGCTGAAGTTCATCGCCAGCACGACGTCGACCGGAGGGCACTCGACGTCCATGACGTCGGCGGTCACCAGCTCGACGCGCCGCGCCGCGCGCCCCAGCGCGGCGAGGTTGTGCTCCCGCCCCCAGGCCTGGACCTCGGCGTCCAGATCGACGGCGATGGCGCGGTTGCCGGCCCGGCGCCGGACCCACTCGCAGGCGCTCGCCGCCGTCCCGCAGAAGTCCTCACGCAGCACCCGCGCCTTGCGCCGGCGCAGCCGCTCGAAGGTCTCGTCGACGAAGTCGATCTCGGCCTCGACGCACTGCACGGCCTGCTGGTAGAGGGCGTGGCGGTCGGCGCGCGCGGCCTGGGTGCGGGCGCGGCGCGGCGCGCGGGGCTTGCCGGGCTTGGCCATCGGCCTATTATGGCCCAGTCGAACGGGGAGGAAGCGATGAGCGAGGAGCAAGGGAGCGCCGGGGCACGGCTGCGCGCGGCGCTCGCCGCCGAGCGCCCGCTGCAGGTGGTCGGCACGATCAACGCCTACTGCGCGCTGCTCGCCGAGCGGGCCGGCTTCCGGGCCATCTACCTCTCGGGGGCGGGGACTGCCAACGCCGCCTTCGGGCTGCCCGATCTCGGCATGACCACGCTCGGCGACGTCGCCGAGGAGGTGCGCCGGATCACGGCGGCCTGCCCGCTGCCGCTGCTCGTCGACGCCGACACCGGCTTCGGGCCGCTGCCGATGATGCGCCGCACGGTCGGCGAGCTCGAGCGGGCCGGGGCGGCCGGGATCCACATCGAGGACCAGGTCGAGAGCAAGCGCTGCGGGCACCGGCCGGGCAAGGTGCTGGTCTCGAGCGAGGAGATGGTCGCCCGGATCCGGGCCGCGGTCGCGGCCCGCCACGACCCGGCCTTCGTGATCATGGCGCGCACCGACGCCTACGCGGTCGAGGGGCTCGAGGCGGCCATCGAGCGGGCCCGGGCCTGCGTGGCGGCCGGCGCCGACATGATCTTCGCCGAGGCGCTTCCCGACCTCGAGGCGTTCCGGACCTTCTGCGCCGCCGTCGAGGTCCCGGTGCTCGCCAACCTCACCGAGTTCGGACGCACCCCGCTGCTCGGCCTCGAGGAGCTCGGCGCGGCCGGCGTCGCCCTGGCCCTCTACCCGGTCAGCGCCTTCCGGATGATGAGCGCCGCGGCGCTGCGCCTGTATCGCACCCTGCGCGAGGAGGGCAGCCAGCGGAACCTGCTCGATGCCATGCAGACCCGCGAGGAGCTCTACGAGGTGATCGGCTACCACCAGGCCGAGCAGGCGCTCGACGCCTTGCTCGCGAAGCGCTCCCGATCGTAGCCGAGAGCAGTGTCCCGCCCCGTTATCAGGAGGGGATCCTGATGCTCGCGCGCCGGCACCGACTGAGCGCCTACGAGGCCGCCTATCTCGAGCTTGCGCTGCGCCGTGCCGTTCCGCTCGCGGCCCTCGAGCAACGGCTCGCGGAGGCGGCGCGCGCGGCGGGGGCCGGGACGTGGTCGGCCTGAGCGGCGCTCGACCGCGACGCCTTGTCCCGGCGCTGGCCGTGGCGCAGAATCGCCGCCCACCCCGAGCCCCGCAGGTGCCCTGCCGGTGACCGACGCGCCCGCTGCCGAGAGCCCGTTCGAGGCCCCCCTGCGCCACCTCGAGCGCCCCGACGGGGCGCGCATCGCCTACCGCCACACCCCCGGGGCCGGGCCCACCGTGGTCTTCCTGTGCGGCTACGCCTCGGACATGAGCGGCAGCAAGGCGCTGCACCTCGAGCGCTGCTGCCGGGAGCGCGGCCAGGCCTTCCTGCGCCTCGACTACCGCGGCCACGGCGAGTCCTCGGGGCGCTTCGAGGAGGGCACCATCGGGGCCTGGGCCGAGGACGCGCGCAGCGTCATCGAGGCGTGCACCGAGGGCCCCCTGCTGCTGGTCGGCTCGAGCATGGGCGGCTGGATCATGCTGCTGGTGGCGCTGGCCATGCCCGAGCGGGTCGCCGGGCTGGTCGGGGTGGCCGCCGCCCCGGACTTCACCGAGGAGCTGGTCTGGGAGGCGCTCGACGAGGCGGCCCGCGCCGAGCTGCTGCGCGCGGGTCGGCTGCTGGTCCCCTCGGAGTACGACGAGGAGCCGTGCCCGTTCACCCTGGCGCTGATCGAGGAGGCGCGCAGCCACCTGCTGCTGCGCGCCCCGATCCCGCTCGCCTGCCCGGTGCGCCTGCTCCAGGGGCTGGCCGACCCCGACGTGCCCTGGGAGACGGCGCTGCGCCTGGCCGAGCGGCTCGCCGCCGAGGACGTGCGGGTGACCCTGGTGAAGGGCGCCGGGCACCGGCTCTCCGAGCCCGAGCACCTCGAGCTGCTCGACGAGGCGGTGCGCGAGCTCTCCGGCGGCGCGCGCCGGAGCTGACCTTCATGGAGCTCGAGGAGGCCCTCTACCGGCGCCTCGCCGACGGGCAGGTCCATGACCAGGCGGGGCTTGCCGCCGCGCTCGGCTGCTCGGCCCGCGAGCTGCGCAGCGCCGCCGCGCGGCTCGCCGCGCTCGGCCTCGAGCTCGCCCGGGTGCCCGCTGGCTGGCGCCTTGCCCACCGGCTCGAGCCGCTCGATGGCGCGACCCTGCGCGGCGCGCTCGCACGCCCGCTCGCCGCCCTCGAGGTCTGCTTCGCGATCGACTCGACCAGCTTGCGGTTGGCCCGGACCCAAGGGGCGCCCGCCACCGCCCCGGTTCCCCGAGCGAGTTCGCGGGCCGCACCCGGCCCTTCGGCGCAACATTCAGGCCTGACCGGTGCTGCCCGGACCGCGGGATCCCCCGGGGAGCCCGGTGCCGCCTCGGCCGCCACCGGCTCTTGGCAGGGGCGCGGTGGCGTGCCTGGCGATGCCCCGGCCGCCTGCCTCGCCGAGGCCCAGACCGGCGGGCGCGGGCGGCGTGGAAGGACCTGGCGCTCGCCGCTCGGGGCCGGCATCTACCTGTCGCTGGCCGCCGGGGTGGCCCGCCCGGCCGGCGAGCTCGGCGGGCTGAGCCTGGCCCTCGGGGTGGGCGCCGCCGAGGCCCTCGAGCCCTGGGCGCCGGGGCCGGTCGGCCTCAAGTGGCCCAACGACCTGGTGCTCGGCGGCGCCAAGCTCGGCGGCATCCTGGTCGAGAGCGTCCCGCACGGCGAGGGCTGCCGGGTGATCGCCGGGATCGGCGTCAACCTGCGCCTACCGGGCGCTGAGCGCGCAGCTCTCGGGCGGCCGGTCGCCGAGCTCGGCCCGCCTGCCCTGGCGGCCCGCAACCGCATCGCCGCGGCCCTGATCGACGCCTTCGGCGCGGCCCTCGAGCGCTTCGCCGGCGAGGGCTTCGCGGCCTTCGCGGCGCGCTGGGCGGCACGCGACGTCGCCCGCGGGCGCGAGGTGCTGGTCACGGGTGCCGGCGAGGCGCTGCGCGGCACCGCCTGCGGGGTCGATGGTGAGGGCGCGCTGCTGGTGCGCAGCGGAGCCGCCACCCAGGCCGTGCGTGCCGGCGAGATCAGCCTGAGGCTCGCGCCGTGATCCTGCTCCTCGATGCCGGCAACTCGGCGATCAAGTGGGCGCGCTGGGCTGGCGGCGAGCTGGCCGGGCGCGGCGAGGTCGAGGTCGAGGACGGCGAGCCCGGCGCCGCGCTGGCCCGCTCCTGGGCCGGGATCGAAGCGGTCGATGCGGCCACCGGGTGCAGCGTCGCCCGCCTCGAGGTGCGCGAGGCGATCGCCGCGCTGGCCCGCCGGCGCTGGGCCGTCGAGGTCGCCTGGGTCGGGGCCGAGCGCGAGGCCCACGGGGTGCGCTGCGCCTACCCGGAGCCGGCCACCCTGGGCGCCGACCGCTGGGCGGCGCTGATCGCGGCGCACCGGCGCTGCCCGGCCGGCGCGGCGATCCTCGACTGCGGCACCGCCCTCACCCTCGACGCCCTGGGGCCCGGAGGGCAGCACCTCGGCGGCCTCATCTGTCCCGGGCTGGGGCTGATGCGCGAGGCGCTGACCCGCCGCGCGCCGGGGATCCCGGAAGTCCCCGCCGACGGCTCGACGCTGTTCGCGCGCTCGACCGCCGAGGCGGTGGCCGGCGGTGCGCTGCACGCCGCGGCAGCGCTTGCCGAGCGCTTCGCCGCGGCGCTCGAGGCGCGCCTCGGGCGCCCGGTGCCGCTGCTGGTCACCGGGGGCAACGGGGCGCGGGTCGCCGCGGCCCTCGGACGTCCCCACCAGCGCGTTCCCGACCTGGTCCTCGAGGGGCTGGCGGTGATCGCCGGGGCCGGTCGTTGAGGCGGGTCTTCTTCCTGCTGCTGCTCGGCAACGTGGCGCTGCTCGCCTGGGAGCTGCGCCACCTCGAGCCGCCCGCGGCGCCCACTGCGGCCCCACCGGCGGCGGTCCCCGGGGAGCGCAGCTACGTCAACCGCCTGCTGCTGCTCTCCGAGGTCGACCCGGCCGAGCTGCGCGAGCGCGCGCCGCTGATCCCGGCGCTCGCCGAGCCGGCCGCGGCGCCGGCCGGCGAGCCGCCCGAGAGCGGGCCGAGTGGTGCCGGCGAGGCCGAGCCGCTCGCCGCGCGCTGCTTCAGCATCGGGCCGATCGAGACCCCCGAGGAGGTCGAGGCCCTCGACGCCTGGCTGGCCGGGCTCGGGGCGAGCACCCGCGCGCGGGTCGGCGAGCGGCGCGAGATCGCGCTCTACTGGATCTACTTCCCGCCGCTGGCCACCCGCGCCGACGCCGTGGCGCGGGTCGGGACGATGCGTGCCGAGGGCATCGACGACATCTACATCATCCCCCGCGGCGACATGGCCAACGCCATCTCGCTCGGCGTCTACAGCCGCCGCCGCTCCCTCGACCGGCGCCTCGCCGAGCTGCGCGAGAAGGGCTACGAGCCCTCGATCGCGCCCCGCTACCGGACCCGCAAGGCCTCCTGGATCGATGCCGCGCTGCGCGCTCCGTTCGAGTTCCCGCGCGCCGAGTTCGTCGCCCGCTTCCCGACCACCGACTACCTCGCCGTGCCCTGCCGGCCCGAGCAGGTCGCGGCCCTGCGCGCGCTGCCCGAGCCGGCGGTCCGAGCCGCACCGATCGCCGCGCCGATGCCGGGCTCCGAGCCCGGGTCGACCCCTGGCGCGGAGCCGGAGCCCGCGGGCGAGCAGCGACCGGTGGCAGGCGAGGCGCGGCCGTCCTACCTGCGCTCGGGGCTGACCGCTGCGCCCCCGGCGGCCGGCCGGCCGGGCCCGACCGGCAACCCGCCGAGCGCATCCGCCCCGCCGGCGACGGGCGAGGACGGCGGGTCGGGGGAGGCGCTCCACGCAGCCCCGGCGCCCGAGCCGATCGACCCGGTGCACTGAAAGCCCCGGCACCGCGGCCCGCGCCCTTCCCTGGCCTCCCCGCCGATGCCCGCCGGAGAACCAATGCCGGGATGGGGGACCGACCCCGGGGTGGAGGACCGA
>CAZRGU010000095.1:4924-12064 GCA_964599705.1 uncultured Ectothiorhodospiraceae bacterium | reverse complement strand
CTGCGCGCGGCGCGGGCCGCGCCGGGACTGAGGGCGGGGGCCGGCAGAAGGGGGCCGGCGGAAGGGGGCCGGCGGCTCGGCGGCCGCCCGGCCAGGGCGGGCTAGAATGGGCTGGCGCGGGAGGGGCGTACCCGCGTGCGCCGTGGGGGGGGCGGTGAGCGATGAAGCGCTTCGGGGCAAGAATTCCTGAGCTCGGGCTGAGCGCCCTGGTGGCGCGCATCCGGTCGTGCCCGGACACCGAGGGCGAGCAGGCGACCCTGCGCCTGCTGATCGGCATCGTGGTCCTCGGCTACCTCTACGCGCGGGGGGTCTTCGACCCGCAGCCGGGCGACAGCACCTACCTGCACTACCGGGTGGTGGGGGTGGCCAGCCTGCTGATCTGGCTCGGGCTGCTGCTGGCCATCGCGATGCGCCCCGAGCGCTCGATCGTGCGCCGCTACCTGGGCATGGCCACCGACATGGGGCTGATCTCCTACGCGGTCTACGGGGCCGGCGAGGTCGGGGCGCCGCTGTTCATCGTCTACCTCTGGGTCGCCTTCGGCAACGGCCTGCGCTACGGGATGGCCTATGTCTTCCCGGCGATGGCGATGAGCTGCGCCGGCTTCGCGCTGGCCGCGCTGGCCAGCCCCTTCTGGAGCCAGCACCAGGGCCTCGCGGTCGGGGTCCTGCTCGGCCTGATCGTGCTGCCGCTCTACGTGGTCGCCCTGATCCGCCGGATCAACGAGGCCATCAAGCGGGCCGAGCGGGCCAACCAGGCCAAGAGCCGCTTCCTGGCGACCATGAGCCACGAGATCCGCACCCCGCTCAACGGCATCATCGGGCTGAGCAACCTGCTGGTGCGCACCCGCCTCGACCACGAGCAGCACGACTTCGTCGAGACCATCCTCGCCTCCGGCCACACCCTGCTCTCGCTGGTCAACGACATCCTCGACATCTCCAAGATCGAGGCCGGCAAGCTCGCCGTCGAGAAGACCGAGTGCGACCTGCACCGCCTGGTCACCACCACCGGCCGGATGCTCGAGCCGCAAGCGGCCGAGAAGGGGCTGCGCCTCGACGTGTTCATCGATCCACGGGTCCCCTACCAGGTCTACGGCGATCCCCACCACCTGCGCCAGGTGCTCATCAACCTCGCCTCGAACGCGATCAAGTTCACCGAGAAGGGCGGTGTCGAGCTGCGCGTCACCCGGCTCCCCGACGAGGGCGAGCAGCTCATGATCCGCTTCGAGGTGATCGACACCGGGATCGGCATCGCCCCCGAGGAGCAGGCGCGGATCTTCGAGACCTTCGCCCAGGCCGACGAGTCGATCACCCGGCGCTACGGCGGCACCGGGCTGGGCACCGCGATCAGCCGCCAGCTCGTCGAGCTGATGGGCGGCACCATCGGCCTGCAGAGCGCCCCCGGACAGGGCAGCCGGTTCTGGTTCGTGCTCGGCTTCGGGCAGGCCGCCGAGCGCGGACGGGACGCCGGCCAGGGCCTTCCCGGAGCGCAGCCGGCGGGCGCCGAGCGGGTGCTGCTCGCCTGCGGGCCCGGGGCCGGCGAGCGCGCCGCGCGGATCGCGGCGCTGGCCGGGGGATGCGAGCGCGCCGCGGGGGCGGCCCAGGCCCTCGCCTGCATGGTCAACGCGGTCGCCGAGGGGCGCCCGTTCGACGCGGTGCTGGTCGATGCGGCCACCATCGACATCCACCCCGGCGAGATCGCCGCCGCGGTCGGCAGCGATCGCTCGCTCGGCTGCCCGGGGCTGGTGCTGATCGACGCCGAGGCCAGCGACGCGCCGCCGCCGACCGGCTATGTCTCCCGTCTCGGGCCGCTGCTCGAGCCGCACCTGCTCGCCAACGCGGTGCACGCGGCCGCCAGCCGGCGGGCCGGCACGGACACCGCCCAGGAAGCCGTCGAGCAGCGCCCCGACGCCGCCCACCGGCGCCTGCGGGTGCTGATCGCCGACGATCATGCCGTCAATCGCAAGGTCGCCAGCCGCATCCTCGAGCAGGCCGGCCACCAAGTCGAGGTCGTCGAGGACGGGCGCGGGGCGCTCGCCGCGCTCGAGCGCGGTGAGTTCGATCTGGCGATCGTCGACATGCACATGCCCGAGCTCGACGGGCTCGAGGTCGTCAAGCTCTACCGGGTGACCGCCCCGCAGCGCGAGGTGCCGTTCATCGTGCTCACCGCCGACGCGACCACCGACGCGCTGGCCGCCTGCGAGGAGGCCGGGGTCAACGCCTACCTGACCAAGCCGATCGATCCCGGCCGCCTGATCGAGGCGGTCGAGTCGACCGCCGCGACCGGGCGCCAGCCCTCGCCCGGCCCGCCGGTCGAGCCGACCGCGCTGTACCAGCGCAGCCCGGCGACCCGGGTGCGCCGGATCATCGACGTCAACAAGCTGGTGCGGCTCGAGCGGTTGAGCGCCGACACCGGCTTCGTCGGCGACCTGGCGGCCGGCTTCACCCGCGAGGCCGAGACCGCCCTGCTCGAGATCAAGCGCGCCCATGCGCTGGGCCATCACCAGCGTCTGCGCGAGCTGGCCGCGGAGCTCGAGGGCAGCGCCGAGACCATCGGGGCAAGCGGTCTGGCCCACCTCGCCCGGCGCCTGGCGACCCTCGAGGGCGGGACGGCCGAGCGCGAGGGCAGGCGCATCCTCGAGAGCGTGGAGCGCGAGCTCGAGCGCGTCCACGGGGCGCTGCGCGCCCACCTCGAGCGCCGCCCCCACGACGGCGGCCCGGCCGAGGTCCGCCCGATCGCTACTCGCCGCGGCGCCTCGCCAGCGCGAGCAGGAGGGCCGGCAGCAAGCTGAGGTCGGCGACCAGCGCGATGGCGATGATCAGGGCGGTCATCCGCCCGAGGCCCTGGTTGATCGCGTACGACGAGGTCGAGAGCACCGCGAAGCCGGCGATCAGGATGGCGCTGGTGGCGACCAGCGCCTGGCCGACGTGGGCGAAGGCGTGCTCGACGGCCCGCTCGGCCGAGGCCCCGAGCCGGCGGCGCGCGTCGAGGTAGCTGCTCAGGAAGTGCACCGTGTCGTCGACCACCACCCCGAGGGTCATCGCGGTGACCACCGAGAGCGCCAGGCCGAGCTCGCCGACCGCCAGTGCCCACACCCCGTAGGCGAGCACCGCCGGGACCACGTTGGGCACCAGGCTGAGCAGCCCCATCGGCAGATCGCGCAGGGTCACCACCAGCACCGCCGCGATCAGCAGCAGCGCCCAGGCGGTGCCCTCGAGCATCGAGCGGATGTTGCGCTTGGCGAGCAGCGCGAAGACCAGCGGCGTGCCCACCGCGCGGGTCTGCATCGCCGGGGGGGCGTTGGCGCGCAGCCAGCCGTCGGCGCGCGCGGCCAGCGCCTCGAGGCTGGCGTTGTCGAGGTTCTCGAGGGTCACGGTCAGGCGGCTGGCGCTGCCGTCGACCGCGATGGTGTCGTTGACGTCGAGACCGAAGGGCACCGAGAGCTGGTAGACGAGAAGCAGCTGAGCGGCCAGATCGCGGCTCTCGGGGAGCCGGTACCAGGCCGGGTCGTCGCCGTGGAAGCCGCGGTTGAGGCGCTTGAGCAGATCGGTCAGGGCGTCGACGTGGACCACCCCGGGCTGGGCGCGCAGCCAGCGCGCGAAGGCCTCGACCCGCTCGAGGTAGGCCGGCTCGTGGATGCCGTCGGCGCCGCCGGCCGGCAGCGAGTAGTGGATCCGGTAGATCCCGGTGAGCCGCTCCATGGTGAACTCGGTGTCGCGCCGGAACGGCACCGACTCGTCGAAGTAGTCGACGAAGCGATCGTTGAGGCGCAGCCCGGGCAGCGCGGCCGCGGCACCGGCCACCGCCACGGCCGCCACCACCAGCACCGCGCGGCGCTGCCCGATCACCCAGCGGGCCAGCCCGCGGTAGCGCGGCAGCGCCCGCCGCCGCCCCGACCCGGTGATCCGATGCCCGCTCCAGGCGAGCGCCGCGGGCAGCAGCACCACGGCATAGAGGTAGGCGGCGGCGACCCCGACCGCGGTGATGTTGCCGAGCCCGCGGAAGGCCGGCGAGTCGGAGAAGTTGAGGCTCAGGAAGCCGACCAGGGTGGTCAGGCTGGTCAGGGTCACCGGCACCGCGGTGAGCGCCAGCGAACGCTCCAGGGCGGCCTCCGGCGGGCAGCCGGCGCCGCGCTCGCCGAGGTAGCGGCTGAGGATGTGAATGCAGTCGGCCACCGCCAGGGTCATGATGATGGTCGGGGCGTCGGCCGAGGCGGCCGTGATCGGGATGCCGAGCCAGCCCGCCCAGCCGAGCGCGGTGGCCGCCGCGAGCCCGACCACCGCGAGGGTGAGCAGCGCGGCGGCCAGCGAGCGCAGCAGCAGCGCCATCACCACGCCGATCACCAGGTACATGACCGGCACCAGGGTCTCGAGGTCGGCGCGGGTGGCCTTGGGAAAGGCGGCATCGAGGAGCACGTTGCCGGTCAGGCGCAGCTCGATGCCGGGGTGCTCGGCGGCGAAGCGCGCGGCGAGCGCGCGCGCGGCCTGGTCGACGATCTCGCTGTAGCCCGCCGGGGCGCCGTCGAAGCCGAAGCGCACGGCCACCGCGGTCACGTCGCCACGCTCCGAGACCAGCCGCCGGCGCAGCGCCGGCTCGGCCAGGGCGAGCTCACGGAGCGCCCGCGCCGCCGAGGCGTCGATCGGCACCCCGGGCTCGACCAGCGGGCGCACCTCGAGCTCGTCGCCACGGGCCAGGATGCGCTGGAAGTTGCTCAGCGAGTCGACCCGCTGGGCGAACGGCAGCCGCCAGGCGGCCTCGGTCAGCTCGGCGACCGCGGCGAGCACCGCCGGCGTGAACACCGAGCCGCCCTCGGGCACCACCACCAGCAGCACCTGCTCGGTGTGCGAGTAGACCCGCTCGAAGGCCTCGAGGGCCTTGAGCGCCGGGTCGTCACGGTCGAGAAAGGCGCGGTAGTCGTCGTCGAGGCGCAGCCGGGCCAGCCCCGCGATCGAGAGCGCGGCGATCAGCAGGCAGGCACCGGCGAGCAGCGCCGGGCGGCGCGCCGGCTGGGCGAGCGCCCAGCGCCACGACCCCACGCGCGCGACGGGCGCCTGCGCCGGGGGCTCGCGCACCGACCCGCACTCACTCGACGCGGCGCAGCAGGACCGCCGCGTTGTGGCCGCCGAAGCCGAACGACTGGCTGAGCGCGAGGCGCAGCTCGCGCGGACCGGCGTCGCGCACGAAGTCGAGCGCGGCGATCGGCTCCTCGAGGTTCACGCAGGGATGGGTGCGCTGGTCGCGCAGGCTGAGCGCCGCGACCGCCGCCTCGATCGCGCCGGCCGCGCCGATCGCGTGCCCGATCAGGGCCTTGGTCGAGTTGACCGCGACCGCCCGGCCGAAGATCCGCTCGATGAGCGCGGCCTCGGCCTGGTCGTTGGCCACCGTCCCGGTGCCGTGGGCGTTGACGTAGTCGACCTCGCCGGGCGCGGCCCCGGCCTCGGCCAGGGCCGCGCGCACGGCCCGCTCGGCGGCCCGCGCATCGGGCTCGATGGCCATCACGCTGTGGGCATCGAAGCTCTCCCCGTAGCCGACCAGCTCGGCGATCGGCCGCGCCCCCCGGCGCCGGGCCGCCTCGAGCTCCTCGAGCACCAGCACCGCCGCCCCCCCCTGCGAGTAGAGGAACCCGGAGCGGCGCCGGTCGAAGGGCCGATTGGCCCGGGCCGGCTCGGCGCAGTCGCGCACCAGCACCCGGGCGA
This sequence comes from uncultured Ectothiorhodospiraceae bacterium, assembly GCA_964599705.1. Lineage (GTDB taxonomy): Bacteria > Pseudomonadota > Gammaproteobacteria > HK1 > HK1 > CAZRGU01. The sequence goes on along the minus strand of CAZRGU010000095.1, from coordinate 6,370 downwards.
TGTCGAAGCCCCGGAAGATCCCGCCGTGCTCGTCGTCGAGGTACTCGGCCCCGCCGGCCAGGGCGGCATCGACCGCGCCGGCGCGCACCGCCCGGTAGGCCTCGCCGAGGGCCGCCGTCCCCGAGGCGCAGGCCAGCGCCACGGTCAGGTTGGGCCCGCGCAGCGAGAGCCGGATGCCGAGGATCGCCGAGACCGCGTTGGGCATCAGCATCGAGACCACGAAGGGATTGAAGCGCGGGCCGTGGGCCAGATCGGCGAGCACCTCGTCGATTCCCTCGGCGCTCCCGGCGCGCTCGGCCAGCGCCCGGCGCGGGCGCTCGAGGAGATGCACCGTGTGGTTGCCGAGGAAGCTGTGCGCCCCCCCGATCCCGGTGCCCATCCACACCCCGGTGCGCCCGCCGGACAGCCCCTCGACGGCGGCGATGCCGGCGCGCCGGTCGCGCAGCTCGAGCTCGAAGCCGGCCTGCTCGAGGGCCTCGCGGGCCGCCCCCAGGGCGAGCAGCGAGACCGGGTCGTTCTGCGCCCGCTCGACCCGCCCGAACCCGGCGAGCAGCTCCTCGCGCGCCGGCAGCGGCGCCCACAGCCCGGAGGCGAAGTCGGCAAACCGCCGCCAGCGCTCCGGGATCGGTTCGACCACCGCCCGCCCCGCGAGGCACGCCTCCCAGAATGCCTCGCGCGAGGCTCCGTTGGCCGCGCAGACCCCGATGCCGGTGATCGCGACCCTGCGGCTCATCCCCCCGAGGCCTCGGCCAGACGCCGCTCGATGTAGGCGACGACGTCGCCGACCGTGCGCAGGGCGTCGGCCTCGGCCTCCGGGATCGAGCCGCCGAACTCGTCCTCGAGCGCCATGAACAGCGAGAGCTGATCGAGCGAGTCGGCGGCCAGCTCCTCGCGGATGTCGCTGTCGAGGCCGAGCGGACGATCCTCGAGCGCCAGCACCTCGCGGAACACGTTGAGGACCCGGGCCTCGACGTCGCTCGCGCCGCGGCCGTGCCCGTTCATGGTCGATTCCATTCCACCCCCTTCATGCCCGGCTCCCGCCACCCGGCAGCCCGGCACCTCGCGGCCCCTGCGCCGATGATACGAGCCGTCCTCCTGCGGCCCAACAGAAGATCACGATTTGCTACCAAAGTTCACCAACGATTACCTGCCGTTACCGTTCTCGATCGTTGCGTTGGGGCACAATCACGCGGCATGGGGCTGGGAGTTCGCCCCGGGCGCCGATCCTGCGGATCGGGTGAGGTGACGGAGGACGATACCGCCGCCCGGGGGGGGCAAACCGGGCGCGGATCATCCCCAGGGGGAGGGTTGTCGAGATGTCGCGCTTACAGTCCACCGCTCGCGCGGAGTTACGTTCGGTTACCGAATCGCAGCACACCACGGCGCCCGGCGCGCCGCCCCACGAGGGCCGCGCGCCGGCGCAGGCCCTGCCTGCGGTCGGGGGGG
>CAZRGU010000095.1:0-4824 GCA_964599705.1 uncultured Ectothiorhodospiraceae bacterium | reverse complement strand
GCCGCACCTCTACGAGACCCGCTTCGACCCGAGCTACGGGGTGCTGTGGGCGACCCTGCGCCCCGAGGCGCCGGTCTGCTTCACCCCGGCGCTGGTCGGCGCCCTGCGCCGCGGCCAGCGCGAGGTGGCGCGCCGGGTGCGCGCCGAGCTGGCCGCGGGCAGCGTCGAGCGGCTGCGCTACCAGGTCTTCGCCTCGCGGATCCCCGGGGTGTTCAGCCTCGGCGGTGACCTCGCCCTGTTCCGCACGCTGGTCCGGCGCGGCGAGCGCGATGCGCTGCTGCGCTACGGGCGCGAGTGCGTCGATCTGGTCTACACCACCGCGGTGAGCTACGACCTGCCGGTGATCACCATCAGCCTGGTCCAGGGACAGGCCCTCGGCGGCGGGTTCGAGTGCGCGCTGGCCGCCAACGTGGTGGTCGCCGAGCGCGGCGCGCGCTTCGGCCTTCCCGAGGTGCTGTTCAACCTGTTCCCGGGGATGGGCGCCTACCAGCTCCTCAGCCGCCGCCTGCCACCGGCCCGGGCCGAGCAGCTGATCCTCGGCGGGCGCACCTACAGCGCCGAGGAGTGCTACGACATGGGGCTGGTCGACGTGCTCGCCGAGGAGGGCGAGGGCGTGGCCGCGGTCGAGCGCTACGTGCGCCTGCACCGGCGCCGGCACCGCGCCGAGACCGCGCTGCGCCGCGCGGTGCTGGCCGGCGACCCGGTCGACTACCGGGCCATGGTGCGGGCCGTCGAGGTGTGGGCCGACGCGGCGATGGCGCTCGAGGAGCGCGACCTCGAGGTGCTCGACCACCTGCTCCGTGCCCAGCAGCGGCTGGCCACGGCTACTCGCTGATCAGCACCCGGGTGCCGGGGCCGACCCGCTCGAAGAGCTCGATGACGGCGGCGTTGCGCATCCGGATGCAGCCGCCCGACCCGGGCCTGCCCAGGCGGACCTCGTCCGGGCAGCCGTGGATGTAGATGTAGCGGCGCATGGTGTCGACCTCGCCGAGCCGGTTGCGCCCGCGCTCGAGCCCGCTCAGCCACAGGATCCGGGTGAGGATCCAGTCGCGCCCCGGATGGCGGCGGGCCAGCGCCGGCGAGTAGATCTCGCCGCTCGGGCGGCGCCCGACGAACACCGTGCCGGGCGGCGCGCCGGCACCGATGCAGGCCCGGATCTGGTGCCAGCCACGCGGCGTGCAGCCGCTCCCGAGGCGCTCGCCCGGGCCGTTGGCCGCGGTCGAGACCGGCCAGCGGGCGAGCTCGAGGCCGGCGCGCTCGAGCCACAGCGCCTGGCCGGCGAGCGAGACCCGGACGATCAGGGCGGCCCCGCTCACCGGCGCCCCTCCGCGCCGATCGCGGCCACCCCGGCCAGACCCTCCCAGCCGCCGTCGGGCGCGACCCGGAAGCCGCGCACCCGGGCCCTCGAGACGAACACCTGGTCCTCGTACCAGAGCGGCACGTAGGGCAGGTCGGCGAGCAGCAGCGCCTGGAGCTCGCGGTACAGGCGAGCCTGCTCGGCGGGGTCTGCGGCCTGCTCGGCCGCCTCGATCAGGGCGTCGGCGCGGGCGCTGCGGTAGCGGCCGCGGTTGGCCCCGGCCGGCGGCACCGCCTCGCTGTGCATCGTGTAGCGGAAGATGTCGGGCAGCTTCACCCCGATCCAGGCCAGGCTGTACATCTGGAAGCGCCCGGCCTTGACATCCCCGTAGAAGGTGCCCCAGTCGTAGCTGCGCACCTCGACCTCGATCCCGGCGCGCTCGAGCTGGGCCTGGATGACGGTGGCCAGGCGCACCCGGAAGGGGTCGGCCGAGGTCTTGTAGACCAGCCGCGGGCGGTGCTTCCCGACCAGGCCGGCGGCGGCCAGGATGGCGCGCGCGCGGGCCGGATCGAAGGCCGGCGGGCGCAGCCGCGGCGCCCCGGCCCAGTGCTCGGGGGGCAGGATGGTGGCCGCCGGGCGCGCCGCGCCGCCGAGGATGTAGCGGATGATCGCCTGGCGGTCGATGGCGTGGGCCACCGCCTGGCGCACCGCCAGGCGGCCGCTCACCGGGTCCTCGAGGTTGAAGCCGAGGTAGGCGAAGGTGGTCCCGGGGCGGCGCAGCACCCGCACCGAGCCGCGCTCCTCGGCCCAGGCCACCAGCTCGGGGGGCAGATCGCCCTGGAGCATGTCGACCTCGCCGCGCACCAGCTTGAGCAGGCGCACGGTCGGATTGGGCACCCGGACCAGCTCGAAGCGCTGCCGGTCGCGGCGCCGGCGCAGCCGCAGGCGCTGCTCGCCGTCCCAGGAGAGGAGCTCGAAGGGCCCGCTGCCGAGCGGCTCGCGGGCCAGGTTGCGCCCCGCGGCGAGCGCCGCGGCCGGCACGATGCCGACCGCCAGGCGCCCCGGGAAGAGCGGGTCGGGGCGGGCCAGGACGAAGCGCAGGGCGCGCGGTCCGAGCAGCTCGATGCGCTCGATGGTCGCCAGCGAGCCGCGGTGCGGCGAGCCGGTCGCCGGGTCGAGCACCGACTCGTAGGTGGCCTTGACGTCGGCGGCGGTGAGCGGCGTGCCGTCGCTGAAGCGGTGCTCGCCGGTGAGCTCGAAGCGCCAGCGCCGCGCTCCCTCGCGGCGCCAGCGGGCGATCCCGGGCACCGGGCGGAAGCGCTCGTCGAAGTCGACCAGCCGCTCGTAGATCAGGCGCACCACCCGGCTCGAGGCGGCATCGGTGGCGAAGCGGGGATCGAGGTTGCGCGGCGCCGCGCCCAGCCCGAAGCGCAGCAGCGTCGGGTCGCGCTCCTGGCAGCCGGCGAGCGCCAGGAGCACGAGGGCTGCGAGGAGCGCCAGGCGCGGCGTCGTGCGCGCGTGGAGAGGGTTCATCGCGGCGAGTATAGCGGCCGGCCGATGGGTTACGATCCGCGCGCTGGCGACACCGGGAGCAGGCGATGGGCGCACTGGAGGGCACCACCATCGGCTTCATCGGCCTCGGGCTGATGGGCCGGCCGATGAGCCGCAACCTGGCCGCGGCCGGGGCTCACCTGGTCATCCACAACCGCAGCCGCGCGCCGCTCGAGGCGCTCGCCGCCGAGGGCATGGAGCCGGCCGGCTCGCCGGCCGAGGTCGCCGCGCGGGCCGAGACCGTGATCGTCATGGTCGCCGACAGCGACGCGGTGCGGGCGGTGATCGGCGGCCCGGCCGGGATCCTCGAGCGGGCCGGGCCCGCCACCCTGGTCATCGACATGGGCACCACGGCGGTCGCGGTGACCCGCGAGCTCGGCGCGCGGCTCGCCGAGCGCGGCGCCGAGCTGCTCGACGCCCCGGTCTCCGGCGGCGAGGTCGGGGCCCGCGAGGCGAGCCTCTCGATCATGGCCGGGGGAAGCGAGCCGGCCTTTGCCCGCGCCCTGCCGATCTTCGAGGTCCTCGGGCGCAACATCACCCACGTCGGCGGGCTCGGCGCCGGGCAGACCGCCAAGGCCGCCAACCAGGTGATCGTCGGCCTGACCATCGGCGCGGTGGCCGAGGCGCTGGCCCTGGCCCGCGCCGCCGGGGTCGACCCGGCGCGGGTGCGCGAGGCGCTGATGGGCGGGTTTGCCGGCTCGCGGATCCTCGAGCTGCACGGGCAGCGCATGATCGAGGGCGAGTTCCGCCCCGGCGGCAAGGTCGTGACCCAGCGCAAGGACATGCGCCAGGCCCTGGAGCTCGGCGAGGCCCTCGGGCTCGAGCTGCCGGCGACCCGCCTCAACCTCTCCCTGTATGAGCGGCTGGTCGAGGCCGGTGACGGCGAGCTCGACCACAGCGCGCTGTACCGGCTCTACTCCCCCCGGGACTGAGCCGCCTCGTCGCGCGCCCGGTTGGTGCGCCGCTCGCTGCGCACCGCCTTGACCACGTCGGTGATGGCCAGCGCCATCACCGTGGCGGTGATCACCCAGAAGACCACCGAGGGAATGCGCCACACGTAGAAGGCCAGGAAGACGATCATCCCGATGATCGCGATCAGCCCGGTGATGATGTTGACCATGTCGTGACTCTCCCTGGCCTAGGCCGCCGAGTCGGTGGGGCGCTGCTCGCCGTCGTCGAGCGGCTCGAGCTCCTCGCCGAGACGGCCCACCAGCCAGCTCGCCGTGCGCAGCAGCCGCGCATCGTCGCCCAGCGGCCCGACCAGCTGCACACCGAGCGGCAGCCCCCCCTCGCCCTGCATCAGCGGCAGGGTGATGGCCGGCAGCCCGCAGAGCGTCCAGATGGTGCAGAAGGCCGGGCTGCCGGTGCTCTCCAGCCCCTGCGGGGCGACCCCGGGGGTCGCCGGGGTGATCAGCGCATCGCAGCGCTCGAAGGCATCGGCGAGCAGCGCGCGCAGCATCGCCACCTCGCCGAGCGCCTCGTTGTAGTCGATGGCGCGCACCTCGCGGCCGCGCTCGATCATCTCGACGAGCTGATCGCTCAAGCCCCCCTGGCGGTACTCGCGCTCGAAGCTGCGCGCCAGATCGGCCTCCAGGATGATGCGATGCCACTCGAGCGCGTGCTCGAAGTGCGGTGCCAGGGTGATGTCCTCGAGGTCCTCGCCGAGCACCTCGGCGAGCTCGGCGAAGGCCTCGCGGGTCTCCTCGTCGGCCTGCCCCCAGAGCGGGGTGCGTGCCAGCCCCAGGTGCGGGGTGACCGGCGGCTCGCTGCGCGCCGCGGCGAGCAGCCGCGGGCGGGCGCGCGGGCGGGTGTCGGGGTCGCGCGGGTCGTGCCCGATCAGGGCCTCGGCGAGCAGCGCCGCGTCGTCGATGTCGCGGGCGAACACCCCGACCTGGTCGAGCCAGCGCGACTGCTGGAGCACCCGGTGGCGCGAGATCAGGCCGAAGCTCGGCTTGTAGCCGACCACCCCGCAGAAG
>CAZRGU010000094.1:0-12164 GCA_964599705.1 uncultured Ectothiorhodospiraceae bacterium | reverse complement strand
CGACCAGGGGCGTCCGCAGTAGGTGCGCGATTTTTTCACAAACTCTCAGCCCTCGCCGGTGGTGAGGTGCAGCCCGACCGCCCCGGCGATGATCATGGCGATGAACGCCGCCCGCGCCGGGGTGAGGCCCTCGCCGAGCGCGACGATCCCGATCGCCGAGACCAGCAGCGTCCCCACCCCGGCCCACACCGCGTAGGCGACGCTGACCGGGAGCTGGCGCAGGGTCACCGCGAGCAGCCCGAAGCTGACCGCGTACAGCCCGAGCGCGGTGGCAAAGGCCCCCCAGCGGGTCAGGCCGTCGCTGAGCTTGAGCGCGGTGGTGCCGGCGACCTCGAGGCCGATGGCGACATAGAGCAGGAACCAGTGCATGCCACCTCCTCGCCGAGGCACGGGTGCGGCCGCCGGGCGGCGCGGGCGGCGGGCTGGAGAATGAGGGCTGCGCCTCGTCGAGACAAGCCCCGGGCGGCACCCGGGCATGCCCGCCGGTCACCCCCGGCCCACCCTCGGTTATGCTTTGCCGGCCCCGTGCCGCCTCAAGGAGCCATCGTCATGGACTCGACGCAACGCACCCTCGCCCGCGGCTGGCTGGTGCTCGGGATCGCCGCCCTGCTCGCCTCGGGGGTGTTCTCGGTGCTGCTGGTCGCGCTGCGCACCCCCGGAGTGCAGAGCCGGGTGCCGGGCATCGACTTCTTCCGGACCGCGCTGGTGGTCCACGTCGACCTCTCGGTGCTGATCTGGTTCCTCGCCTTCGGCGGGGTGCTCTGGACCCTGGCCCGGCCACCGCGCCGGCTCGCCGCCGAGCGGGCCGCGCTCGGCGCCGCCGCGCTGGGCACCGCCGGCGTGACCCTGGCCGCCTTCTTCCCGGACGCCCGGCCGCTGCTCAACAACTACGTGCCGATCCTCCAGCAGCCGGTGTTCTTCGCCGGCCTGACCCTGTTCGCGCTCGGCTGCCTGGTCAAGTGCGTGCTGGTCGCCGGCGACATCCGTCACCCGCCCACGCCGCTCGGCGACGCGGCGGTGCGCGCCGGCAGCCTGCTCGGCGCGCTGATCACCCTGCTGGCGCTCCTCGCGCTGCTCTGGACCTGGCTGCGAATGCCGGCCACCGGCTCCCCGACCCACTACTTCGAGGTGCTCTTCTGGGGTCCCGGGCACATTCTCCAGTTCGCCTACACCGTGCTGATGCTGGCCGCCTGGCTGTGGCTGGTCCGTGCCAGCCGCCCGCGCGCCGCGCTCGGCGACACCGCCGGGGTGGCGCTGATGGTGCTCGCCGCGCTGCCGGCGCTGACCGTCGGCCTGTGGCTGCTGGTCTCCTCGGCGCCGGGATCGGCACGCTCGACGGCCGGCTTCGCCCGGCTGATGAGCGACGGGGGGCTGCTCGCCGTGCCGCTGCTCATCGCCACCGCGCTCGCTGCGCTGCGCGGTCCCGGTCCCTCGGCCGCGCAGCGTCCGGCCTGGACCGGGCTGCTCTGCTCGCTGCTGCTGTTCACCGCCGGCGGGGTGCTCGGCTTTCTCATCCGCGGCGTCAACGTGGTCATCCCCGCCCACTACCACGGCTCGATCGTCGGCGTGACGCTGGCCTTCATGGGGCTCACCTACCACCTGCTGCCGGTGCTCGGCTACCGCGCGCCGCCGCTGCGCCTGGCGACCTGGCAGCCGCTCGTCTACGCCGCCGGGCAGCTCCTGCACATCACCGGGCTGGCGATCTCGGGCGGCTACGGGGTGGCGCGCAAGACCGCGGGCCTCGAGCAGGGGCTCGACAGCCTGCCCAAGCTGCTCGGCATGGGGCTGATGGGGCTCGGCGGACTGATCGCGATCATCGGTGGCCTGCTCTTCGTGATCGTGGTGCTCTGGGCGATGTGCCCGCGCCGGGAGGGGCCGGCGAACGGCGCTGCCGCCGGCCCGGGCGGCTAGCCGAGCCGCTCGACAGCGACGCCGCGCCGGCGGGCGCGATCGATGGCCTCGATGAGGCCGGCGCCGGGCTGGCTCGCGCAGATCCAGGCCACCCGCTCGCCGCGCTCGAGGGCCCGCTCGAGCGCGGCGGCCTCGCCACCGGGCACGACCGCCCGGCGCTCGGCGTCACGCCGGGCGAGCGCCGCCACCCCCTCCTCGACCCCCTCCTCGCAGAGCACCAGATCGGCCTGCTGGAGCACGCGCAGTGCCCGCAGGGTGAGCAGATCCGGCTCGCCCGCCCCGCCCGCAAGCACCCAGAGCTCCTTGCCGCCCGCCGCGCCACCGCCACCCAGGGCGGCGGACAGCGCGCGGCGGGCCTGCTCGTCGCGCCCCGCGTAGACCAGCTCGGCGATCGGCCCGTCGAGAACCCGTTCCCAGAACCGGCGCCGCTCGCTGGTCCCCATCCCGCTGGCCTTGACCTGCTCGCGGAACTGGCCGGCGAGCGCGGCCAGCCGGCCGAGCCGCGGCGCCAGCAGCCCCTCGATGCGGGCCCGCACCAGCCGGACCAGCACCGGCGAGGCCCCGCCGCTGCCGATCGCGACCACCAGCGGCGAGCGATCGACGATCGAGGGCATCAGGAAGGTGCAGAGCAGCGGGTCGTCGACGACATTGACCGGCACCCCCCGCGCGCCGGCCGCGGCGGCCAGCGCGCGGTTCACGGCCCGATCGCCGGTCGCCGCGATGGCCAGCGCGCAGCCGTCGAGATCGGCCGGCTCGAAGGCCCGCGCCAGGTGGCGCAGCCGTGCCCGGGGCTCGAGGCTCGCCAGCTCGGGAGCGGCCCTCGGCGCGACCACCTCGACTCGCGCCCCGGCGCCGAGCAGCAGGCGCGCCTTGCGCACCCCGACCGGGCCGGCGCCGGCCACCAGGCAGCGCCGCCCGCGCAGGTCGAGAAAGATCGGCAGGTGCTCCATCGTGAGACCCTCAGTCAAGCAGCCGCTCGCGAAACGGCGCGGTCATCCGCTCACTGAGCCGGCAGCGTCCGGCGCTGCACGTGCGGGCCACGAGCAGCGCCGGGATCCGCGCCGCCCGGGCCGCGGCCAGCCCGGCCTCGGGGCCGAGCACCATCAGCGCGGTGGCCAGCGCGTCGGCCCGGGTCGCATCCGCCTGGATGACGCTGACTGCCGCCAGCCCGTGGGCGATCGGGCGCCCGCTGCGCGGGTCGATGGTGTGCGAGTAGCGCACCCCCGCGGAGACGAAGTAGTCGCGGTAGTCGCCGGAGCTGGCGACCGCCTCGTCGCGCAGCGCCAGCACGTGGGCGGCGGCCTGCGCCGGATCGGGGCGCTCGATCGCCACCCGCCACCGCCGCCCTCCACCGGCCCGTCCCGCGGCGCGCACCTCGCCGCCGATCTCGACCAGGTGGTCGCGCCACCCCTCGGCGGCGAGCAGCGCGGCGAGCGCGTCGACCGCGTAGCCCTTGGCGATCCCGCCGAGATCGACGGCCAGGTCCGGGCGCCGCTTGCGCAGCGTCGCGGCGCGCGGGTCGATCTCGAGCAGCCGGTAGTCGACCCGGGCGCGGGCCGCCTCGATGGCCGCCGCCGCGGGCACTGCCCGCGGCGGTCCCCACGGCCCGAAGCCCCACAGCGCCACCAGCGGGGCGACAGTGATGTCGAAGGCCCCCGCCGACCAGCGACTGACCTCCTCGGCCACCCGCGCCACCTCGAGAAAGTCGGCCGACACCGGGACCGGGGCGCGCGTGCGGGCGGCGTTGAAGCGCGACACCTCGGAGTCCGGGCGGTAGCTCGAGAGGCGCTGCTCGATGCCGGCGAGCAGCGCCTCGACGCGCCGCTGCAGGCCGGCGCGGCGCGCCTCGTCGAGGGTGCCGGGAAGACGCACCAGGTAGCGGGTGCCCATGGTCGGGCCGGCCAGCGAGGCCGCCGCCACCGCGCCGGGCGCCAGCGCGGCGAGCGCCGCGGCGAGCAGCAGCGAGGCCAGCCGCGCGCCCCCCCCTCTGCCACGATCCTTCATCGAGCCCCCTGTCTGCCGACACTACTGGAGGAGCGCGAGCTTATCCCGCCTCGCCCGGCGATTCACGGCCGCGGGCGCCGTGCCGTGCGCCCTGCCCGGATGCGGCCTACCCGGGCCCCGCCGGGCGGCACTTGACCCAGGTCAAGGCACAGCCCCCCCGCCCGGGGCGGGAATCGCGGGGTGGCTCGGGGAAGGGATGCGATGCGGATGACCTGGCGGCTCGTGGCGGTCCTGCTGCTCGGGCTCGCCGCCAGCGGCGCCGGGGCGGCCGGCGAGGCGCTCGCCCCCGAGGTCGTCGAGCAGGTGCTCGAGTTCTTCCCCGAGGCGGTGCATGTCGACGAGCTCAACGGCCAGCCGCCGGCCGCCGCGGTGCTCGGGCCCGAGCGGCTGCTCGGCTATGCCCTGCTGACCGACCGGATCGCGCCGATCCCGGCCTACTCGGGCAAGCCGATCAGCGTCCTGGTGGCCCTCGGAACCGACGGCCACATCCGTGGCCTGCGCATCGTCCACCACCAGGAGCCGATCCTCGGTGCCGGGGTGAGCGAGGCGGCGCTCGCCGCCTACGTCGAGCAGTATCGCGGCAAGGACGCGCTCAAGCGCATCCGCATGGGCGGGCGCCCCGGGCCCGATACCGAGGTGGTCGACGCGATCACCGGCGCGACCATCACCTCGATGGTGATCAACGCCTCGATCGGGCGGGCGGTGCGCGCCGTGGCCGCCAGCCGGGGCCTGCCGCTGGCCGCCGAGACGGCCCGCGAGATCGCCGCGGCGATGGGCCAGGCCGAGGTCGAGGAGCACGCCGCGCCCCCGGGGCTGGGCGCCGCGCACGCCGCGCCCCCGGAGCGCGAGCCACCGGCCTGGATCGAGCACTGGCGCCGGCGCAGCGGGCGCATCGCGGTGCTGGTCGCCGGCCTGGTGCTGCTCACCGCGCTCCTGTTCCTGCAGGACTGGGTGACTCGCTACCCGAGAGCGCTGCGCTACCTGCGCGACGCCTTCCTGCTCTACACGGTGCTGTTCATCGGCTGGTACGGGCTCGCCCAGCTCTCGGTGATCAACGTGCTCACCTTCACCCAGGCGCTGACCGGCGAGTTCCGCTGGGAGACCTTCCTGATCGACCCGCTGATGTTCATCCTCTGGTCCTACGTCGCCGTGGTGCTGATCCTCTGGGGCCGGGGCGTGTTCTGCGGCTGGCTCTGTCCCTACGGCGCCGCCCAGGAGCTGGTCAACGAGCTCGGCCGCCACCTGCGCCTCCCCCAGCTCCAGGTCCCGGCGCTCCTCCACGAGCGGCTGGTGGCGATCAAGTACGTGATCTTCGTGGCCCTGTTCGGGCTCTCGCTGCAGTCGATGGAGCTGGCCATCCGCTACGCCGAGGTCGAGCCGTTCAAGACCGCGATCTCGCTGCACTTCGCCCGGGCCTGGCCCTACGTGCTCTACGCGGTGCTGCTCCTGGCCGTCTCGCTGGTCAACGGCAAGCTGTTCTGCAAGTACCTCTGTCCGCTCGGGGCGGCGCTGGCGATCGGCTCGCACTTCCGGATCTTCGACTGGCTGCGCCGGCGCCGCGAGTGCGGGCACCCCTGCCAGACCTGCGCGGTGGAGTGCCCCTCGCAGGCGATCCGTCCGACCGGAGAGATCAACCCCAACGAGTGCCACTACTGCCTCGACTGCCAGGTGACCTTCTGGAACGCCCACAAGTGCCCGCCGCTGGTCGAGCGGCGCAAGCGCTTCGAGCGCCGCGGCCAGAAGCTGCGCCTGAGCCTGTGAGGGCGCGGATCGAGGCTTGACCTAGGTCAAGGCCGCCCGCGCGCGGGCGGGCTACATCTCGCGCCACGGTCCCGGGGGGTCTGCCAGACGCACGGATGCGCCGCCACGGGCAACGCCCGGCGGCAGGCTCCGGACCGCAACGCGACGCTATTCAGGAATGGAGGAGCACCACTCATGAGCCGTATCGAGATCCGGGCGCTGGCCGCCGGCGCGGCGTGCGCGGCACTGCTCGCCGCCCCGGCGCTGCTCGCGCAGACCGCCAAGCACCCGAGCACCACCGAGGGCGAGATGCGTTACCAGGGCTCCCCGGCCCAGGAGGTGCCCGGCAAGCAGGTCGCCACCCCCGAGGGGCCGACCCTCAGCGAGGCCGAGTTCGAGCGCGCCAAGCAGATCTACTTCGAGCGCTGCGCGGGCTGCCACGGCGTGCTGCGCAAGGGCGCCACCGGCAAGCCGCTGACCCCCGACATCACCCGCGAGCGGGGCACCGCCTACCTCAAGGTCTTCATCAACTTCGGCTCGCCGGCCGGCATGCCCAACTGGGGCACCTCGGGCGAGCTCAGCGAGGCCGACATCGACATCATGGCCCGCTTCCTCCAGCTGCCCCCGCCGCAGCCGCCCGAGTTCGGGATGAAGGAGGTGCGGGCGACCTGGAAGGTGCTGGTTCCGGTCGCCAAGCGTCCCAAGAAGAAGCTCAACTCGCTCGACGTCGAAAATCTCTTCTCGGTGACCCTGCGCGACGCCGGGCAGGTGGCGCTGATCGACGGCGACTCGAAGAAGATCGTCGCCGTGATCGACACCGGCTACGCGGTCCACATCTCGCGCCTGTCCTCCTCGGGACGCTACCTCTACACCATCGGCCGGGATGCCAAGGTCAACCTGATCGATCTGTGGATGGACCCGCCGCAGACGGTCGCCGAGGTCAAGCTCGGTCTCGAGGCCCGCTCGGTCGAGACCTCGAAGTACAAGGGCTGGGAGGACCAGTACGCGATCGGCGGCACCTACTGGCCGCCGCAGTACACGATCATGCGCGGCGACACCCTCGAGCCGCTCAAGATCGTCAACACCCGCGGCATGACCGTCGACACCCAGGAGTACCACCCCGAGCCGCGGGTCGCCGCGATCGTCGCCTCCCACGAGCACCCGGAGTTCATCGTCAACGTCAAGGAGACCGGCAAGGTCCTGCTGGTCAACTACGAGGACATCGAGAACCTCCAGGTGACCACCATCCCGGCGGCGCGCTTCCTGCATGACGGCGGCTGGGACGCCACCAAGCGCTACTTCCTGACCGCGGCCAACAAGTCCAACAAGATCGTGGTCATCGACTCCAAGGAGCGGCGCAACGTGGCGATGATCGACGTCACCAAGATCCCCCATCCGGGGCGCGGTGCCAACCTGATCGACCCCGAGAACGGCCCGGTGTGGGTGACCAGCGCGCTGGGCAACGACCACATCACCGTGATCGGCACCGACCCGGTGGGCCACAAGGACAAGGCCTGGAAGGTGGTGCGGGTGCTCAAGGGGATGGGCGGCGGCTCGCTGTTCGTCAAGTCGCACCCCAAGTCGAAGAACCTGTGGGCCGACGCCCCGCTCAACCCCGATCCCAAGATCAGCCAGAGCGTGGCGGTGTTCGACGTCGACAACCTCGACAAGGGCTTCGAGGTCCTGCCGATCGCCGAGTGGGCCGGGATCAACGACGACGGGCCAAAGCGTGTGGTCCAGCCCGAGTACAACAAGCGCGGCGACGAGGTCTGGTTCTCGGTCTGGAGCGGCAAGGGCAAGGAGTCGGCGATCGTGGTGGTCGACGACAAGACCCGCAAGCTCAAGGCGGTGATCAAGGACAAGCGGCTGGTCACCCCGACCGGCAAGTTCAACGTCTACAACACCATGCACGACGTCTACTAGCGTGCGGCCGGGCGCCCCGCGACCGCGGGGCGCCCGGCGACCACCCGGTCGGGACGGTCGGCGGCTGCGGGGAGTGCTCCCCCAGGCCCCCGCGGCCGCCGTCCGCTCCCCGCCCGAGGCCAAGGAGGATGGGGCATGGGTTGCAGCGGATTCGTTCATCTGGTCGGCGCCGGACCGGGGGACCCCGAGCTGCTCACGGTCAAGGCGCAGCGCCTGCTCCGCGAGGCCGATGTGCTGGTCTATGACCGGCTGGTCGCCGCGGAGATCCTGGCCCTGGTCCCTGACGGGGTGTCGCGGATCTTCGTCGGCAAGGAGCCCGGCCGCCATCACGTCCCCCAGGCCGAGATCAACCAGATGCTGGTGCGCCTGGCCCGCGGCGGGCACCGGGTGGTGCGGCTCAAGGGCGGCGACCCGCTGGTCTTCGGGCGTGGCGGCGAGGAGGCGCTGCACCTGGCCCGGGCCGGGGTGCCCTTCGAGATCGTGCCCGGGATCACCGCCGCGGTGGCTTGCGCGGCCTACGCCGGGATCCCGGTGACCCACCGCGGCCTGGCCCGCGGGGTCCAGCTGGTCACCGGGCACTGCCAGGCCGACGCGCCGCTCGAGCTCGACTGGCGGGCGCTCGCCGACCCGCAGCTCACCCTGGTCATCTACATGGGGCTCGCCCAGCTCGGCCAGCTCCGCGACGGGCTGCTCGGGGCCGGGCGCGAGCCGGCCACCCCGGCGGCCCTGATCGAGCGCGGCACCACCCCCGCCCAGCGCCGGGTGCTGGCCACCCTCGGCGAGCTCCCCGAGCGCGCCCGCAGCGAGCGGATCCGCTCCCCGGCGCTGGCCATCGTCGGCGCCGTGGTCGAGCTGGCCGAGCGGCTCGACTGGTTCCACCCCCGGGCCGAGACCGCCGCGGTGGCCCGCGGCGAGTCCTCCTCGGCCGGATAGCCGGATGCGCCGGTGCCTTCCCCTGCTGGCGCTGGTGGCCGCAGGCGCGGCCGCAGCCTCCCCCCTGTCCGAGGCGCGCACCGCCGAGCTCGAGCGGCTGCTGATCCAGGACTGCGGCTCCTGCCACGGCCTGCGCATGACCGGCGGGCTCGGCCCGCCGATCACGGTCGAGCGGATGCGCGAGCGTGATCTCGACTGGCTGCGCCAGGTGATCGCCGAGGGGCTGCCCGGCTCGGCGATGCCGCCCTGGCGGGGACCGCTCTCCGAGCCCGACATCGACTGGCTGGCGCGGCGGCTGCAGCGCGGCCCGGGCGGCGAGGACTGAGCGCTTGTGAAAGAATCACGTACCTGCTGCGAATGCCCCCGGGACGCCCTCGTGACGGCGCGCCAATCGTTCACACACTCCGAGCCGATGCCCACCCGGCTCGCCCGCGGGCTCGCGGCACCGCTGGTGCTGGCCGCCGCGGCGCTGCTTGTCAGCGGCTGCGCGGGGCTGCGCGGCAGCGGTGATCTCGGCGTGGTGATCGAGCGCGCCGCCGGCCGGGTCCAGGTGATCGACACCAGCGAGCACCGCTCGCTGGCCCGTGTCGACGGGCTCGGCGACCTCTCGCACGCCAGCGTCGTCTACTCGCGCGACGAGCGCTACGCCTACGTGTTCGGGCGCGACGGCGGGCTGACCAAGGTCGACCTGCTCACCGCCCGCATCGAGCGCCGGGTGGTGCAGGCCGGCAACAGCATCGGCGGCGCGATCTCCCAGGACGGGACCCTGATCGCGGTGGCCAACTACGACCCGGGCGGGGTCAAGGTCTTCGACGCGGCCACCCTCGCGCTGGTCGCCGACGTGCCGGCGAGCTACGGGCCGGGCGGCGAGCGCTCCAAGGTGGTCGGGCTGGTCGACGCCCCCGGGCAGCGCTTCGTGTTCAGCCTCTGGGAGGCCGGCGAGATCTGGGTGCTCGAGGATCCGCGCGTGCGCCCGCTTCGGGTGCGGCGCTTCCGCGCCGTCGGCGACCGCCCCTACGACGGGCTGCTCACCCCCGACGGGCGCTACTACATCGCCGGGCTCTACGGCGAGGACGGCCTCGCGCTGCTCGACCTGTGGCACCTCGAGCGCGGGGTGCGCCGGATCCTCGACGGCTACGGGCGCGGCGGGCGCAAGCTGCCGGTCTACAAGATGCCGCACCTCGAGGGCTGGGCGATCGCCGGGGATCTGGCCTTCCTGCCCGCGATCGGCCGCCACGAGGTGCTGGTGGTCGAGCGCGAGGGCTGGCGCGAGCGCGGCCGGATCGCGGTCCACGGCCAGCCGGTGTTCGTGATGGCCCGCCCCGACGGGCGCGAGGTCTGGGTCAACTTCGCCTATCCCGACAACGACACGGTGCAGGTGATCGACACCGAGCGGCTCGCCGTCAAGCGCACCCTGCGCCCCGGCAAGGGGGTGATGCACATGGAGTTCACCCCGCGGGGCGAGCAGGTCTGGCTGAGCGTGCGCGACGAGGACCGGGTCGAGGTCTACGACACCGCCAGCTACCGGCGCATCGCCACCCTGCCGGCCGACAAGCCGAGCGGGATCTTCTTCACCGCCCGCGCCCACCGCACCGGGCTGTGACCGTGCTCGGCGCGCATCGCTCGGCGGGAGGCGAGACGAGGACGGCGAGATGCCGGCCGGACTGGACCCTCGGTGCGAGGCCCGGCGGCGGCGCGGCCGACAAGACCGCGGGGCCGGCGCAGGGGCCGGCGCCAGCCGCGGCGAGCGGATCGGCCGGCACGGCCGGGGAGTGGTGAGGTGCGGGCCGGGGCCAGCGAGCGCCGCGGACCGGACCGGCCGCCGGCCGCCCTCGCCGCCGCGGAGCAGCGCCTGCTCGAGGCCGCGCAGCGCGATCTGGCGCTCGTGCCGCGCCCCTTCGCGCGCCTCGCCCGCCGCCTCGGCGGGGACGAGGCCGAGGTGCTCGCCACGCTCGCCTCGCTGCGCGAGCGTGGCGTGATCGACCGGGTCGGGCCGGTGCTCGAGCCGCGCGCCTGCGGGGCAAGCACCCTGGCCGCGCTCGCCGTGCCCGAGGCCCACCTCGAGGAGGTCGCCGCGGCGGTCAATCGTCACCCCGAGGTCAACCACAACTACGCCCGCGAGCACCGCTTCAACCTCTGGTTCGTGCTCACCGCGGCGAGCGCCGGGCGCGTGGCCCGGGCGCTCGCCGCGATCGAGGCGCGTACCGGTTGCACGCCGCTCGACCTGCCGATGACCCGCGCCTTCCACGTCGACCTCGGGTTCTGCGCCGGGCGCGACCCGGGCGCAGCCCCGCGCCCGCCGAGCAAGCCCGCGCCCCTGGCCCCGGCCGCGCGCCGCGTGGTGCTGGCCTGCCAGGACGGTCTCGAGCTGATCCCCCGGCCCTATGCGCGCCTCGCCGAGCGCCTCGGGCTGCCCGAGCGGACGGTGCTCGAGACCCTGGCGGCGGCGCTCGCCGGCGGCGCGATCAAGCGCATCGGGGCGGTCGTACACCACCGCGCGCTCGGCCTTCGCGCCAACGCGATGGTGGTCTGGGCAGTCCCCGACCGGGAGCTCGATCGGGTCGGGCGGCGCCTGGCGCGCTCGCCGGCGGTGAGCCTGTGCTACGCGCGCCGCCCGAGCGCGCCGCGCTGGCCGTACAATCTGTACTGCATGATCCATGCCCGCGAGCGCCGCGAGGCACGCGCGCGTCTTGCCGCTGCGAGCGCCCGGGCCGGGCTCGAGCGCTACCCCCGGGAGATCCTGTTCAGCACCCGCTGCTTCCGCCAGCGCGGGGCCCGTTACCTGTCGCGGACAGCCGCCGATGGATGAGCTCGACCGGGCGCTGATCAACGCCCTGCAGGAGGGCATCGAGGTCTGCTCACGCCCCTTCCAGGGACTCGCCGAGGCGCTCGGCATCGGCGAGCGGGAGGTCGTCGAGCGCCTCGGCGCGCTGCTCGAGCGCGGGGTGCTGAGCCGCTTCGGGCCGATGCTCGACATCGAGCGGGCCGGCGGCAGCTACTGCCTGTGCGCGATGGCGGTGCCACCGGGCGAGGTCGAGGAGATCGCCGGACGGGTGAACGGCTTCGAGGCGGTCGCCCACAACTACCTGCGCGAGCACCGGCTCAACCTCTGGTTCGTGCTCGCCTGCGAGACCCCGGCCGAGGTCGAGGACAGCGCCGCGGCGATCGAGCGTGCCTGCGGCCACCCGGTGCTGCGCCTGCCCAAGATCGAGGAGTTCTACGTCGGCCTGAGGCTCGAGGCATGAGCGCTCGTGCAAGGAATCGACCGACGATGGCCGGCGCCGCCCACCGAGCGCGGCGCGGCGCTCGCCACCGACCCACCCGCGCCCTTCCGGGCGCCCACGAGGAGAGGAAGACCATGAGACGAGCGATGCTCCTGACCCTGACCCTGTCCGTCCTGGCCGTTGGCGTTCCCGAGGGCGCGGCGGCCGGCGGCGACGCCGCCGCCGGCAAGGCCAAGGCGGCGATGTGCGCGGGCTGCCATGGCCCCAAGGGGATCTCGACCAACGCCCTGTGGCCGAACCTGGCCGGGCAGAAGGAGAAGTACCTGCTCGTCCAGCTCAAGGCGATCAAGAGCGGCAAGCGCGACGTGCCGATCATGAAGCCGATCGTTGCCTCGATGAGCGAGGACGACCTCGAGAACCTGGCCGCCT
>CAZRGU010000093.1:0-12189 GCA_964599705.1 uncultured Ectothiorhodospiraceae bacterium | reverse complement strand
CCGCGGCGACGCCACCGCCGAGCGCCCGGCCACCATCGCACGCGCCGGCTGAGAGTTTGTGGAGGAACCACGCGCCGGCGGGCGATGCAGGCTAGACTATCCTGCCAGGCCGCGAGCTTTACACTCGCCAAGACAGGGCGGCGTGGGGCGCCGGCCACGGGTGACGGGATGAGCGCACAGGCCAAGCAGCGCAAGAAGATCCGGATCGGGGACCTGCTGGTCGAGAACCGGATCATCTCCCAGGCCCAGCTCGAGCAGGCGCTCGCCGATCAGAAGCGCAGCGGGCGCAAGCTCGGGCGGGTGCTGATCGAGAACGGCTTCATCCAGGAGGCGGCGCTCCTCCAGTTCCTCTCCCGCCAGCTCGGCCTGCCCTACGTCGATCTCAAGCACTACCGCTTCGACCCCCGGGTGGTGCGGCTGATCCCGGAGATGCAGGCCCGCCGCCACCGCGCGCTGGCCCTCGAGGAGCGCGGCGAGGAGCTGCTGGTGGGGATGGCCGACCCCACCGACATCTTCGCCTACGACGAGCTGACCCGGGTGCTCAAGCGCCCGATCCAGATCGCGGTGGTCAGCGAGAGCCAGCTCCTGCAGACCTTCGATACGGTCTACCGGCGTACCGAGGAGATCAACACCTTCGCCGAGGAGCTCCAGGAGGAGCTCTCGGAGCGCGACATCGACATCGGCCTGCTCGCCGAGACCGCCGACATCAGCGATGCCCCGGTGGTCAAGCTCATCCAGTCGCTGTTCGAGGACGCCGTCCAGGTCGGGGCCTCGGACATCCACGTCGAGCCCGACGAGACCTGCCTGCGGCTGCGCCAGCGGGTCGACGGGGTGCTCCAGGAGCAGGTCATGGAGGAGCGGCGCATCGCCCCGGCGCTGGTCCTGCGCCTCAAGCTGATGGCGGGGCTCAACATCTCCGAGAAGCGCCTGCCGCAGGACGGGCGGTTCAGCGTGCGGATCAAGGATCGGACGGTCGACGTGCGGGTCTCGACCATGCCGGTGCAGTACGGCGAGTCGGTGGTGCTGCGCCTGCTCGACCAGTCGAGCGGTCTGCTCGGGCTCGACGAGCTCGGCATGTCGCTCGACCTGCGCCGGCGCTTCGAGCAGGTGATCGGGCGCCCCCACGGGATGGTGCTGGTGACCGGCCCGACCGGCAGCGGCAAGACCACCACGCTGTACGCCGCGATTCACCTGCTCAATCGCCCGGAGCGCAAGATCATCACCGTCGAGGACCCGGTCGAGTACCGCCTCGAGCGGGTCAACCAGGTCCAGGTCCACACCGAGATCGGGCTGACCTTCGCGCGGGTGCTGCGCTCGGTGCTGCGCCAGGACCCGGACGTGGTGCTGGTCGGCGAGATGCGCGACGAGGAGACCGTCGAGATCGGGCTGCGCGCGGCGATGACCGGACACCTGGTGCTCTCGACCCTGCACACCAACGACGCGGTGAGCACCGTCAACCGGCTCCTCGACATGAACGCCAAGGGCTACCTGGTGGCCTCGGCGCTGTCGGCCGTGATCGCCCAGCGCCTGGTGCGCCGGGTCTGTGAGAGCTGCGCGATGGGCTACCAGCCGGCCGCCCACGAGCGGGCCTGGCTCGAGCGGGTGACCGGCGCCGGGCTCGGCGAGCACGGCCTGCGCCGCGGGCTGGGCTGCCCGCACTGCAACGGCAGCGGCTACCAGGGGCGGCTGGGCATCTACGAGATGCTGGAGATGAACGAGGCGCTGCGCGCGGCCCTGGCCCGCGACGACCCGGCCGCCTTCAAGGAGGCCGCGATCGCCGCGCTCGGCGAGCGGACCCTGGTCCGCGGGGCGGTCAGCGCGGCGCTGAGCGGGGCCACGACCCTCGATGAGGTGGTGCGGATCGCCGGTGACATCGAGGGCACGGTGGCGCTCGACGAGGCAGCGGAGGCCGTCCCGGCGGCGGTCGCGGGCCCGCAGCCGGCCCCGGCGGCCGGGGACCTCGGCGCATCCTGAGCCCTCGCCGGAGCGCTGCATGCCGCTGTTCCAGTACAAGGCGCGCAGCAGCCGCGGCGACCTGCTCGAGGGCCAGATCGAGGCGGCGAGCGCCGACAGCGTCGCCGCCCAGCTTCTCAGCGGCGGGGTGACCCCGATCGAGATCGTCGAGTCCCAGGGGACCGGCGGCGACGCCGGGGGCTGGCTCAAGGCGCTCGGCCGGCACCGACCCGATCTGCCCGACCTGATCCTGCTGTGCCGGCAGATGTACTCGCTGCTCAAGGCCGGGGTGCCGATCGTGCGCGGGATCCGCGGCCTCGCCCAGTCGACCCCCAACCCGGTGATGGTCGAGGTGCTCGACGACATCGCCGATGACCTCGAGTCGGGGCGCGAGCTCTCGAGCGCCCTGGCCCGCTTTCCGGACATCTTCATGCCCCTGTTCCAGAGCATGGTGCGGGTCGGCGAGAACACCGGGCGCCTCGACGAGGTGTTCATGCGCCTCGGCGAGTACCTGGAGTTCGACCGCGAGACCCGCGAGCGGATCAAGACCGCGCTGCGCTACCCGACGATGGTGATCGTGGCCATCGCCATCGCCCTCGGGATCATCAACGTGCTGGTGATCCCGGCCTTCGCCGCGGTCTTCGAGAAGTCCAACGTGCCGCTGCCGCTCGCCACCCGGGTCCTGATCGCGGTCTCGGACTTCTTCGTCGCCTGGTGGATGCAGATGCTCGCCGCGATCGCCATCGCCCTGGCCGGCGCCCGCCACTACGTGCGCACCGAGCGCGGGCGCTACCAGTGGGACAAGCTCAAGCTGCGCATCCCGGTCTTCGGCAGCATCGTCCAGCGCGCCACGCTGGCCCGCTTCGCGCGCTCCTTCGCGCTCGCCTACCGCGCCGGGGTCCCCTTGATCCAGGCGCTCACCGTGGTCGGGCGGGCGGTCGGCAACGAGTACGTGGCCGACCGGGTGCTCGAGATGCGCAACGGCATCGAGCGCGGCGACACCCTGACCCGCACCGCGGCGGCCACCGGGCTGTTCACGCCGTTGGTCCTGCAGATGCTGGCGGTCGGCGAGGAGACCGGCTCGGTCGATGACCTGCTCGAGGAGGTGGCCGGCTTCTACGAGCGCGAGGTCGACTACGAGATCAAGAACATCTCGGACGCCATCGAGCCGATCCTGATCGTGGCCGTGGGGGTGATGGTGCTGGTGCTCGCCCTCGGGGTGTTCCTGCCGATGTGGGATCTGGCGACCGCGGTCGGGCTCAAGTAGCCGGGGGAGGGGATGGCGGCCGGCTGGATCCTCAGGCGCCGCCTGACCCGCCTCGAGGCGCTGCTCAGCGTCGCCCTGATCGCGGTGCTGGCGTGGCTGCTCATCGGGCGCGCCCGGGCGCTGATGGCCATCGCCGAGCAGCAGGCCATGATCGCCACGGTCAACAACCTGCGCACCGCCGTCAACGTGATCGCGCTGGCCCACTTGGCCCGCGGCGAGCGGGCGGCGCTGGCGGCGCTCGACGGCGGCAACCCGATCGAGCTGGCGGTACGCCGGCCGCGCAACTACGTCGGCGAGCGCCCCGACGAGCGCGCCGCCGAGGTCCCGCCGGGGAGCTGGTACTTCGACCCGCGCCGCCGCCTGCTGGTCTACCGGGTCAGCCACACGGAGCGCTTCCGCAGCGCCGTTCCAGGCCCGCCGCGGGCCCGCTTCCGGCTGGTGGTGCGCTACGAGGACCGCAACGGCAATCGCCGCTTCGACCCCGAGCTCGAGCCCTTCGCGGGCATCGCCCTGCGCGCCGTCGAGGGCTATCGCTGGACCGGAGGGTAGGGCGCGGCGAGCGGCTCGAGGCGCACCAGGGTGCAGGCGAGCGGTCCGTTGCGCAGCCGGTGGCTGCGCCGGCGCCGGCGCCCGGCCCCGCGCAGCGCCTCGGGGCGGGTGGTCAGCACCGCCGCGTGCCAGGCCGCGAGCGGGCCGGCGAGCAGCCGGGCCAGCGTGCGGTGGACGTGCTCGGCTGCCGCGCGGTCGGTGAGCCGCTTCCCGTAGGGCGGGTTGGTGGCGAGCAGCCCGGGGCCTGCCCGGGCGCCGGCCGCGCCGTTCTCGGCGAGCTCGCGGCGCTCGATGCGCAGCCACTCGCCGACCCCGGCCGCCGCCGCGTTGGTCCGGGCCGCGGCGACCGCGCCCGGGTCGCGATCACTGGCGAGCAGCGCCACGCGGGGCGCACGCCGCGCGGCCCGGGCCTCCTCGAGCAGCCGTTGCCAGAGGTCCGGGTCGTGACCCCCCCAGCGCTCGAAGCCCCAGCGCCGGCGCCCGAGCCCCGGGGCGAGGTTCGCGGCGACGAGCGCCGCCTCGATGGCCAGCGTGCCGCTGCCGCACAGCGGGTCGAGGAAGGCGGCCCCGCGGTCGGCCAGCCCGGCCCAGCCGGCGCGGGCGAGCACGGCAGCGGCGAGCGGCTCCTTGAGCGGGGCGGGTCCGGCGGCGCGGCGGTAGCCGCGCTCGTGGAGCGGGGGCCCGGAGATGTCGATGCACAGCGTCGCCGCCTCGCGCCCGAGGAGCACCCGTACGCGCACCTCCGGGTCGGCGGCCTCGACCCGCGGCCGCCGTCCGAGCGCGTCGCGGAACTGGTCGGCGATCGCGTCCTTGACCCGCAGCGCGGCAAAGCGCGGGTCGCGGAACGCCGGGTGGCGGCCCTCGGCGGCGACCGCGAAGCTCGACTCGGCACCGAGGTGCTCGCGCCACAGCACCCCGCGCGCCCCGCCATAGAGCGCGTCGGCATCACCGAGCGGGACGGTGGCGACCTCGAGCAGCACCCGGCTGGCGAGCCGCGACCACAGGCAGGCCCGGTAGCCACAGGCGAGATCGCCGCTGAAGCGCACCCGGGCGCCGGCCTCCCGTGGTGCCCCGGCGCCGAGCCCGGCGAGCTCGGCGGCGAGCAGGTCGGCAACCCCCTGGGGAGCGGTGGCAATGAAGCGCAGCCGGCTCACCGCTCGCGATCGCGGAGCCGGCCGGGTTCCCGGCCGGCTCCGCCGCGCCGCCGCGGGCGGCCCCGTTCTCGCACGCTGCCCTCTGGACTCATAGCTTTGTAAAATAATGAGTTGCAAACTATACTTCAAGCCGACTCTGGACTTCAGGTTCAGCGAAGGGCGGCCCGTGCCGATAGCCGGTCGCGGGCGCGTCTCCCGGCTCGAGGCGGGGCGGGGGGACTGTGAGCCGTGTCACAGGCCGGATAGGGCGTGCTGGACAGCATCACCGGCGGCGTGGAAACATCCGGCCGTTCACGTTCGTGCAAGGGGACAATCCGATGAAGAGCAGGCAGTCCGGCTTCACGCTCATCGAGCTGGTGATGGTCATCGTGATCCTCGGGATCCTCGCGGCCACCGCGATCCCGAAGTTCATCAACCTCCAGGACAACGCCACCAAGGCGTCGCTCGAGGGGATCGCCGGGGGCCTGGCCTCCTCGACCGCGATCAACTATGCAGCGAGCCTGGCCAGCAGCGGCGCGGGAGTGAGCTTTACGAGCTGCGATGGCGCCAAGGCGACGCTCCAGGACGGCGGCGCGTCGATCCCGAGCAACTTCACCATCGCCAACTCCGGGGGGTATACGGACACCGCGGGGACGGCCAACACCTGCACCATCTCGGATGGTAGCCAGACCGTGACCTTCACGGTCATCGACAACTAGCGCCTTCCGGACCGGCCCGCAGCCCCCGGGGGCTGCGGGCGCCGGCACGGTGCGAGACCGTCGCTCGCGCACTCTTCTGGCGGTCGATGCCGGGGCTCTCCCTGGGGGGGCTCGCCGCGCTGGCGCTGCTTCTCGCGCCGCTCGAGCACGGCAACAACCTGGCCCTGCTCGGCGCCGTGATCGGGCTGCTCCTGGTCGCCGCTGGTGGCACCGTGCTGGCGCGCCGGGACGGGCCGGCCGTCGCCCCGCACCCGCTGCTCGCGGCGCTGTTCCTGCTGTGGGGCTGGGCGGGCGTCGCCGGGCTGCTGGGCGAGGTGCGCTACAGCGCCTGGCTTGCCTGGTGGACGCTCGGTGCCGCCCCGCTCGCGGCGGTGGTCGGCGGGCGCTGGGCGGGCCGGCCGGGCGCCGCTGCTCGGAGGATCGGGCTGCTGCTGGCGCTTGCCGCGGCGCTCGCCCTCCACGGGCTCTGGCAGCGCTTCGCCATGGGCGAGCAGGCCCGCTCCTTGTTCCTCAATCCCCACACCCACGAGGCGTTCCTGTCGCTGGCCTCGCTTCCTGCGCTTGCGCTCCTCGCCCGCCGCCTCGGCGCGCCCCCCCCGGCGCCGCGCCCGTGGCTGCTCGCCGCCGCCTGCCTGCTGGTCGTGTTCGCCATCGCGGTCAACGGCGGGCGTGGATCGACGCTCTCGCTCGGCGCCGGCGTGGCGGTCCTCGTGGCTCTCGGGCGCGGCTGGGGGCGGATGGGGTGGCGCGCGCTGGGCCGGGTGGTGGCGCTCGTTCTCGGCGCCTACCTCGCCGCCGCGCTGCTGGCGCCCGGCTCGGTGGAGCGCTCGGTCGGGGGGCTCGCGGCAGAGACCGGGAGCGTCGCCAGACGGCTCTCCGGCGGGCCGGCTCTCGCCGCCCGGCCGGAGAGCGAGCGCGACCCGGCGCAACGACTGCTGCTCTGGGGGTCGACCCTGCGCTTGATCCGTGAGATGCCTTGGCACGGGGTCGGACCGGGCAACTTCTGGCAGGCCTTCGCCCGCTACCGCGACCCGCGTGATGCCAGCGCCGGGTTTCATGCCCACAACGACTACCTCGAGCTGCTCGCCGAGCTCGGCTGGCCGGGGCTCGGCCTGCTCGCGGTCCTGATGGCCCTGGTCGCCCATGCCGGGGCGCGCGCCGTGCGGGCTCGGCGCGCGGCGGGCGGGTCGCGCGCCGAGGCGATCGGGCTGCTTGCCGCGCTCGGCGGGCTCGCGGTTCACAGCCTGGTGACGTTCAACCTCTATGCCCTGGCGGTGCTGGCCCTGGCAGGCCTCTATCTCGGGCGGCTGTCATCGCTGGCCGGGCGCCGCCGGGCCGCGCCCGGACCCGCGCCCGGCGCGGGGTGGCGTGCCCGGCCGGGGCTGCGCCTGGCGACGGTCCTCGCGGTCGGCCTCGGCCTGGTCCAGCTCACCGCGATGGCGGCCGCGGACCTGTGGACGCGGGCCGCGCTGCGCGAGATGGAGACCGGTGAGCTTGACGCGGCGCGCGCCCACCTCGAGCGAGCCCTGCGGGCCTTCGAGAGCGATCGCCCGCTCCTCGAGCTGGCCCGCATCTATACCCATGCGCTGGGTCGCGCGGCCACGCCGGAGCGGCGCCGGCGGTTCTACCATGAAGGGATGAGCGCCCTGGCACGTGCCGAGAAGGTAAATCCCTTGCGCCCGGAGACGCCGCTGCTGCGCGCCGCGTTGCTCGAGACCGCCGGCCCGCTGGCCGGGGAGCGCTGGGCCGCGCAGGCCGAGGCGGCCTACCGGCAGGCCCTGCGCCTCGATGCGCGGCTGTGGAGCGCGCGGACCGGGCTCCTCGAGCTGCTCGAGCGCGGCGGCCGCGGGGCCGAAGCCGAGGAGCTGGTCGGCGACGGGCTTCGCTACGCCTGGGGACGGCGCCCGTCGGTGCTGCTCTTCTACGCCGCGGTGGCCCGGCGCCGGCTCGCCGCCGGCGACACCGCCGGCGCCTCCTCGCTCTACGCGCGGATGGAGCGCATCGGCGCCGAGCTCGGGCTCGCCCCCGAGGCGCTTGCCCGCCTCGTGCCGGGCCGGCGGGTCGAGCCGCCTCGCCCGGGCGGAGAGCCGACCCCATGAGGGCGGGCGCGCAGTGCGTGCATGGGCGGCGATCAGCGCCGGGCTTCACCCTGATCGAGCTGGTGGTCGTGCTGCTGCTGGTCGCGATCCTCGCCGCGGTCGCGATCCCCAAGTTCTTCGACAAGGGGGCGTTCGATGCCCGCGGCTACTTCGACGAGACCACCGCGGCGGTGCGCTACGCGCAGAAGCTGGCGATCGCGACCGGATGCGACGTGAGGGTCGTGGTGAGCGGCAGCGGCTACGCGCTCAGCGAGCGGGCGGCCTGCACGAGCGGCGCCTGGAGCGCCGTCGCCCACCCGGTGCGGGTGGGGGACTTCAAGGCGGCGCCGCCTTCCGGGGTGGCGATCGGCGCGGGGTTCGACATCTACTTCGACAAGATCGGGCGCCCGCACGATGCGGGCAGCGGGGCCCTGCGGGTCGTGGCGGCCAGCACCACCATCGGCGGGCGCACGCTGAGCGTCGAGCCCGAGACCGGCTACGCTCACGGGTCATGAGCGGGCTCAGGCGCACCGCGGGCGGCTTCACCCTGATCGAGCTGGTGATGGCGATCGTGATCATCTCGATCGCGCTCACCGGCATCCTGCTGGTGATGAACGAGAACGCGGCCCGGAGCGCCGACCCGATGATCCGGACTCAGGCCCACGGGGTCGCCCAGGCCTACCTCGAGGAGATCCTGCTCCAGGCCTACGCCGACCCGGATGGCAGCGACGCGGGCGAGACTCGCCCGAGCTTCGACGACGTCGACGACTACGACGGGCTGGCGAGCAACGGCTGCACCGCGGCGACCCCGGCCTGTCCGCTCGGGAGCTGCGCCTGTGACCAGCTCGGCAACCCGATCGCGGCGCTCGCCGACTACCAGGTCAGCGTGAGCGTGGTGCCGGCGACCCTCAACGGCGTCCCGGCCAAGCGGATCACGGTCACCGTGAGCAACAGCCGGGCCCCGGGGATCAGCGCCTCGCTGACCGGCTACCGCACCGAGTACTGATGTCCCGGCCCGCTGCAGCGCGACGCCCCGCCGGCTTCACCCTGATCGAGCTGGTGATCGTGATCGTGCTGCTCGGGATCCTGGCCGTCACCCTCAGCCAGTTCATCACCGCCCCGGTCAAGGGCTACATCGACACCAGCCGGCGCGCGGCGCTGGTCGACACCGCCGACACCGCCCTCAACCGCATGACCCGAGAGATCCGCCTGGCCCTGCCCAACAGCGTGCGGGTGAGCGGCAACGCCATCGAGTTCCTGCGCATCCGCACCGGCGGGCGCTATCGCGGCGAGCCCGACCCGGGCGATCCGGCCAGCGATCCGCTCGAGTTCGCCGCCACGCTCTCCCCGGAGACCTTCGATGTCCTCGGCGAGCTGCCCGACTGGGCGGCGATCCAGGCGCTGGCCGGCGCCGGGCGGGCCGAGTGTCTCGCCGGCACCGTCGACTGCCTGGTGATCTACAACACCGGCCAGCCCTGCATCCCGGGCCAGCCGTGCCTCGATGCCTACCAGGGCGGCAACGTCGCCGGCATCGACAGCGCCACGGCGACCCGCCTCGGCTTCAGCCCGGCCGGGGCCTTCCCGCTGCGCTCGCCGGCGCAGCGCTTCTACGTGGTCGACACCCCGGTGAGCTTCGTCTGCGATCCGGGGGCGGGCACCGTGCGCCGCCACGACGGCTACCCGATCGCGCCCGCCCAGCTCACCACGGATGCGGCACTGACTGGCGCCGGGGCGAGCTCGCAGCTGCTCGTCGACCGGGTCAGCGCCTGCAGCTTCTCCTATGTCCCGGGCACCGCGACCCGCAGCGGCCTGGTCACCCTGGAGCTGGCGATCAGCGAGGCCGGCGAGACCGTGTCGCTGCTCCAGCAGGTCCACGTGGAGAACCTGCCGTGAGGGCCCGCTCGCGCGGCTTCGCGCTCACCGCGCCGATCTTCCTGCTGGTGGTGATCGCCGCGCTCGGCGTCTACGTGGCCACGGTGAGCAGCGTCGGGCAGTTCACCAGCGTCTTCTCGCTGCGCGGCTCGCAGGCCTACTTCGCGGCCCGCGCCGGGCTCGAGTGGGCCTTCGACCGGCTGGCCAACGCGGGCGGGGCGGGGCTCGGCTGCGGCGGCGCCCCGGTCACCTTCAGCCTCGCCGGCGGGGCGGCGGCGGGCTACTCGGTGACCGTGTCGTGCAGCTCCCAGGTGATCGCCGAGGGGGCGGCCTCCTATACCGCCTATGCCTTCACCGCGCGCGCCAGCAGCGGCACGCCGGGAACCCCCGGCTATGTCGCCCGCACCCTGGTCGCCACCGCGATCTGGCCGCCGCCTCCCTAGCCCGCATCGCTCACCGATACGCGAAGCGAGGGCGCAACTGTGCGCCAGTTCATGTCCTGCGCCGCGCCGGCGTGCTGAGATCGCGGGCATCGACTTGGGTAGGGGCGGGACGACATGGCTCGTTCGATCGGGGCCCGCGGCGGCAGCGGCACGCTCGGCGGGCGGCTCACCGCGCTGCGCGTCGCCCGCGGGCTCACCCAGGAGGCGCTGGCCGAGGCCGCCGGCACCAGCCAGGCGGTGGTCCAGCGCGTCGAGAGCGGCAAGTGCGCCCATCCGCGCATCCTTCCGGCGCTCGCCCGGGTGCTGGAGACCAGCCCGGCATGGCTGCTCTACGGGGTCGAGACGATCCCCGGCCTCGAGGGCGAGGCGGTCGAGCTGGCCCGGGCCTGGGACCGGCTGGGGGCGGCCCAGCGCGCCCGCCTGCGGGCGCTGCTCGCGCGCCTCGAGCGCGACGCGGCAGGCGCCCGAGCCGCCGCCATCGAGCCCTCCTACGACCCGGCTCTCGAGCGCGGCTCCCGGGCCAGCGCGGCCTGATCCGGCGCGGCGCCCGCGAAGCCCTGCTGGCGCCAGGCCTCGAAGACCGCCACCGCGACCGCGTTGGACAGATTGAGGCTGCGGCTGCCGGGGCGCATCGGGAGGCGCAGCGCCCGGGCGCCGGGCAGGGCGGCGAGCAGCCGCGCGGGCAGCCCGGATGACTCCGGTCCGAACAGCAGCAGATCGCCGGCCCGGTAGGCGAGGGCGTCGTAGCGCTCGCGCGCGCCGGTGGTGAAGGCGAGCACCCGCGGGTCGCCGAGGGCGCGCAGGCAGGCCGCGAGCGAGGCATGCTCGCGGACCTCGGCCCACTCGCGGTAGTCGAGCCCGGCACGGCGCAGGCGGGCGTCCTCGAGGGTGAAGCCGAGCGGGCCGACCAGGTGCAGGGCGGCGCCGGTGTTGGCGCACAGCCGTATAATGTTGCCGGTGTTGGGGGCGATCTCGGGCCGGTAGAGGCAGACGTGGAACATGGGGCTCGATGAGGCCGGGGCGCAGCGACTGGGGGTCGACCTCTGCGGCCTGGCGCTGCGCAGCCCCCTGGTGCTGCTCTCGGGCTGCGTGGGCTTCGGCCAAGAGTACCTGCGGGTCGCCGGCTTTTCCAACCGCGAGGTCGGCGCCGTGTGCCTCAAGGGCACCACTCTCGAGCCGCGCCTCGGCAACCCGCCGCACCGGGTCTGCGAGACCCCGGCCGGGATGCTCAACTCGATCGGGCTGCAGAACCCCGGGGCGCGGGCGGTGGTCGAGGAGATCCTGCCGCGGCTCGACTTCACCGAGACCCGCTTCATCGCCAACATCGCCGGCTCGACGGTCGAGGAGTACGCCGAGGTGGCGCGGATCTTCGACGACTCGCCGGTCGATGCCATCGAGGTCAACATCTCCTGCCCCAACGTGCGTGCCGGCGGGATGGTGTTCGGCAACGACCCGGAGATGTCGGCGCGGGTCCTCGAGGCCTGCCGGGCGGCGACCGGCAAGCCGCTGATCGCCAAGCTCTCGCCCAACCAGACCGACATCGCCGAGGGCGCGCGGCGCTGCATCGAGGCCGGTGCCGACGCCCTCGCCGTGATCAACACGGTGCTCGGCATGGCGGTCGACATCGAGCGCCGCCGGCCGCGGATCGGGGCCGGGCGCGGCGGGCTCTCGGGGCCGGCGATCAAGCCCATCGCGCTGCTCATGGTTCACCAGTGCTACCAGGTCGCACGCCGTCACGGCGTGCCGATCATCGGCCAGGGCGGGGTCGCCTCGGCCGAGGATGCGCTCGAGTTCGTGATTGCCGGGGCGAGCGCGGTGGGCGTGGGCACGGCGCTGTTCTACGAGCCGCTGATCTGCGCGCGCATCAACCAGGGGCTGCTCGCCTACCTCGATCGCCACCGCATCGAGCACCTCGCCGAGCTGACCGGGACGCTGCGGCTTTCATCGAACACGGCCTAAGCCGTTGCTTTCCAAGGTCACGCAACGACGTTGATCCCGCGCCCCACCCCGGGCAGAGCCCGGGCTACGAGGAAGGCCTGCCCGGTGCCATCCCACGCTCGAACCCGGGCGTGGGTCGGGCGCCGGCCGGACGTTCGGGTCGCGCTTCGGCAGCGAACGGCTGGTGCCATCCCGCGCCCCACCCCGGGCAGAGCCCGGGCTACGAGGAAGGCCTGC
>CAZRGU010000092.1:0-12265 GCA_964599705.1 uncultured Ectothiorhodospiraceae bacterium | reverse complement strand
CCGATGCGCGAAGCGAGGGCGTCCCGCCTCTCTCAGCAGCCGTGGGTGAGCGGCTCCCCGCACGGCGCCCCGCGGTGCGCCGGCGCCGGGCGCAGCGCCGCCACCGCCCGGGCGACGAGCCCGGCGAGGTGGCGGGCGCGCAGCGTCCGGGCGCGGTGGATGCCGGCCTCGATCTCGCGGATCGGGATGGTACGCGGCTCGATCACGGTCCTGGCTCTCATCGTCTTGCCTCTCCAAGGTGAAGGATGAATTCGTTCGAGAGGGAAGATAGGCTCGCCCGGCAAGGAAGAGAACGGGGTCGCCGGGACTAACATTGGTGACGAGAATTCAAAGACCGGGCGAGGGGATTCGATGAGTCGCTACGACGAGATGAACGTCTTCGTGCGGGTGGTCGAGCGGCGCAGCTTCTCGGGGGCGGCGCGTGCGCTCGGCATGACCCCCTCGGCGGTGAGCAAGCTCATCGGACGGCTCGAGGAGCGCCTCGGGGCCCGGCTGCTCAACCGCACCACCCGCACCGTCACCCCGACCGAGGCCGGACAGGCCTACTACCAGCGCTGCGTCCCGATCCTGGCCGAGATCGAGGAGGCCGAGCAGGCGGTGGCCGAGCTCCAGTCCGAGCCCCGCGGGCTGCTCAAGGTCAACGCCACCAACGCCTTTGCCCAGTACCAGATCGCGCCGCTGATCCCCGGCTTCCTGGCCCGCCACCCGCGGCTTCGCATCCAGCTCACCATGACCGACCGGGTGGTGAACCTGGTCGAGGAGGGCGTCGACGTCGCGATCCGCATCGGGGTGCTCTCCGACTCGAGCATGGTGGCGCGCCGCCTCGGCCCGGCCCGCCGGGTGGTGGTCGCCTCGCCCGCCTACCTCGAGCGCCACGGGGCGCCCCACAGCCCCGAGGACCTGCGCAACCACAACTGCCTGCGCCTGAGCTTCGAGACCAGCCTCAACCGCTGGGAGTTCAAGGGCCCCGGGGGCCCGCGCATCGTTCGCGCGGGCGGCAACTTCGAGGCCAACAGCGCGGTGGCACTGCACCAGGCCGCCCTCGAGGGTGTCGGGCTGTTCCGCGCCGCCACCTTCATCGTCGGCCCCGACATCGAGGCCGGGCGCCTGATCCCGGTGCTCGGTGACTACGAGGTCGAGGGCGGCCCCGATATCCACGTGGTCTGGCCGCACGCCCGCCACCTGCTGCCCAAGGTGCGCGCCTTCGTCGACCTGATGGTCGCCACCTTCACCCCGGTGCCGCCGTGGGAGCGGAGGGCGTAGCGGGCGCCGCCCCCGCCCGCATCGGCGACGAGTATGCGAGACTTTCCGCGGACATCGGCGCCCGGCGAGTCGTGCCTCGCCGGGTGCCCGCCGGCGATCGGAGGGCGCACGATGCGCGCGTTGGTGTGCAGGGAGTACGGGCCGCCCGAGGCGCTGGTCCTCGAGGAGCGTCCCGACCCGGAGCCGGGGGCCGGGCAGGTGCTGGTCGAGGTGCGGGCCGCGGCGATCAACTTCTTCGACCTGCTGGCGATCGCCGGGCGCTACCAGGTCAGGACCCCGCCGCCGTTCGTGGCCGGCCACGAGGCGGCCGGCACGGTCGCCGCCCTCGGCGAGGGCGTGACCGGCCTGGCGGTCGGCGACCCGGTGATCATCGCCCCGGCCGGGGGGGCCTTCGCCGAGCGCTGCCTCGCCGCGCGGAGCCAGGTCTTTGCGCTGCCGCGCGGGCTCGACTACGAGCAGGGTGCGGGCCTGACCATCACCTACGGCACCGGCTACCACGCGCTGCGCCAGGGGGCGGAGCTGCGCGCCGGCGAGACGGTGCTGGTGCTCGGCGCGGCGGGCGGCGCCGGCAGCGCCGCCGTCGAGCTCGCCAAGGCGATGAGGGCGCGGGTGATCGCCGCGGCGAGCGGTGCCGAGAAGCTGGAGTTCGCCCGCCGGGTCGGGGCCGACGAGACCCTCGACTACGGGCGCAGCCCGCTGCGCGAGGCGGTCAAGGCGCTGACCGGTGGCGCCGGGGTCGACGTGGTCTACGACCCGGTCGGCGGCGAGCTCGCCGAGCAGGCGCTGCGCGCCACCGCCTGGCACGGCCGCTACCTGGTGATCGGCTTCGCCAGCGGCACCATCCCGCGGCTTCCCGCCAACCTCGCGCTGCTCAAGGAGGCGAGGATCGTCGGGATCTGGTGGGGCACCTGGGCCGAGCGCCACCCCGAGGAGCAGGCCGCGAACATGGCGGCGCTGACCCGCATGGTCGAGCAGGGGCGGCTCGCCCCGCGGGTCGGCGAGCGCTACCCGCTGGAGCGCTACCGCGATGCCTTCCGCGCGATCAGCGAGCGGCGGGCGCGGGGCAAGGTGGTCCTGCAGATGGGATGAGCGGCACGCCCCGGGGGCGGGCGGGCCGGAGCGGCGGTGGCAGAGGAGCGTGTCGATGAGCGCCGATGGCCAGGCACGAGGGGGCCCGGTCCTGCCCGGGCGGCGGCGAGCGGGCAGCACCCGGGCCGTGCTGGCGCTGCTCGCCGCGCTGGCCGGCGCGCCCGGGCCGGGCAGCGCCGAGCCGCCGGTCGCGGTCGAGTTCACCGGGATGCCGGCGCCGGCCAGTGCCGAGGAGATCGCCGGCGCCTACAGCCGCGCCAGCGTGCGGCTGCGCTGGGCCGACGGGCGCGAGCGGCGCGTCGCCCTGCGCTACCGGGTGCTGTTCAGCAACCTCGATCGGGTGGGCGACAACCCGTACCCTGCCGGTCAGCTCTACGACGCGCGCGGGCGAGCGCTCCGCGACCTCTTCGGCCAGCCGCTGATCGCCGAGACCCCGGATGCCAACAGCCTGCTGGCCGTCCCCGGAGCCGGGCGCAGCGCCCGCGGCGAGCCGCTGCTCTACCTCGTCACCCACTACGAGTACGACTGGCTGCTCGCCAACGGCGTGCCGGCCTGGGCCGTGCCCGGCTGGTACCGGCGAGCGCCGATGACGATGAGCCTGACCACGCTGGCCCAGGACCCGGCGAGCGGGCGGCTGCGCGCCATCGAGCAGCGCAACATCGACTTCTCGGCGCTCGGCGGACTGTGGACCCCGTGCGCCGGATCGCGCACCCCCTGGAACACCCACCTCGGCTCCGAGGAGGACTACGACCTCTACCGGCAAGAGGCAGTGGCCGGGGCGCTGCGGGGGATGAGCGAGCTCTACCTCGGCGGGCGTCCCGCCAATCCCTACCGCTACGGCTACCACGTCGAGGTGGCCGTCGATGCGCGTGGCGCGACCTCGGTGACCAAGCACTACAGCATGGGCCGGGCGAGCTGGGAGAAGGCCCGGGTGATGCCGGATCGGCGCACCGTCTACATGGGTGACGACGGCGCCCACACCGGGCTGTTTCTCTACGTCGCGGACCGTCCTGCTGACCTGTCCGCGGGGACGCTCTATGCCGGGCGCTGGGAGCAGAGCGCGAGCGCCGCCGGGGGCAGCGCCCGGATCACCTGGATCCGGCTCGGCCACGCGAGCGACGCCGAGGTCGAGGCGCTGATCGAGCGCGAGCGCTTCGGCCCCGAGGAGAGCACCATCTTCGAGCGCTCGAAGCAGCCCCGCGACGGCTTCCGGGCGGTGCTCGCCGGGCGCAGGCGCGGCCTCGAGCACCTGCGACTTCGCCCCGGAAAGGAGCGCGCGGCGGCCTTCCTCGAGTCGCGCCGCTACGCCGCCTACCTCGGCGCGACCACCGAGTTCAACAAGATGGAAGGGGTGGCCGTCGACCCCCGCGCGCGCATCGTCTACCTGGCGATGTCGCGGATCGGCGGCGGCATGAGGCCCGGCGACGGCGGCCCGCGCGACGACATCCGCCTGCCCGCGCAGCCGGCCGGCGGGGTCTACGCGCTCGAGCTCGCCGCCGGGGTGCGCGACCGCGAGGGGCGCCCGATGGCCAGCGACTGGGTGGCGGTGCGCATGAGCGCCGTCCCCGAGCTGGCCGGGCGGATGCTCGCCGGGAGCGACCGGCTCGGCAACCGCGCCGACCCCGAGCGGGTCGCCAACCCCGACAATCTGGCCTTCTCGCCGGGGCTGCGCACCCTGCTCGTCGGCGAGGACAGCGCCCTGCACACCAACAACTTCGTGTGGGCCTTCCAGGTCGACTCGCGGCGCCTGGCCCGCATCCTCTCGCTGCCGGCCGGCGCCGAGGCCACCGGGCTGGTCGCCGCCGACAACCTCAACGGCCACGCCTACCTGCTGGCCAACTACCAGCACGCCGGCGAGCGGGTCGCGATCCGCGACCCGCGCCTGCAGCTCGAGGTCGCCAGGCGCATCGACCGCCAGCGCGCCGAGATCGGCTACCTCGAGGGCCTGCCCGGGATGTGAGCGGGCCGGGCCGGCGCCGCTGCCCCGAGCGCGACAGCGCTCCGTTGCCGCACCGGGCGCACCCTCCGACAATGGAGGCGGGAGGCACAGCGGAGCCAGCGATGGAGGGACGCACGGTGGTCGTCACCGGGGCGAGCCGCGGGGTCGGGCGGCGCCTGGCGCTCGACTTCGCGGCCGCCGGCGCGCGGGTGGTGGTCAACTACGCGCACGCCGCCGCGGCCGCCGAGCAGGTGGTCGACGAGATCCGCGGCCACGGCGGTGAGGCGCTGGCGGTCGGTGCGGACGTGGCCGAGGAGGAGGCGGTCGAGCGGCTGCGCGCGGCCACCGAGCAGGCCTTCGGCCCCGCCGACGTGCTGATCAACAACGCCGGGATCAACGCCGACGGGCCGCTGCTCGAGATGCCGGCCGGCGACTGGGACCGGGTGGTGGCGGTCAACCTGCGCGGGCCATTCCTGTGTACCCGTGCCTTCGCCCCGTCGATGATCGCGCGCGGCGCCGGGCGGATCATCAACATCTCGGCCTACACCGCGATCCGCGGGCGCGCCAACGCCGCCAACTACTGCGCGGCCAAGGCCGGGCTGAACATGCTGACCCGCTGCGCGGCGATCGAGCTCGGGCCGGCCGTGCAGGTCAATGCCATCGCCCTGGGCGTCTTCGACAGCCCGCTGGTGCGCGAGCTCTACGGCGCCGAGCAGCTCGCCGCGGCCGCCGCGGCGGTGCCCGCGCGGCGCCTCGGAGAGCTCGGCGAGGTCTCGCGCCTGGCCCTGTTCCTGGCCGGCCCCGCGGCCGGCTTCATGACCGGCGAGACCCTGGCACTGGACGGCGGCAGGCTGCTGGTGTAGCCGGCGGGCTACCCCGCGCCCCCGCCGAGCGCCGCCGCGCCTCCCGCGGGGACCGGCAGCGGGCGGGGCTCGCCGATGTGATTGCCCTGGACCAGGTCGACCCCGATCTCGCGCACCACGGCCAGGGTCGCGGCGTCGTCGACGTGCTCGGCCACGGTGCGCTTGCCCATCAGGTGACCCATGTCGTTGATCGCCTGGACCAGCGAGCGGTCGACCGGATCGCTGGCCACGCCGCGCACGAAGGCCCCGTCGATCTTGATCAGCTCGGCCGGCAGGTCACGCAGGTAGGCGAACGAGGACAGCCCGGAGCCGAAGTCGTCGAGCGCGAAGCGACAGCCGTGGCGCCCGAGCAGGTCCATCACCGCGATGGCCTGCTCGAGGTTGGCGATCGCGGCCGTCTCGGTGACCTCGAAGCACAGCCGCTCGCCGGCGATCCCGTGCGCACCCAGGGTCTCGAGGATGAACGCCCCGAAGCCCTCCTCGCCGAGCGACTGCCCGGAGAGGTTGATGAAGCACAGTGGCCACTCGCTGGCCGGCGGATCGGCCTCGGTCAGCCAGCGGCAGACCATTCCCACCACCGCGCGGTCGATGCGCGGCATCATGTGGTAGCGCTCGGCGGCCGGGAGGAAGGTGCCCGGACCGATCAGGCCACCCGACCCGTCGACCATTCGCAGCAGCAGCTCGTGGCCGACCAGCGCCCCGTCGGCCGCCCCCCGAATCGGCTGGTGGAAGAGGCGCAGCCCGGCGCCCTCGATCGCCTCGCCGATCCGCTCGAGCCAGCGCAGGTCGCCGTAGCGCCGGGCCAGGCGGGCATCGTCCTCGCGGAACACGTGGATGCGGTTGCGCCCGGCCTCCTTGGCCGCGTAGCAGGCCGCGTCGGCATCGCGCAGGACCTCGGCGACGCTCGCCCCGCCGGTCACCGGGACCACGCCGATGCTCACCCCGATGCGGAACTCCTCGCCCTCCCAGCTCAGGCGGAAGCCCTCGATCAGGGCGCGCAGCTCCTCGGCCACCCGCAGCGCGTCGCTCAGCCGGCAGCGCTCCATGAGCAGCCCGAACTCGTCGCCGCCGAGCCGGGCGAGCAGGTCGCCGCCGCGCACCCGGCCGTTGAGCAGCAGCGCGAGGCGGCGCAGCAGCTCGTCGCCGGCGCCGTGCCCGGCCCGATCGTTGACCTGCTTGAAGCGGTCGAGATCGAGGTAGCAGAGGGCATGCTCGACGTCGCCGCGGCGCTCGCCGTGGAGCATCCGGCGCAGCCGCGCCTCGAAGGCCTGGCGATTGGCCAGCCCGGTGAGCATGTCGTGGCTGGCCTGGTGGGCGATCTGGCGGTGCAGGCGGCGCGACTCGGTGACGTCACTGAACACCACCACCGCCCCGCTCGCCTCCTTGCTGCCGGGGGCGAGGATCGGGGCGGCGGTGCAGGAGACGGTGTGGCGGCGCCCGTCGCGGGCGACCAGCACCGCGTGGCGCCCGAAGAGGCTCGCCCGGGCGCCGCCGAGCACCGATCCGAGCGGCTCGGTGAGCGGCTCTCCGCTGCGCTCCTCGCGCAGCGCCAGGACCTCGCCGAGCCCACGCCCGCAGGCCTCGTCGAGCGCAAACCCGGTGAGCTGCTCGGCCATCGGGTTGAGGTAGGTGACGGTGCCGTCGGCCGCGCAGGTGATCACCCCGTCGCCGATCGAGTGCAGGGTGACCTCGGCGCGCTCCTTCTCGAGCTGCAGCGCCCGCTCCACCCGGCGCCGGGCGGCGACCTCGTCGCGCAGCCCGGCCACCGCCGCGCTGAGCTCGGCGGTGCGCTCGCGCACCCGGCGCTCGAGCTCGGCGTTCATCGCCGTGAGCCGCTCGGCGGCACGGCGCTGCCCGGTGACGTCGGTGAAGGTGGTCACCGATCCGCCCTCGGGAAGGACGCGGGTGCGCACCTCGATGACCGTGCCATCGGGTTGCTCGCGCTCGTCGACCGAGCCCTCCGCGGCGAGCTCCGCGCAGGGCAGCTCCGGCCACCGGGCCAGCTCGCGCAGCTCCTCGATGCGCATGCCCACCCGGCACACGCCGTCCGGAACCCCGGCAATCTCCAGGAAGCGCTGGTTCCAGACCACCAGCCGCCGCTCGCGGTCGAGCACGCACAGGCCCTGGTCGAGCGCGTTGAGGCCCTCGCGCAGCTCCAGGTAGCGCTCCGGGGGGACCCGCCAGGCACGCGGATAGTTGGTGGCGACGATCCGATCGATGCGCTCGCCGTCGTCGCTGAGCGGCAGCATCAGGCGGTCCCAGTAGGCGACCGAGACCGAGGCCGCCGCCTCGCTGCGCGAGAAGTACGGCACCCGCTCGCGCAGGATGCGCTGGTAGATCTCGATGAACAGCCGGGCGGCCCGCGGCGGCAGCTCGCTGGTCCGCCGCCCGGTCATGTCGCGCCCGAAGTGACGGGCGATGCCGCGCCCGTAGACGAGATAGCGGTAGTCGCGCCCGCCGTCGATGACCTCGAGCAGCATCAGGTTGTCGCGGCACGCCGCGAGGCGCTCCGGATCGAGGTCGCCCCAGGCCGGCAGCGCCCCGCCGCGGCGGGCGCGGGCCTCCTCCCAGGCCCGGTAGAGCTCGGCGAAGCCGGCCAGATCGAAGCGCTCGGGCACGATCTCGCTGGTCAGCACGTGCACCCGCAGCGGGCGCTCTTCTGGTTGTCGGGTCATCTCGGCCGGCGTGTTCTCCCCCACCCCGGGCATGGCACGGGCGCCCCCCCCGGCAACTATACTACCGACACCAGCGACCCGCCGGTATCCGCCCGGCCCCGCGCGAGCAGTGCAGCGGCGCATCGCGGGCCTTCACCGGCCCGCGCGGCCGCTTGCATCGGCACCCGGGCACCCTCCAAGATGGCCGCGTGCACCGCGATCTCGACCTCGAGCGGACCATTCGCCCGGGCCTGGACATCCTGGCCAACGAGATCGTCATCGCCCTCAAGAAGCGCTCCCGCTTCCCGCGCAACCCCGAGATCTACGCTCCCGGGCTGGTGCGGACCGAGCGCGACGCGACCCTGCTCGACTACGAGCTGGCCCGGGTCGAGCGCATCCACGCCGAGCTCGGCCGCTACACCTTCGCCGACCAGGAGTCGTTCACCGAGGTCGGTGACGTCGCCCCGGTGATCGAGCGCCAGCCGCCGGCCAGCCCGGTGCGAGCGATGGCCAGCGGCATGGGTGCGCGGGTCAAGGCCTTCTACCTGGAGTGGCTCGACGAGGGCTGCCGGCCGGGCAGCGACCCGCTGAGCTGGGGCGAGACGGTGACCGCCGACGTCAATGCGCTGCTCTGCATCCTCGAGCGGATCAGCCTGGGCAAGGCGGTGGCCGAGTCCAAGCTCGCGGCCGACCCGGCGGCGATGGCCGCCACCGGCGGCGAGCGCGCCGCGATCCGGGCGCGCATCGTGCACCGCGACCGCGAGGCCGAGGTCCGGGCGCTCGCCCGGCGCCTGGCCGAGCACTATGCCTTCGATGCCGACCAGGCCGAGCGCGTCTTCGCCTGGATGATCGAGGCCACCGTGGACCTCGAGATCGACTACATCCGCATGCGCCTGGGGATCCGCCCGGGCGAGTGAGCCGGCGGCAGCGGCCGGCCGCCATCCCCTGGCCCTCGCCCCGTGCGCCCCGCCAGGACGGCGTCTATGCTTGGGAGGAAGGGTCGGGGCAGGGGGCGTAGCGCCACCGCGGAGGATCCAGCCATGCCCATTCGCAAGCTCACCAAGGTGCTCGACGAGCAGGGCATCAAGTACGTCACCATCCGCCACTCGATGGCCTACACCGCCCAGGAGGTCGCCGCCTCGGCCCACGTTCCGGGACGCGGCATGGCCAAGACGGTGATGGTCAAGCTCGACGACCAGATGGCGATGGTGGTGGTCCGGGCCACCGATCGGGTCGACCTCGAGCAGCTGCGTGCGGCCACCGGCGCGAGCAAGGCCGAGCTGGCCAGCGAGCAGGAGTTCGCCTCGCTGTTCCCGGACGTCGAGACCGGCGCGATGCCGCCCTTCGGCAACCTCTTCGGGCTGCCGGTCTACGTCGACGAGGCGCTCAGCACCAGCGAGGAGATCGCCTTCAACGCCGGCAACCACACCGAGGTGATGCGCCTTGCCTACGCCGACTTCGCGCGCATCGCCGAGCCGGTGGTCGGTCGCTACGCGCGCTGACCGGGACGGGGCGCCGGAGCGACCCCCAGATCGGCCAGGATCCCGGCAAGCCCCGGGCGGCGCGCGGCGATCTCGTCGAGCCACGGGCGGGCGGCCGGCGACAGCCGCGCGAGCCCCCAGCGGGCACGGCGCAGCGCCTCGGTGCGGCCTTCTCGGCGCAGGTACAGCGCCAGGTTGACGTCGAAGAAGGACAGGCTGTCGGCGTCGCGCAGCAGGTCGGCGCGCGGCTCGCCACCGACCTCGTGAAGCCGGACCAGGCGCGCGGCCTCCTCGCGCAGCGCCGGCCCGAGGCCGCACTCGGCGAGGATCGCGGCCAGCACCCGGGCACCGCGGCGGGCGTGGGCGGCCTTGAAGCGATCGAAGTCCGGGTAGGCCTCGCGGCGCAGCCGGTCGGGAAGCGCCCGCTCGATGTCGTGGCCGAGCGCGGCCAGGCGCAGCGCCGGGTCGGCGCCCGGCTCGAGGCGCAGCAGCCACGCCAGGGTGTTGTCCGCGTGAGTCGGGTCCTCGGGCACTGCCGAGCCGGCGATCACGGCCCGGATCCGGGCCATCGCACGCTCGAGCGTGGCCGCGCTCACGGCAGTCGCGAGAGCACCTCGCGCAGGCGCTGAACCGCGCTCAGCCAGGCGAGCAGGGCGAGCACGTGGGCGAGCGGGGCCAGCCAGCCGAACAGCAGGCCGGCCGTGATCAGGGCCACCCGCTCGGGGCGACACACCCAGCCGGTCGCGCAGCTCACCCCGAGCGCCTCGGCCCGCGCCTTGACGTAGCTGGTGACCAGCGACCCGCCGACCGCCAGGGCGGTGCTGGCCACCGCCACCGCGTCGCCCTCGAGGGCCAGCCGGTAGGCGATGGCCGCCAGGATCGCCGTCTCCTGGATGCGATCGCAGCTCGAGTCGAGAAAGGCGCCGCGCCGGCCGCTGCGCCCGCTCCTGCGCGCCAGGGCGCCGTCCAGCGCATCGAGCAGGCTGCCGAGCAGGAACACGACGCCGGCCACTGCCGGGGCGATCCCGGCGGCGAGCAGCGCCGCGGCGGCCAGCACCACCGCCAGCCCGAGCACGGTGAGCTGGTTGGGGGTGACCCCGTGCTCGCTCAGGCCGCGGCACAGCGGGGCCGCGGCCTCGTTCAGGCGGGCCTTGAGCCCGTCACGCAGCTGCTCCACGCCGTTGCTCATCGGGCAGCGCCCTGCGCAGGACCAGAATGCGGCGCAGCGTCTCGCCGTTCATCACCACCGCGAGCAGCACCAGGGCGGCGAGCGGCTGGTCGGCGAGCGCGGCCAGGAACACGACCAGCACCCGCAGATCGCGACCGAGCCGCAGCCCGGCTCGCCCGCCCTGAAGGATACACTCGCGCATGCGATGGTCATACTTGTCGGCGGTGTAGCTGAGCATGAACGAGCCGAGCACCGCGGCAAAGCCCCAGAGCAGCGCGCCGGTGCCCGCGCCGTTGCCGAAGGCGTGCCAGGCGAGCGCGAACAGCAGCAGCGCGTCGGCATAGCGATCGAGCACCGCGTCGAGCCAGCCGCCGTAGTCGCTGCACTGGTACTTGAGCCGCGCCACCTCGCCGTCGCAGCCGTCGATGACCGAGCCGAGCTGGGCGAGCAGCCCTCCGGCGACGAGCGGCGCGTAGCCCGGCATCGCCAGCAGCAGCGCCGCGATCACCTGGGACGAGAAGGCGAGCAGCGAGATCTGGTTGGGGGTGATCGGCCAGCGCACCAGGTGGCGGCTGAGGCGCACCGAGAGGGGGCGATTGAGCCAGCGTGCCACCGGCCCGTCGGTCGGCTTGCCGCGCAGCTCGGCGAGCAGCAGCGCCTCGGCGCGGGCCAGCGCCGGCTCGTCGTCGACGTCGATCCACGGCTCGCCGTCGACGGCCAGCGCCTCGGCGCGACCCTCCTCGGCGAGGCGCTGGACGGCCGCGCTGAGGCGACTGTCGCCTGCGGCGACGCTCGCCTCGACGGCCTCGAGCAGCGCCGGGGTGCAGAGGAAGGCGCCGGTGTCGTAGCCGTTGTAGTCGGCCAGCCCCTTGCCGATGCCGCGGATCGCGCCGCCCTGGTGGCGCACCCGGGTGACGTCCTCGGGGTCGACCAGCGGGTTGTCGAGCCGCCCGTCAACGGCCAGCCGCACGCCCCCTTCCGGTGGCGGCGCCGCGCACAGGCGCCGCAGCAGCCCCACCGAGACCAGGTGATCGGCCATCAGCAGGAGGAAGGGGCCGCCGCCCAGCGCCTCGCGCGCGGCGAGCACCGAGGCGCCGTTCTCCGCGCTCGCCCAGTGGTGGTTGCGGCAGCAGGTGATCGGCACCGCGAGGCGCGCGCCGAGCCCCTCGAGGAAGGCCTCGAGGGGCTCGGCGCGGTGACCGGTGACGACCACGAAGCGGTCGGCACCGGCGGCGAGCGCGGTCCGGATCACCCGCTCGACGAGGGCGACGCCGAGCAGCGCCAGGAGCGGCTTGCAGTCAGCCCTCGAGCGCAGCCGGCTGCCGCGCCCGGCGGCGAGGATCAGGCACTGCATGCGCGCCACTCCATTGCTTGCCCTGGATGAAGGCCTCGGTCATCCGGAAGCACTCGTCGTCCGGGTACTGGCGCGGCGGGTGCTTGCAGAAGTAGGCCGCCGGCGCGTGCAGCACCCCGCCCTCGCCGCGCTCGAGGGCCAGCTTGGCGCAGCGCAGCGCGTCGATCGCCACCCCCGCCGAGTTCGGCGAGTCCTCCACCGAGAGGCGCAGCTCGAGGTTCATCGGCACGTCGCCGAACAGCTTCCCCTCCATGCGGATGAAGGCGATCTTGTTGTCCTTCTGCCAGGGGACGTAGTCACTCGGCCCGATGTGGATGTTCTCGCTGGTCAGCCGCACGGCGGCGACCGACTGCACCGCCTCGGTCTTGGACCTCTTCTTCGAGGCCAGCCGGTGGCGGTTGAGCATGTTGAGGAAGTCGGTGTTGCCGCCGGTGTTGAGCTGGTAGGTGCGCTC
>CAZRGU010000091.1:0-12268 GCA_964599705.1 uncultured Ectothiorhodospiraceae bacterium | reverse complement strand
GGCGGGCGGCGCGTTTGTCTCGGCGACCCGGATTTGCTACGTTGTCCGCCCGTCCGGCGGCCGGTCCCGGTCGCGCATCGAGGCTCTCATGACGCGCTTCATCTTCATCACGGGCGGGGTCGTCTCCTCACTCGGCAAGGGCATCGCGTCGGCGTCGCTGGCCGCGATCCTCGAGGCCCGCGGGCTCAAGGTCACGCTGGTCAAGCTCGACCCCTACATCAACGTCGATCCGGGGACCATGAACCCGTTCCAGCACGGCGAGGTCTTCGTCACCGCCGACGGCGCCGAGACCGACCTCGATCTGGGCCACTACGAGCGCTTCGTGCGCGCCACCATGGGCAAGGTGAACAACTTCACCACCGGCCAGATCTACGAGCGGGTGATCCGCAAGGAGCGCCGTGGCGAGTACCTGGGCGGCACCGTGCAGGTGATCCCGCACATCACCGACGAGATCAAGGCCTGCATCTGGGCCGCCGCCGAGGCCGGCGCGGCCGACGTGACCATGGTCGAGGTCGGCGGCACGGTCGGCGACATCGAGTCGCTTCCGTTCCTCGAGACCATCCGCCAGATGCGCCTCGAGCTCGGCGAGCGCGAGTCGCTGTTCATCCACCTGACCCTGGTCCCCTACATCGGCACCGCCGGCGAGATCAAGACCAAGCCGACCCAGCACTCGGTCAAGGAGCTGCGCTCGATCGGCATCCAGCCTGACGTGCTGCTGTGCCGTGCCGACCGCCCGCTGCCCGACAACGAGCGGCGCAAGATCGCGCTGTTCACCAACGTCGCCGAGCGCGCGGTGATCTCGGCCATCGACGTCGACAGCATCTACAGGATCCCGCGCCACTACCACGAGCAGGGGCTCGACGATCTGGTCGTCGAACGCCTCGGCCTGGAGGCCGGCGAGATCGATCTCGGCGAGTGGGACGCGGTGATCGACGGGCTCGAGCACCCGAGCGGGGAGGTGCGCATCGCCATGGTGGGCAAGTACGTGGAGCTCACCGAGTCGTACAAGTCGCTCAGCGAGGCGCTCATCCACGCCGGGATCCACACCCGTACCCGGATCGAGATCCGCTACATCGACTCCGAGGAGATCGAGGCCGAGGGGCCGGGGATGCTCGCCGGGATGGACGCGATCCTGGTCCCGGGAGGGTTCGGCAGGCGCGGCATCGAGGGCAAGATCGCGGCGGCCGGCTACGCCCGCGAGCAGCGCATCCCCTACCTCGGGATCTGCCTCGGCATGCAGGTCGCGGTGATCGAGTACGCCCGCTCGCGCGCCGGGCTCGAGGGCGCCAACAGCACCGAGTTCGATCCCGATGCGCGCCACCCGGTGATCGCCCTGATCACCGAGTGGGTCAATCCCGAGGGGCGGCTCGAGCGCCGCGAGCCGGGCGCGGATCTGGGCGGCACGATGCGCCTCGGGGCCCAGCAGTGCCGGCTGCGCCGCCAGTCGCTGACCCGGTCGGTGTACGGGCGCAGCATCATCTCCGAGCGCCATCGCCACCGCTACGAGTTCAACAACACCTACATGGACCCGCTCCAGGATGCCGGCCTGGTGATCGCCGGCAAGACCATCGACGGCACCCTGGTCGAGGTCATCGAGGTGCCCGACCACCCCTGGTTCATCGGCTGCCAGTTCCACCCCGAGTTCACCTCCAACCCGCGCGACGGCCACCCGCTGTTCAAGAGCTTCATCGAGGCGGCCCGCAGCCACCGC
Source organism: uncultured Ectothiorhodospiraceae bacterium (assembly GCA_964599705.1). Classification (GTDB taxonomy): domain Bacteria; phylum Pseudomonadota; class Gammaproteobacteria; order HK1; family HK1; genus CAZRGU01. Next base: position 10,557 of record CAZRGU010000091.1, on the reverse strand, counting down.
CAGCGCAGCGCCAGGCCGGCGGCCGACGCGGTGGCGTAGCCGGGCCCGGTCAGCAGCCGATGGAGCTGTGCGGCTTCGAGGTCGGCGCGCGCCGGCCGCTGTTCCTGATCGCCGGGCCGTGCGTCATCGAGTCCGAGGCCCTGGCCCTGGAGAGCGCCGCGGTGCTCGCCGGGATCTGTGCCCGCCTCGCCGTCCCGTTCATCTACAAGTCCTCGTTCGACAAGGCCAACCGCAGCTCGCACGCCAGCTACCGCGGGCCGGGGCTCGAGGAGGGCCTGCGGATCCTCGAGCGGGTCCGCGTCGAGGTCGGGGTGGCGGTGCTCACCGATGTCCACGAGGCCACCCCGCTCGACGAGGTCGCCGCGGTGGTCGACGTGCTCCAGACCCCGGCCTTCCTGTGCCGGCAGACCGACTTCATCGCCCGGGTGGCGGCCTGCGGGCGCCCAGTCAACATCAAGAAGGGCCAGTTCCTGGCCCCCTGGGAGATGGGCAACGTGGTCGCCAAGGCGCGCGCCGCGGGCAACGACCGGATCCTGGTCTGCGAGCGCGGCGCCTGCTTCGGCTACAACTACCTGGTCTCGGACATGCGCTCGCTGGCGCTGATGCGCGCCACCGGCTGCCCGGTGGTCTTCGACGCCACCCACTCGGTGCAGCTTCCCGGGGCGGCGGGCAGCGCCTCGGGGGGGCAGCGCGAGCACGTTCCGGTGCTGGCCCGCGCGGCGGTCGCCGCCGGGGTCGCGGGGCTGTTCATGGAGACCCACCCCGACCCGGACCGGGCGCTGAGCGACGGCCCCAACGCCTGGCCGCTGGGGCGCATGGAGGGGCTGCTCGAGACCCTGCTCGCCATCGATCAGGCGGTCAAGGCGGCCCCCTACGAGGAGGAGGCGCTGGCCGCCCAAGGCTCACGGAGGAACTCCCCATGACCAGCATCATCAAGGACATCCGGGCCCGCGAGATCCTCGACTCGCGGGGCAACCCGACCGTCGAGTGCGACGTGGTCCTCGAGGACGGCTCGATCGGGCGCGGGGTCGTGCCCTCGGGGGCCTCGACCGGCTCGCGCGAGGCCCTCGAGCTGCGCGACGGCAACCCCGAGCGCTACGCGGGCAAGGGGGTCAAGAAGGCGGTGCTCAACGTCGAGGGGCCGATCCGCTCGGCGCTGATCGGGCGCGAGGCGGCCGACCAGGGCGCCATCGACCGGACCCTGATCGAGCTCGATGGCACGCCGAACAAGGCGGCCCTCGGGGCCAACGCGATCCTGGCCGTGTCGCTCGGCTGCGCGCGCGCCGCGGCCCGGGCCCGCGGCGAGTCGCTGTTCCGCCACCTGGCCGGCGAGCGCCCGCTGGCCCTGCCGGTGCCGCAGATGAACATCCTCAACGGCGGGGTCCACGCCGACAACCGCGTCGATCTCCAGGAGTTCATGGTGGTGCCGGCCGGCGCGCCCTCGCTGCGCGAGGCGGTCCGTTACGGGGCCGAGGTCTTCCACGCCCTCAAGGCGGTGCTCAAGGGGCGCGGGCTGGCCACCGCGGTCGGCGACGAGGGCGGCTTCGCCCCGGATCTGGGCTCCAATGTCGAGGCCATCGAGGTGATCCTCGAGGCCATCGAGCGGGCCGGCTACCGGGCCGGCAGCGATCTCCACCTCGCCATCGACGCGGCCGCCAGCGAGCTCTACCGCGAGGGGCGCTACCGGCTCGCCTCCGAGGGGCGCGAGCTCGCCGCCGGCGAGCTCGTCGAGCTCTACGCCGACTGGGTCCGGCAGTACCCGATCGTCTCCATCGAGGACGGCATGGCCGAGGACGACTGGGAGGGCTGGGCGGCGCTGACCGAGCGGCTCGGCGAGCGCGTGCAGCTGGTCGGCGACGACATCTTCGTCACCGACCCGGCCACCATCCGGCGCGGGATCGAGCGCGGGGTGGCCAACTCGGTGCTGATCAAGCTCAACCAGATCGGCACCGTCAGCGAGACCCTGGAGGCCATCGACACGGCGCTCGCTGGCGGCTACACGGCGGTCATCTCGCATCGTTCCGGCGAGACCGAGGACACCACCATCGCCGACCTGGCGGTCGCCACCGGGGTCGGCCAGATCAAGACCGGCTCGCTGTCGCGCTCGGATCGGGTCGCCAAGTACAACCGGCTGATGCGCATCGAGGAGCGCCTCGCGGCCCGCGGCGAGGCCCGCTACCCGGGCCTGGCGGCGTTCTCGGCCCCCACCGAGCGGGGTCCGATCGGGCAGGATTCGTAGGGTTCCAAGACCGGGGAGGATGCAACGATGGCAGAGTGTCCAGTGTGTGGCGCCGAGGTCTCGCTCGAGGCCGACACGGTGACCGGGGAGCTCATCGAGTGCGGCGAGTGCGGCTCCGAGCTCGAGGTCCTGGAGCTCGACCCGCCGCGCCTCGGGGAGGCCCCCGAGGCCGAGGAGGACTGGGGCGAGTGAGGATCGGCTTCCTGCACTCGCTGATCCGCAAGGAGGAGAAGCTGCTCCTCGAGGCCATCGCCCGGCGCCCCGGCGTCGAGGCGGTGATGCTCGACGACCGCGCGCTGGTCTTCGACCTGCGCGCGGCGCCGGCCGTCGACGTGGTCCTCGAGCGCTGCATCAACCACTCGCGGGCGCTGCACGGGCTGCGCCTGCTCGAGTGTGCCGGGCTGGTGTGCGTGAACAGCGCCGCGGTCGCGGCGGTCTGCGGCGACAAGCTGATGACCTCGATCGCGCTCGCCGAGCACGGCGTGCCCCAGCCCGAGCTGCGGGTCGCCTTCACCGAGGCCTCGGCGCTGGCCGCGATCGAGGAGATCGGCTATCCGGTGGTCCTCAAGCCCGCGGTCGGCTCCTGGGGACGGCTGCTCGCCAAGGTCAACGACCGCGATGCCGCCGAGGCCCTGCTCGAGCACAAGACGGTGCTCGGCAGCTACCACCACTCGGTGTTCTACATCCAGCAGTACGTCGCCAAGCGCGAGCGCGACATCCGCGCCTTCGTGGTCGGCGAGGAGTGCATCGCGGCCATCTACCGCACCTCCGAGCACTGGATCACCAACACCGCCCGCGGGGCGCGGGCCAGCAACTGCCCGGTCGGAGGCGAGCTCGGCGAGCTGGCGCTGGCCGCCGCCCGCGCGGTCGGCGGCGGCGTGCTGGCCGTGGATCTCTTCGAGACCGACGACGGGCTGCTGGTCAACGAGGTCAACTACACGATGGAGTTCCGCAACAGCATCACCACCACCGGGGTCGACATCCCGGCGCGGGTGATCGACCACGTGGTGGCCGCGGCGCGATGATCCGCGCCTCGATCTGCGGCGCCTCCGGCTACACCGGCGGCGAGCTGCTGCGCCTGCTGCTCGGCCACCCCGACGTCGAGGTGGCCCAGGTCAGCTCCGAGCGCCTCGCCGGGCGCCACGTCCACCACGCCCATCCCAACCTGCGCAAGCGCTGCACGCTGAAGTTCGTCGCGGCCGCCGAGCTCGAGCCCTGCGAGGTGCTCTTCACCTGCCTGCCCCACGGCGAGGCGATGCGCCGGATCGGCGAGCTCGAGCGCCTCGCCCCGCGGATCATCGACCTGAGCGCCGACTTCCGGCTCCGCGACCCGCAGGCCTACCGCGAGTGGTACGGGATCGAGCACCCCTGCCCGGAGCGGCTCGCCGAGTTCGCCTGCGGGATCGCCGAGCTCGGCCGCGAGCGCCTCAGTGGGGCCGCGCGGGTCGCCTGCGCCGGGTGCAATGCCACCGCGACCCTGCTCGCCCTTGCGCCGCTGGCCCGCCGCGGGCTGCTCCGCGAGGTCGTCGTCGAGGTCAAGGTCGGCTCGAGCGAGGCCGGCAACCAGGCCGGCCCCGCCAGCCACCACCCGGAGCGCAGCGGCGCGCTGCGCTCCTACCGCCCCACCGGCCACCGCCACGTGGCCGAGATCGAGCAGCAGCTCGCCGGGGTCACGGTGCACCTCTCGGCGACCGCCGTCGAGCGCGTGCGCGGGGTGCTCGCCACCTGCCACTGCTTCCTCGCCGAGCCCCTCGAGGAGCGCGCGCTGTGGGGGATCTACCGCGAGGCCTACGCGGACGAGCCGTTCGTGCGCATCGTCAAGGAGCGCGGCGGCATCCACCGCTACCCGGACCCCAAGCTGCTCGCTGGCAGCAACTTCTGCGACGTCGGCTTCGAGCGCGACCGGCGCTCCACGCGGCTGGTGGTGATGAGCGCCATCGACAACCTGATGAAGGGCGCGGCCGGGCAGGCGGTGCAGGCGCTCAATTGCGCCCTCGGGCTGCCCGAGACCCGGGGGCTCGAGTTCACCGGGCTGCACCCGGCCTGAGCACGGCGCCGCCCCGATGTGCCGGCTGCTCTGCGTGCGTGCCCCGCGGCCCTTCCCGATCCGCCCCCACCTCGAGCGGCTGGCCGCGATCGCGCGGGCCAGCCGCGAGTACCAGGGCCACGGCTGGGGCTGCGCCTGGGTCGAGGGCGGCGAGTGGCGGGTCTACCGCCACATCGAGCCGATCTGGGACGACCCGCTGGAGGGCTTCGGCGAGGCGACGCTGCTGCTCGCCCACGCCCGCAGCGCCTTCCGTGACGAGGGCATCGTGCTCGACAACAACATGCCGTTCTTCGACGGCGAGCGCGCCTTCGCCTTCAACGGCGAGCTGCGCGGCGTGCGGATCCGCGAGCGCGGGCGGATCGGCGCCGAGAAGGTCTTCCGGCTGATCGCCCGCCTCGACCAGGGTGACCCGGGCGCGGCGCTCGAGCGGGCGGTGGCCGTCATCGAGCGCCGGACCCGCTACCTGCGGGCCCTCAACCTGGTGCTGGCGCTTCGCGATCGGGCGCTGGTCTACAGCCGCTTCGCCGAGGACCCCGACTACTTCCGCCTCCACCGCACGAGCCGCGACCGGGCCGCGATCGTGTGCTCCGCCCCCTACCCGGGCGAGGGGGGCTGGCAGCCGGTGGCCAACGGGACGGGCTTCGAGCTGTGAGCGCGGTGCTGATCGTCAAGGTCGGCGGCGGGGCGGCGATCGACCTCGAGGCGATTGCCGCCGACCTGGCCGCCTGCCCCGACCCGTTCGTGGTGGTGCTCGGGGCCAACGCCGAGCGCGACCGGCTCGCCGCGCGGCTCGGCCTCGAGAAGCGGGTGCTGACCTCGCTGTCCGGCTACTCCAGCGTCTACTCCGACGCGGCGGCCATCGACCTGATCATGATGAGCTACGCGGGGCTGCGCCTGGGCCGCTTCGTCGAGGCCTGCCAGCGCCGCGGGGTCAACGCGCTCGGCCTGAGCGGCCTCGACGGGGCCCTGGTGCGCGGCCGCCGCAACCGCGGCATCCGCGTGCGCGAGGGCGGCAAGACGCTGATCAAGCGCGACTTCTCCGGCAAGCCGCGAGCCGTCGACGGGGCCCTGCTGGGGCTGCTCCTCGAGCGCGGCTACCGCCCGGTGCTGACCATCCCGATCGCCGACGAGCACGGCTTCGCGATCAACTCCGAGAACGACGACATCGTGGTGGCGCTGCGCGCCGCGCTCGGCCGCGGGCCGGTCGTGCAGCTCATCGAGGCCCCCGGGCTGCTCGAGCGCGGCGACGACCCGGGCTCGCTGATCCGCCGTCTCGACCGCGCCCGGCTGGCGGCCATGGAGGCCCGTGCCGAGGGGCGCATCCGCCGCAAGCTGCTGGCGCTGACCCGGCTGCTCGAGGCCGGGGCGAGCGAGGTGGTGGTCGCCGACGGGCGCCTCGAGCAGCCGCTCACGGCGGCGCTCGCCGGGGCCGGGACGCGGCTCGGATGAGCCGCGCCCGCGAGCTCGCCGCCCGCCACGAGCTGCCGCTCTACGCCAAGCGCGGCCCGGTGCTGGTGCGTGGTCAGGGGGCGCGGCTGTGGGACGAGGCCGGGCGCGAGTACCTGGACTGCGCGGCCGGCATCGGGGTGGCCACGGTCGGGCACGCCCACCCGCGGGTCGCCGCGGCGCTCGAGCGCCAGGCCCGCACCCTGATCACCTGCCCGGGCAGCTTCGACAACGACGTGCGCTCGCGCCTGCTCGCGCGCCTCGCCGGGATCGCCCCGCCGGGGCTCGACCGCGCCTTCCTGTGCAGCTCCGGGGCCGAGGCGGTCGAGGCCGCCCTCAAGCTCGCCCGCCACAGCACCGGACGGGCCGGCTTCGTGTGCGCGATGCGCGGCTTCCACGGCCGCACGCTCGGTGCCCTGAGCGCCACCTTCAAGCACCGCCGCGCCTTCGAGCCGCTGCTCGAGGGCTTCCGCTTCGTGCCCTTCAACGACCCCGAGCGCCTCGCCGCCGCGGTCGACGGGGACACCGCCGCGGTGGTCATCGAGCTGGTCCAGGGCGAGGGCGGGGTGCGCCCGGCGAGCGCCGAGTTCGTCGCCGCGGCCCGCGCGGCCTGCGCCCGCCACGGCGCGCTGCTCCTCGTCGACGAGGTCCAGACCGGCTTCTGCCGCACCGGACGGATGTTCGCCTGCGAGCACTTCGATCTGGTCCCCGACCTGCTGTGCCTGGCCAAGGGGATCGCGGGCGGGGTGCCGATGGGGGCGGTGCTCGCCGGCGAGCGCATCGCGGCCCGCCCCGGGATCCACGGCTCGACCTTCGGTGGCAACCCGCTGGCCTGCGCGGCGGCGCTCGCCGCCATCGAGGTCATGCTCGCCGAGGACCTGGCGGGGCGCGCCGAGCGGCTCGGGGCGCGGCTGCGCGCCGCGCTCGGGGAGCCGCCCCCGGCGGCGGTCCGCGAGGTCCGGGGGCTCGGGATGATGATCGGCATCGAGCTGCGCGGGCGGGTCCAGCCAGTCCTCGAGGCGCTGCTCGAGCGTGGCCTGATCGCGCTGCCGGCCGGGCGCACGGTGCTGCGCCTGCTGCCCCCGCTGGTCATCGAGGAGGCCGAGATCGACGCCTGCGCGGCGCTGCTGCGCGAGGTCCTCGGCTAGCCGCGCGGGCCACCCACCCTCGAGGCCCCCCTACCACCACCGACCCGTTGGGCCGGGCGCTCCGGGGGGGTTGCTATACTGGTGGCGATGCGCCTCTTGACCGCCATCCTGGTGCTCCTCGTCGTGCTGGTGCAGTACCGGCTGTGGTTCGGCGACGGCGGGGTTCCGGAGCTGGTCCGGATCGAGCGTGCCATCGCCTCCCAGCGGGCCGAGAACGAGCGCCTCGCGGAGCGCAACCGGCTGCTCGCCGCCGAGGTCGCCGACCTCAAGGAGGGGGTGGCGGCGATCGAGGAGCGCGCGCGGCGCGAGCTGGGCTGGATCGGCGAGGGCGAGACCTTCTACCAGATCGTCGATCGGGCCGCCCTCCAGGCCCGCTAGCCAGCGGTGCCGGCTCCCCGTTTCTGGGCGGTGGTCCCGGCGGCCGGCATCGGCCGGCGGATGGGTGCCGCGACCCCCAAGCAGTACCTGGAGCTCGCCGGGCGGGCGCTGATCGCGCACGCCGTCGGATGCCTCGCCGGCCATCCGCAGATCGCCGCGGTGGTGGTCGCCCTGGCCGCCGGGGACCGCTGGTGGCCGCGGGTGCGCGAGGCCGAGGGGCTGGCCGCCATCGAGACCACCGGCGGGGCGACCCGTGCCGACTCGGTGCTGGCCGGGCTGGCGGCGCTCGCCGGGCATGCCGATCCCGAGGACTGGGTGCTGGTCCACGACGCGGCCCGCCCGTGCCTGCGCGGGGACGATCTCGAGCGGCTGATCGCGGCCGGGGCAGGCCACCCCGACGGCGCCCTGCTGGCCATTCCGGTCCGCGACACGGTCAAGCGCGCCGACCCGGCCGGGCGGGTCGTGGCGACCGTCGAGCGCAGCGGGCTGTGGCGTGCCCAGACCCCGCAGATGTTCCGCCTGGGGGCGCTTCGCGAGGCGCTCGCCGCGGCGCTCGCCGCCGGCCACACGGTCACCGACGAGGCCCAGGCGATGGAGCGGGCCGGGGCCGCGCCGCTGCTCGTCGAGGGCTGCGCCGAGAACATCAAGGTCACCACGCCGGCGGATCTGGCCCTCGCCGAGCTCTACCTGAGGGCCCGCGGAGTCGGGGAGGAGGGGAGCGAATGAGGATCGGCCACGGCTTCGACGCCCACCGCTTCGCCGCCGGGCGGGCGCTGGTGCTCGGCGGGGTGAAGATCCCCCACCCGCGCGGGCTGGCCGCGCACTCCGACGGCGATGTCGTCATCCACGCGCTGTGCGACGCGCTGCTCGGGGCGGCCGGGCTCGGCGACATCGGCCGCCACTTCCCGGACTCCGACCCGGCGCTGGCCGGGGTCGACAGCCGGGTGCTGCTGCGCCGGGTGGTGGCGCGGCTCGGCGAGCGCGGGCTGCGAGCGGTCAACGTTGATCTCACGGTGATCGCCGCCGAGCCGCGCCTCGCCCCCCACGTGGCGGCGATGCGCGAGTGCCTCGCCGCCGACCTCGGGCTGGCCGCCGAGCGGGTCAACGTCAAGGCGACCACCACCGAGGGGATGGGCTTCACCGGGCGCAGCGAGGGAGTGGCGGCGCACGCCGTCGTGCTGCTCGAGTGAGCGGGCATCCCTGGTCCGCGGACACCGACGGCGCCCTCGACCCGGCCCGCTACCCGCGCGCCCACGGTGCACCGCTCGGGCGCGCGCGCCTCAAGAGCGAGGCGGACGACTTCGAGGTCGAGGAGCTGCTCGGCTTCGAGCCGGACGGTGCCGGCAGCCACGCCTGGCTGCGGCTGCGCCGGCGCGACACCAACACCGCCTGGCTGGCCCGCCGGCTGGCCGCGATCGCCGGGGTGCGCCCGGTGGCGGTCGGCTACGCCGGCCTCAAGGATCGGCGCGCGCTGGCCACCCAGTGGTTCAGCGTCGATCTGGCCGGGCGCGCCGAGCCGCGCTGGGCCGAGGCGCTGGCCGCCGAGGGCGTCGAGCTGCTCGCCTGCACCCGCCACCGGCGCAAGCTGCGCCGCGGTGCCCACCGCGGCAACCGCTTCGTGCTGCGCCTGCGCGGGCTCGCCGCCGCCGACCAGGCGGCGCTCGCCGCACGCCTGGCCGCGATTCGCCGCGCCGGGGTGCCGGCCTACTTCGGGACGCAGCGCTTCGGGCGCGACGGGGCCAACCTCGAGCGTGCCGCGGCGATCCTCCTCGGCGCGCGCCGCGAGCGCGATCGGCAGCGCCGCTCGCTGGCGCTGTCGGCGGCCCGCGCGCTGCTCTTCAACCGGGTGCTGGCCCGGCGGGTCGGCGAGGGGAGCTGGGCGCGGGCGCTGCCCGGCGAGGTGCTGATGCTCGAGGGCGGGCACAGCGTCTTTCCCTGCGAGCGTCCCGATGAGGCGATCGCGGCCCGCCTCGCGGCCCTCGACCTGCACCCGACCGGGCCGCTGCCCGGGCGCGGCGGGCTGGTGCCGAGCGGCGAGGCGCTGGCCTGCGAGCGCGCGGCGCTCGCCGGCCTCGAGGACTGGCTGCGTGGCCTGGCGCACGCCGGCCTGGCCGCGGCCCGCCGCGCGCTGCGGGTCGCGGTCCACGATCTCGACTGGGCCGGCGAGGGCAAGGACGGCCTGCGCCTGTCCTTCCGGCTCGCCCCCGGCGCCTACGCGACCATGGTGGTGCGCGAGCTCTGCGAGGTCGACCTGCCCGGGCCGGCGGCCGCGGATCGCTAGCCCGCATCGCTCCCGCCTTACAGCCCCCCGAGCCGGGGGCGACAGCGGCCCGCGCCGGGCGCCGACCGCGCGCGCTGCGCCCGGCCCTTGGGCGGCGCCGCGCCGCGCCCGACACTCGCTCCCCGTTTCGCCACCGGGGAGGAGCACCGATGAGCACCCGCCGCGCACCGACCCCCGCCACCCGCCCGGCCGTGCGCTCGCTGGTCATGTGGAGCGGTGGCCTGGACAGCACCTACACCCTGCTGCGCCTGCTCGAGGACAGCGAGGACGAGGTCCACGTCCATCACGTGCACTGCAACGTGCGCCGCGATGACGGCACCCGGCGCAGCCGGCGCTGCGAGTACGAGGCCCGCGCCGTGGCTCGCATGCGGCCCTGGCTGAGCGAGCGCTGCCGGCCCTTCGAGTACGGCGAGAGCCGGGTCGATCTCAGCGCCTTCCGGGCCTTCGCGCGCGACAGCGCGACGATGATGTTCTTCGCCGCCCAGGCCGCGCTGAGCCTCGGCTTCACCCCCTTCGACCGGATCTGCTTCGGCATCAACGCCGACGAGGACCCCCGCTGGCGGCCCGGCAGCGAGCGCTACGCGCTGCGCCGCCTGCTCACCATCCGCATGCTCAAGGCGGTCTGGGAGATCGAGGAGGTGCCGTACTTCTACCTCTGGAACCCGCGCCCGGCCAAGGCCGCCATCTGGCGGGCGCTGCCTGCCGAGCTGCGCGATCTGACCGCCAGCTGCCGCGACCCGCAGGCCGATCCCCAGGGCTTCGCCGAGGACGCCCTGCGTCCCTGCGGGCACTGCCCGAAGTGCCGTGCCCGGGCCGCGGCGGCCGCTGGCGGGGAGGTGCCGCCGCTGGCGGTCGCGGCGAGCGGGTGAGCGAGCGGCCGGCGGGCGGTCGCGCTCCCGCGGTCGGCCGGAGCCGTGCGCTGCGTCCGCTCGCCGCCTCGACCTCCTGCCCGGTCAGGGCCGCGCACCGGGCGGGCACGCCATCGTCTTGCCGCGTGCCCGCGCCACTCGTCTTGACT
>CAZRGU010000090.1:10402-12452 GCA_964599705.1 uncultured Ectothiorhodospiraceae bacterium | reverse complement strand
GGGATGGCACCAGCCGTTCGCTGCACCCCTGTTCGCTCGTCGCGCGCGCGACCGGCAGTCGCCGGGGCCCTCAGGGCAGGCGCTCGGCCTGGATCATGCGCAGCTTGAGGATGTGCGGGGAGATCCAGGAGACCAGGTCATCGAAGCTGCTCTGGTAGTCCTTGCTGACCAGGCAGGCGTCGCTGTCCGCGTTGTCCTGCTCGTCGGTCGAGAACGAGCCGCTGTCGCCACCGTTGGCGCCCTGGGAGAGCACCGCGGCCGGCACGTCGGGGGCGATGTCCCCGGTTCCCGAGCAGCTCCCGCCGGGGGCGGTCGAGAACACCTGTAGAGCCCCGTCCGCGCACAGCTCGAAGGACACCCCGGTGGCCGCCACTCCGCAGCCCGTACCGTCGGCCTGATCGGCGAAGCCGGCGTCGACGAGGTACCTGAAGCCTCGCCCCCAGGCGTCCTGGCGCTCGACGCCGAGATCGGCCCATGGGAGCGCCCCCGAGGCCACCCCGCCCGATGCACCCGCGCACGAGGTCCCCGAGAGGTCCTCGCTGCCGTCCGGCGTGGCATCGGTGTCCGGGCACGGGAGCCTCCCGTTGACCACCGCGAACCCGTAGAGCGCCTCGCGGATGTCGTCGAGCTGGCGCTGCGTGGTCCGCATCCGGTTGAGCTCGACCTGGGTGGCGAGGGGCACGAGCAGCCCGCCGAGCAGCAGCCCGACGATCGCCACCACCACCGCCAGCTCGATCAGCGTGAAGCCGCAGGCGCGGCGCCGCGCGCGCGCTCTGCCGCTCATGGGCCCAGGGCCGAGATCACCCGAACCTGGTCGTTGAGATCGGTGGCGAAAGGCGGGCGATCGCCGGCGGCGTTGACCCGGGTGAAGGTGTCGTCGCCGTCGCCGTTGTCGAGCTCGAAGTAGCTGCCGATGGCGCCACTCGCGCGATCCTGGCCGGGCAGCGCCGCCCCGGCGATCACCGCCACGGCCTCGATGTCGTTGCCCGGCGCGCCGCCAGCGACCACCAGGCAGCTCGTCCCCGGAGCGCAGAGCGTCTTCCCCTCCCCCGCCGGGCTGGCCGCGGCGGCCTCGGCGACGTAGACGAGCTGGTGCCAGCGGTGGGTGATGAACCACTCCGGGAGCTCGCCGGGGACATCGAGGTAGTAGGGAACCTCCTTGAGCCTGAACTTGCCGCCGCTGTCGGCGTCGCTCTGCAGGGTCGCGCTGCCACAGGTCGCCCCGACGTTGCTCCCCGAGGCGGCCAGATCGCGCACCTCGATCGAGAGCGTGGTCGGCGGAGGGAACGGCGTGCCCTCGGCCTTGGCCTCGCGCCGGCGGACCTTGTCGGGCTTCGGGCGCTTGATCTCGTAGGGACCGGTGTACCGGAAGCGATAGATGCGATCGATGGCGACGTCGCTCTCGCCGAGGCAGTTCGCGGTCACCGCGCGCACCGCGACGCAGTCGAAGACCTGCGGATCGGACTGCCACAGGCAGCAGCCGCTGCCGGTCCCTGCCGGGCAGCCCGCCGAGACGGTGAACTCGTCGCGGGTGATGTCGCCGGTGCCGACGCTGCTCGGGAACCCTCCGGGGGGATCGACCACATCCACCACCGCGCCGTTCACCTCCCAGTCGGCCTTGAACCCGGCCGGGAAGAGCGTCCCGGGGACGTGGAAGGCGAGGTGCCCGGCACGCACCCCCACGCTGGCCCGAAACTCGGCCGCGGGACGGTCGGGATCGGCGTACGGGGTCAGCCACGGGTAGACGCCCTCCCTGCCGCCGCCCATCATGCCGCCGCCCTTGCCGTTCCAGCTCGCGCCCCGGAAGCGGCGCAGCGCGCTCGCCGCCTCGGCCAGCACCCGGCGCTCGACGGCCGCCATCAGCTCGGCGCGGGTGATGGTGACCACCGTGTCGTTGAACTCCCCGCCCGCGGGCACGCCGGCCCCGCGCGCGCTGTACTGGTTGTCGCCGTCGGCGTTCTCGCCCTCGAGGTAGCTCGCCGGGTCGTTTGGCGCGCTCTCGCGCGACTGGCCGCCGAGCTCCGCGCCGGGCGCGATCAGCACCGCGACC
>CAZRGU010000090.1:0-10302 GCA_964599705.1 uncultured Ectothiorhodospiraceae bacterium | reverse complement strand
CGCGGCCTTGGCCGCGGCCAGCGCCGCCGCGGTCTCGCGGATGTCGCCGGTCTTGTCGCGGGTGGCGCTGTTCAGGCGGGTGATCAGCACCGTCGAGCTGACCACCACCAGCAGCGAGAGCATCAGCAGCAGCGCGACCCCCCCCTGCCGGGCGCGCCGCCCCGGTCCCGTCCGCCCGCTCACCTCGTCTCCCGCTCAGCCACCCCGGTCCCCGCTCTCGAGGGGCGCGCCGGGGGTCGCCGGGCCCGATCCCCCGGGCCCGCCCGCGGGCGGCTCGAAGGCCGGCGGTGCCGCCTCGCCGCCCGGGAGCTGGTAGGGCTCGAGGATGACGCCGCTGAGCACGTCGATGCGCTGGCCGGGCTTGAGCGGCACCGTCGAGGTGCCCTCGGGCAGGCGGATCTGGAGCCGCTCCCCGCGCCCGCCGACCCGCACCTCGAGCCCCTCGGGGGTCACCTCGCCGACCGCGACCTCATGGCCGTTGATCCACGCCGTGCTGCGCCCGCCGGCGCGGATCACGACGCCGTTGATGGTGACCTCGGGCACCCGCGGCGGACCCGCCTCGGGGGGCTTCTCGCTGACCACCTCGGCGACCGGAGGCGACTTGCCGAACTCCGGGTCCTCACGGATCCGGTCGAGCCGGGCGCGCTCCTCGGGGGTCGAGAAGAGCCGCCCGAGACCGTCGGCGTGGGCCTGCCCGGCCGCCCACAGCAGCGCCGCCCCGACCAGCAGCGCGGTGGCCTCGGCCAGGGGCGACGAGCGGCTCACGACTCGCCCTCCGGGCGGTGCACGGTCAGCCAGCTCAGCTCGCACAGGGCCCGCAGGTTGACCGCCCGCGGCGCGAACACCAGCTCGGTGGCGCGCCGCTTGATCTCGCAGCTACGGAGCAGAAACAGGCCGACCTCCCGGGCCTGGAGGGTGTCGAGGAAGCGCAGCAGGTCGCCCTCGTGGAGCAGCCCGAGGTCGAGCCTCATGCGGCTCTCGTAGACCTGGAAGGGGCCGAGGGCGAGGTCGATCTCGGGCTGGTAGGGCATCTGCGCCGAGATCTCGTAGCGCAGCGAGGGCAGCTTGATCTGCTCGGCGACCTCGCGCAGGGTCTCGATCCAGGCCAGGCGCCGCTCGCGGCCGACCACCCCGCGCGCCACCAGGGCGTGGTAGGCAGGCAGGTAGCGCTCGATCAGGCGCCGCTCCTCGTCGATGGTCCGGTAGCGGGTGCGGACCGACTCGAGCCTGCGCTGCTCGGTGCGGTAGCGCTGATCGATCGCGTGCTGGTAGTAGTATCCACCCGCGACCGCCGCCCCGCCGGCCGCCAGGCTCAGCGCCAGCAGCGCGAGCGAGCCGCGCATCACTCTCCAGTCGATCAGCGAGGGCTTCATCCGGCCCCCTCCGCGCCGCCCGGCGCGGCGCGGCGCCCGAGATCGAGGGCCACCCGCAGCTCGAAGCCAGCCACCGCCGGCCGGCGCTCGGCCTGACCGCTGAGGCTGGTCTCCGGGCTCAGATCGAGCGGCAGGCGCAGCACCCGCACCGAGGCGACCCCGTCGAGGGCGGCGAGCCGATCGGCGAAGGCGTTGACCGCGTCGATCGCCGCGCGGTAGTCGCCGTCGAACGGGCGCACCTCGCCGCGTACCGCGGCGAGCTGGTAGAGCGCCCCGTCGGCGCCCCCGGGCTGCCCGGACGAGGCTCCCGTGGCACCTCGCTCCACGGGCGCGTCCGGGTCCGCGCTCAGCGCCCAGATCACCTCCTCGATGCGCAGCTCGGGCGCCGGCTCCAGCCCCCGGCTCAGCGCCACCATCAGCGCGTGCGGCAGCGCCCGGCGAGCGCTCAGGGTGCGCACGGCCTCCACCACGCGGCGCAGATCGGCCGGCTCGAGCTCGCTCGGCGGCAGCCCCGCCCGGGCCCGCTGGTAGCGCTGCTCGTAGAAGCCGATCTGGCGGTCGATGAGGCCGAGCTCCTGGCGCTTGAGCACCCCGTCGAGAAAATAGCTGCCCCCCCAGGTCAGCCCGGCGAGCAGCCCGATCAGACCGGCCGCGCGCATCCCGATGCGGCCCCGGTGCATGCCGTAGTAGCGGGTCTCCTCGGCCGAGGCATAGAAGTTCGCGGGCCGCTCCCGGGCCAGCAGGTGGACGAACAGCGGGTCGGCGGCCGACGTGCCCCACCGGCCCTTGAGACCGAGGCGCCGGGCCAGATCGGCGACATCGACGAAGTGGTGGCGCGAGACGACCGAGTCGGTGGCCAGCTTGGCCAGGTCCTCGAGGGTCTGCCCGTGGGCGAGGATGTAGACCTCGAGCGGGCGGTCCCGCGAGAGCAGCCGCAGGCTGTTGAGGTAGCGGCGGATCTTCTCGACCTCGGCGAGCACGAAGGAGGCGAACTGACCGGTCTCGAGCTCGGGCATCACCGCCAGGCGGCTGAGCTTGAGCTGGCGCTGATGGAAGAAGGTCTGGCGCAGGCCCCCGGTGCCGGACAGGGTCACCAGCAGCACGTGCTCGGCGCTCGGGGAGAGGCGCTTGAGCAGCCGGTCGCTGAGCAGCGGGACCGAGTAGATCCCGGCCAGCGGCACCTTGTGACGGGCGATCTGGCCGAGCCACGGGGTGAGCAGGTCGGGGCGGATGAGGGCGGTGAACAGCACCCGATCATCGCGCCGGCCCTCCGGCTCGCGCCCCTGGAAGAGCGCATGGGTGTAGCGCGCGTCGCGGAACAGCCGGGTCGCCTTGGTGCGCAGCAGGGCCCGCCGGTCGGCGGCGTAGACGTGGGGGATGGCCTCCTCGCGAAACTCCTCCTCGACCAGATCGACGAGCAGCCAGACCGGTGCGGCCGGCTCGCGATCGAGGTACAGCGCGAACTCGGTCAGGCCGTGCTCGTCGGCCGCGAAGCTGTACGGCTGGACCAGCGCCCCGGCACGCCAGTGGTAGCAGGTCAGCTGGCCGCCGGAGAGCAGGAGTACGCGCCGCATCGCCATGGTCAGAACTTGAGCTTGGTGATCATGTCGTAGATCGGGCCGAGCACCGAGAAGATCACCCAGAACAGGATGCCGCCGAGCACCACGGTCATGGTCGGCTCGATCATGGTCTGCAGGCGCTGCATCGACTCCTTGACGTCGCGGTCGTAGAAGTAGCTGATGTTGAGCAGCGCCTCGTCGAGCGCCCCGGTGCTCTCGCCGACCCGCAGCATGCGCAGCACCAGCGGCGGGAACAGCCCCGCGGACTCGAAGCCGGCGCTGATGCTCGCCCCGTCGGCGATCTGGCGCCCGGCACGCCGCGTCGCCTCCGCGATGGTCAGGTTGCCGACCAGGCTCTCGCAGATTCGCACGCTCTCGAGGACGGTGATCCCGGCCGCGTAGAGCAGCGCGAAGTAGTTTGCGAAGCGGGCCAGGATGATCTTGCGCAGGATCGGCCCGATCACCGGGACGCGCAGCTTGAAGGCGTCGAAGGCATAGGCGAAGCCGGGGCTGGTCTTGCGCAGCACCGCGACGGCCACGAAGAGCGCGATCGGCGCGACCAGCACCACGTACCAGAAGCGCACGAAGAAGCCCGAGACCACGATCAGGGCGCGGGTGTGCAGCGGCAGCTCCTGGCCCATGCCGGTGATGAAGGTCACCAGCTGCGGCACCAGGTAGGACATCAGGAAGAAGACCACCAGCATCACCACGGTGCCGACCACCGCCGGGTACATGAGCAGCCGCTTGACCAGGGCGGCCTGCTCGTCCTGCCACTTGAGGCTCTCGGTCACTCGCTTGAGCACCTCGGCGACCCGGCCGCTGAGCTCGCCGGCGCGCACCAGGTTGACGAGCACGTCGTCGAACACCTTGGGGTACTCGGCCATCGCCTCGGAGAGCGTCTTGCCGCCCTCGATCGACTCGATCATCCCGGCCAGCACCTCGCGCATGCGCGCGTTGCTGACCGTGTCGCGCAGGTCGACCAGCCCCTCGACCATCGGCACCCCGGCACGCAGCAGCTGCTCGAGGTGGAAGCAGAAGGTGATCAGGTCCTCGCGCTTGATCCGCCCGACCGCGCCGCCGCTGCCCGGACGTGCCTCCTTGAAGTTGATCAGGTCGAGCCCCATGCGCCGCAGGCGCATCTCGAGGTCGGCGACGTTGACCGCCTCGATCTGCCCGAGCACCTTCTTGCCGCGCTCGTCGACGGCCTTGTACTGCATCAGCGCCATGGTCAGCCGAGCCGGTCGGTGAGGTTGACGACCCGCGAGATCTCGTCGAGGCTGGTCACCCCCTCGCGGACCCGCCGCACGCCGTCCTCGGCGAGCGGCACGAAGCCCTTGCCGATCGCGGCGCGGGTCAGCTCGCGGGTGGTCGCCCGCCGCGCCACCAGCTCGTCGAGCTCGTTGTCGAACTTGAGCAGCTCCATCAGCGCCAGGCGCCCCTTGTAGCCCTGGTGCTCGCACTGCCCGCAGCCGGTGGCCCGGAAGATCGGCGGCACCTCGCCGCTCGGCGCCATGTTCAGCACCCGGCGCTCCATCGCCGTGGGCTCGTAGGGCTCCTTGCAGTGCACGCACAGCTTGCGTACCAGGCGCTGGCCGACCACGCCGATGATGTTGCCGGCCATGATGTCGGGGACGATGCCGGTGTCGAGCAGGCGCGGGACGACGCCGATCGCCGAGTTGGTGTGCAGGGTGGAGAACACCTGGTGGCCGGTCATCGCCGCGCGGAACGCCATCTCGGCGGTGTCCGGGTCGCGGATCTCGCCGATCAGGATGATGTCGGGGTCCTGGCGCATCAGGCTGCGGATGCCGTTGGCGAAGTTGAGCCGCACCGCCTCGTTGACCGAGGTCTGGCGGATCATCTCCATCGGGTACTCGACCGGGTCCTCGAGGGTCATGATGTTGACCCCCTCGACGTTGAGGTGGTTGAGCATCGAGTACAGGGTGGTGGTCTTGCCGCTGCCGGTCGGGCCGGTCACCAGGATGATGCCCTCGGGCCGGGCCATCATCAGCCGCAGGGTCGCGTGGGCCTCCTCGCTGAGCCCGAGGCGCTCGAGCGGCACGATGCCCTTCTCGCGATCGAGCACCCGGAGCACGATGTTCTCGCCCCAGGTGGTGGGCAGCGCCGAGACCCGGAAGTCGACCGCATGGCCGGAGACCGACAGCGAGATCCGCCCGTCCTGGGGGGCGCGCATCTCGGCGATGTTCATTCCCGCCATGACCTTGAGACGCACCGCGATCGCGGCCCAGTAGTTGCGGTGCAGGCTGCGGATCTGGCGCAGCACGCCGTCGATCCGGTAGCGGATGCGCAGGAACTCGTGCTCGGGCTCGAAGTGGATGTCCGAGGCGGCGCGCTTGACCGCGTCGGACAGCAGCGCATTGACCAGCCGCACCACCGGCTGGCTGTACTCGTCGCTCTCGGCCTCGAGGCTCTGGTAGTCGATCTCGCCGGTCTCGATCTCCTGGAGGATGCCGTCGACCGAGAGCTCGTAGCCGTAGAACTGGTCGATCGCCTTGTCGAGCTCGGCCTCGCCGGCGAGCAGCGGTCGCACCTCGATCTCGCTGTCGAGCAGGGCGCGCACCTGGTCAATGGCGATGACGTTGAAGGGGTCGGCCATCGCCACGGTCAGGGTCTTGCCGCCGGCGTCATAGGTCAGCGCCAGGAGCCGGTAGCGGCGGGCGATCTCCTTGGGGATCAGCTTGACCACCTCGGAGTCGATTACCACCTTGCCCAGATCGACGCTGTCGTAGCCGAGCGCCCCGCCGAGCACGTCGCGGATCACCGCCTCGGTGGCGAAGCCGAGACGCACCAGGATCCGCCCGAGGTGCTCGCGCTTCTTCTTCTGCTCGGTCAGCGCGATGCGGACCTGGTCCTCCGAGACCACGCCCTTGGCGACCAGCAGCTCGCCGATCCGGCGCTGGCGCGGCGGCGCGTCGAGGTTGATGGTCGGGGCTTCGGCGCTCATCGTTCCTCGTTGCCGGCGGCGAGCTGGCGGATCCGTGCGCGCACGGACTCGGCGGCGAACGAGGCGGAACGTCCGTCGGCGAGCTCGAGGGCACGCCGATAGTAGCCGAGGGCGGCGGCGCCCTGGGCGAGGTGATCGAGGCTCACCGCGAGGTTGTAGGCGTAGTCGGCGTTGCCCTGCTCGGAGCGCAGGGCCGCGAAGTAGGCCTCCTCGGCCTCCGCCCAGCGTCCCTGGGCGGCATAGAGATTGCCGAGGCTGTAGTACAGCCAGGCCGCCTCGGGCTCGCGGGCGAGCAGCTCCTTGATGTAGGACTCGGCCTGCACCGGGTCGAGGTCGCTGCGCAGCTCGATCAGCGCCGCGCGCGCCACGCTGTCCCCCGGATCGACCGCCAGCACCCGGCGGTAGCGGGCCTCGGCCTCCTCGATGCGTCCGGCCCGCACCGCGACCGCGGCCAGCCCGAGCAGCGCGTCCCGATTGCCGGCCTCGCGCTTGAGGACCTGAGCCCAGGTCGCGGCGGCGCCCTCGACGTCGCCGGCGAGATAGGCCTGGTAGGCCTGCTCGAGGAGCGGTGCGATGGGGTCCGGGCGTGGCGCGCGGCGGATCCGGATCCGCGGCCCGGGGTCGATCCCCGCCCGCGCGATCGCCTCGGCGAGGTTCTCGACCACCGAGTCGGGATCACCGTAGCCCGCGCTGCTCGCCTCCGCGTCGTCGCCGCGCGCAGGCCCACCACCGGCCGGCTCGGCCGGCTCCGCGGCGCCGTCGGGCGCGCCGGGGGCAACCGGCTCCTCGGCGCCGGCTGCGCTCGCCGGGGCGAGCGGCTGCGGGGAGAGATCGCCGCGCGGCGCCACCGCCGCGGGCTCGGCGAGGGCGACCACCTGCTCGAGCGCCGGCGCCTGCTCCTCGAGCGAGGCGGCGGGCGCCGCGGGCGGCGCCGCCGGGGCCGGCTCGACCTCCACCGCCGGGGCGGCCGGGTGCGCCGGCGGCTGCGCGGCGGCGGGGGGCGGCTGCGCGGGCGCCCGGTGCTCGAGGGTCGGGACGGGCAGGGCCGCGGCGACCAGCGCCGGGCGCCGGCTCACGCTCTGCCAGTATGCCCAGCCGGCCACCCCGAGCCCGCCGAGCACCACCGCGAAGAGCACCGTGTAGGCGAGCATCCGCCCGATGCTGCGCGGCGGCTGGGCCGCGGCGCTGTCGAGCACCGTGCGCGCGCCGCGCCGCGCCGGGGTGTCGACCTCGGGGCGGTGGCGCTCGGCGGTGTCCTCCTCCTCCATCGCCGCGCGCACCTGCTCCATCGACACCGAGACCGAGCGGGTGCCGTCGAAGTAGTCCTCGACCGAGGCCTGGGCCGCCTTGATCGAGGGCAGCGTGGCCGAGGCGTCGGCATCGAGCAGCTCGTCCTCGAGGGCGAGCCGCCCCGAGGAGTCCTCCGGGGAGGCCGGCTCGGCGGCCTCCCGGGCCTCGGCCGGCTCGAGCTCGAGGGCGAGCCCCTCGTCGTGCGGCCCGCCGGGCTCGGTGCCGGCGGCCGCCGGCTCGTCCGGGCGCTCGAGGTCGGGGGCCTCGATCGGATCGAGGCTGAGGTCCGCCCCCTCCCCTCCCGTCTCGCGCTGGCGCTCCGCGGCGGCCTTCTCCTGGCGCGCCTTCTCGGCCTTCCTGAGCGCGTCCATCAGCAGGCTCATCCGATCACCTCGCCTCGGGCAGCACCTGCACCTTGAGCGGCTCGGCCGGCGCGAGGTTCTCGGGAAGGTAGCGCCGGAAGCCGCGCAGGTCGGCCTCGACGCTCGGCGTGCGGATCACCCACGGGCGCAGGAAGATCACCAGCTCGGTCTTGGTGTAGTTGCTGTCCTGGTAGCGGAACAGCGACCCGAGGTCGCGCTCGCTCGAGAGCACCGGCACGCCGTTGTCGGCACGGCGGATGTCGTCCTGCATGAGCCCGCCGAGCACCGCGAGCTGGCCGCTGCCGACCCGCAGCATCGACTCCATCTCGCGGACCTGGACCTGGGGGACCTGGTTGGCCACCGTGAGGTTGGGGTTGGGGTCGTTGACGAACGAGCTGACCCGCGAGATGGTCGGGCGGACGTTGAGGATCACCTCGTCGCCGGCGCTGATCTGCGGGGTGACCGCCATCACGATCCCGACCGGCACGGTCTGCGCCTCGGTGTTGACGGTGGTCACCGAGTTGGTCTGGTTGGTGGTGGTGTCGGCGGTGACGTTGAAGTAGACGATGTTGTCGACCACCTTGAGCACCGCGGTCTGGTTGTTGAGCACCATCAGCTTGGGGCTCGACAGCACCCGGGTGTCGCCGAACTGCTTGAGCAGGCGCACGGTGAGCTGCACGTCGGGGGTGCGCCCGGCCGCGCGGGTGTCCTGGTACTGGAGGAGGAAGAACGGCGCGGTGGCCAGGTTCGCCCCGAGCACGCTCTGCTGGATGGCCAGCCCGGCGTTGCGCACCAGCTTGTTCCAGTCGATCCCGGCCTGGTAGCGATCGGAGAGCTCGACCTCGACGATGGTCGCCTCGATCATCACCTGGCGCCGCGCGCTGGCCATCACCTGGTCGAGGTACTGGCGGATCCTGCGGTGCTGGGCGGCGCTGGCGCGCACCAGCAGCACCCCGGCCTCGGGGTTGGCGATCACCGCGTCCTCGGGCGGGACCGCCCCCTCGGCGCCCTGCGCGGCCACGTCCCCGGCGAGCAGGGTCTGCACCGACTCGACGATCCGCTCCCAGAAGCGGTTGCTCGACTGGCTGGCGACGCTGGTCGTCGAGTTGTTGTTGCCCCCGCCGCCCCCCTCGCCGCTGCCGGCGGTCGCGATCTGGGTGGCGACCGCGACCCGGGCGGTGGTGTCGCGGGCCATGTTGACGTAGTCGATCCGGTAGCTGCGCAGGAACGGCAGGTCGGGCTCGATGAACAGCGTCCCGTCGTGCTTCTCGTAGCGCAGCCCGGCCTGGCGCGAGACCCGGTCGAGGATCTGGAACAGCGACTGGTCGACCGCGTTGAGGGTCACCTGCCCCTGCACCGCGGGGGCGACGTCGATGTTGACCTTGGCGTCGCGGGCCAGCGCGAAGAGCAGCTCGCGCACCGGCACGTTGTTGACCACCACGGTGTAGGTCTCGCTCGGCGCGGACGGGCGCGGTGGCGGCAGCAGCGGCGCGCGGCGCACCGGCTCGGGGATCGCGGCGCTCGGTGGTGGCGCGGCGCTCGAGACGTGGCCCGCCGAGACCTCGCGGGGCGGCGGCGCCTGGCAGCCGGCGAGCAGGCCCAGCACCGCCGCGAGCCCCAACCCGGCCGCCAGCCTCGCGCGCACGTTCACCGCCTGCTCCTCCTCTCGCCGCCGAGCCGCACCGCGGCTTGCGCCGCGCCGCCCGCCGGCGGACCGGCGAAGATCCCTACCCAGGATAACCTTTCTCCCTGGACCGCGCGCCCAGATTGCCACAGTTGCCCATATCGTCCAAGGCGATGCGCCTCTTTAGGAACCGTGCTCATGATTGGCCCCGGGCCACGTCGCGCACGTTGCGGATGAACGGGCGGTAGCGGGCCAGCGCAGCGGGCAGCGCGGCGAGCGCGGCGCGCGCCTCGGCGAAGCTCCGGTAGCTGCCGTAGAGCACCCCGTACCAGCCCCGGTCCCCGCGCCGGGTCCGATAGACGTAGATCCGCTCGATCTCGGCGTCGCGCCGCCGCGCGCGCAGGAACTCCTCGAGGTTGCGGCGCCGGGACTCGTCGGTGACCAGCAGCTGGATGCTGTAGGTCCCGACGTCCGGGCTCGCCAGCCAGCGCTCGGTGGCCGCCACCCGCTCGCCGATGAGGCCCGGCTCACGCGCGGGCGGGGTCGGGCCCCGAGGGCTCGGCCCGCTGTCGGCCCGCTCGCCCGGCCCGCGCGCAGGCCCGGCCGGGTCGGCCGCCGACCCGGTGGGCGAGCGGCGCGGCTCGGCGGCGCGCGCCGCGGCGCTGCCCGCCCCGCGCGCCGCGGCGGCCACCGTCTCCTCTCCCCGCCAGCCGTCCTCGCCGGACCGCCCGCCGGTCACCAGGGCGACCGTCTCCGCCCTGGCGGGGCGCGCCGGCGCCGACTCCTCGTCCGCGCCGTCCAGGCCCGTTGCGCGCGCGCCGGGCTCGCCGGCCGCGGTGGCGGCAAGATCGGCGGCCCGCTCCGCCCCGGTGGCGGCGGGGGCCGCGGCCAGCGCCCCGCCGGCCGGCCGCTCGCCCCCGCTGCCGATCCCGACCCCCTCGCCCGGGTCCGGCTGGCGCGCCTCGGCGGGCACGGCCGCGGGCGGCGGGGCGCTGGCCGCCACCGGCTCCCGGCTCGCGACCGCGCGCTCCCCGCCGGGCGCCGGCGCGGCGCTCGCGACCGCGCTCGGCTCCGCCGGGCCGCCCGCGCGCGACCCGCCGCTCCAGCGTCGTACGGATGCGCTCGCGCCCGC
>CAZRGU010000089.1:0-12456 GCA_964599705.1 uncultured Ectothiorhodospiraceae bacterium | reverse complement strand
GTAGGGTGCCGGGTGCGGCTTTGCAAGGCGCACCTTACCCGGCGCGCGCGCGGCGTCCCGATCCTGTCACACCTGCTCAGCGCGCCCGCAGGGCGCGGCGCAGGGCCTCGATCTCGTCGAGCAGCTCGAGGGCGAGCGCCGCCCCCGGCCAGTTCAGGCGCAGGTCGTGGGCCAGG
Organism: uncultured Ectothiorhodospiraceae bacterium; assembly: GCA_964599705.1. GTDB lineage: Bacteria > Pseudomonadota > Gammaproteobacteria > HK1 > HK1 > CAZRGU01. The sequence continues at coordinate 12,280 of CAZRGU010000089.1, read as the reverse complement.
CGCAGCGCCCGGCGCGCCCGCCACAGCGCGTCCCCGCCGAAGCGCCACTCGCGGGGGTCGGCGCCCTCGGGCACCAGCAGCCCCTCCTCGACCATCTCCACGACCACCTCGGCGTGCACCCCGCAGGCCCGGCACAGCTCGCCGAGGGTGAAGCGGGCGTGCTCGTCGAGGACCAGCCCTTGCAGCTCGCTGGCTCGCCGGCTCATCGGCTCACACCCCCAGCTCGGCGCGCGGGTCGAAGGCCAGCTCGCGCTCCATGCGCTCGTAGAGCTCGCGGGCCCGCGCGCTGTCGGCCCGCGGCGCGACGATCTGCACCACCACGTACTGATCCCCCGGCGGGCTGCCCGGCAGCCCGCGCCCCTTGAGGCGCAGCTTCGCTCCCGAGCGGGTCCCGGCCGGGATGCGCAGGTCGACCGTGCCGCCCAGCGTCGGCACCCGCACGCTGCGCCCGAGCGCCGCCTCCCAGGGGGCGACCGGCAGCTCGAGGTAGACGTCGCGCCCCTCGGGGCGGAACAGCCGGTGCGGGGCGAAGGCGATCTCGAGGTAGAGGTCGCCGCTCGGCGCCCCTCCGGCCCCCGGTCCGCCCTGGCCGGCGAGCCGGATCCGCTGCCCCTCGACCACCCCCTTGGGGATGCGCACCCGCAGCCGGCGCGGGCGCTGCACCAGCCGGCCGCTGCGGTCGTGGGCCGGGGTGTGGACGGTGATGGTGCGGGTCGCACCGTGGTAGGCGTCCTCGAGCGGGACCGTGACCCGCACCTCGAGGTCCTCGCCGCGGGCCGCGCGCCGCCGCCCGAAGCCGCCGTGCCCGTGGGGTCCCGCGGCGCGCCCGAACAGCGCCTCGAAGAAGTCGCTGAACTCGCGCGCCTCGGTGAAGCCGCCGCCCCCGAAGGTGAAGTCGGGCTCCCAGTCGGGCGGCGGACGGAAGTCCTGGCCGGCCTGCCAGTCGGCGCCGAAGCGGTCGTAGGCGGCGCGCTTCTCGGGGTCCTTGAGGACCTCGTAGGCCTCCTGGACCTCCTTGAAGCGCTCCTCGGCGTCCGGCTCCTTGCTCACATCCGGGTGGAACTTGCGAGCCAGGCGCCGGTAGGCGCGCTTGATCTCGTCGGGCTTGGCGTCGCGGGCCACGCCGAGGGTGTGGTAGTAGTCCTTGAACTGCATCGTGCTCCAGCTCCGGGGCGCGGCGACGACCGTGACCGGCGGCCGAGCGCCCGGGCCGCTGGCCAGTCTTGGGGCGCGGGCGGCGAATTCAAGCCGGTAGCGCGGCCTCCTCCTCGCGGCGCAGGTCCGCGGTCAGCTCGGCGAGCGCGGCCTCGTCGAGCGTCTCGCGCTCGAGCAGGGCGCGCGCGCAGCGCTCGAGCACCGCGCGGTTGGCCTCCAGGGCCCGGCGGGTGCGCTCGAAGACCCGCCCGACGATGGCCTTGATCGCCTCGTCGATCTCGCGGGCGGTCTGCTCGCTGTAGGCGTGCTGGGCCTCGGCGCCCTGGGGGCCGAGGAAGGCCGCCCGCTCGCTCTCGTAGGCGACGTGCCCGAGCCCCTCGTCCATGCCGTAGCGGGTCACCATGCTGCGGGCGATGTCGGTCGCCTTGGCGAGGTCGTCGGCCGCGCCGGTCGAGAGGTGACCGAAGACGAGCTGCTCGGCGGCCCGTCCCCCGAGCAGCACCGCGATCTTGCTCTCCAGCTCCTCGCGGGTCATCAGGAAGCGGTCCTCGGTGGGGCGCTGGATGGTGTAGCCGAGCGCGCCGATGCCGCGCGGGATGATCGAGACCTTGTGCACCGGGTCGGCCCCCGGGGTGAGCAGCGCCATCAGCGCGTGGCCGATCTCGTGGTGGGCGACCACCTCGCGCTCGCGCGGGTTGAGCAGCCGGTTCTTCTTCTCGAGCCCGGCGACGATGCGCTCGATGGCGGCGCTGAAGTCGGCCATCGCCACCGCCTCGGCCCGGCGCCGGGTGGCGAGCAGCGCGGCCTCGTTGACCAGGTTGGCGAGATCGGCGCCGCTGAAGCCGGTGGTCAGCGCGGCGAGCCGCTCGGCGTCGACGTCCGCGGCGAGGCGCACCTTCTTGAGGTGCACGGCGAGGATCTGGGCGCGGCCGAGCTTGTCGGGCCGGTCGACCAGCACCTGGCGGTCGAAGCGCCCGGCGCGCAGCAGCGCCGGGTCGAGGACCTCCGGGCGGTTGGTGGCCCCGAGCAGCACCAGCCCGGTGCTCGGGTCGAAGCCGTCGAGCTCGACCAGGAGCTGGTTGAGGGTCTGCTCGCGCTCGTCGTGGCCGCCCCCGGGGAAGGCCCCGCGGGCGCGCCCGAGCGCGTCGAGCTCGTCGATGAAGATGATCGCCGGGGCGCGCTGGCGGGCCTGCTCGAAGAGATCGCGGACCCGCGCGGCGCCCACCCCGACGAACATCTCGACGAACTCCGCCCCCGAGATCGAGAAGAACGGCACCCCGGCCTCGCCGGCCACCGCCTTGGCGAGCAGCGTCTTGCCGGTGCCCGGCGGGCCGACCAGCAGCACGCCCTTGGGCACCCGCGCCCCGAGCTTGCCGTACTCCTCGGGGTTCTTGAGGAACTCGACGATCTCGACCAGCTCGGTCTTGGCCTCCTCGACCCCGGCGACGTCGTCGAAGCTCACCCCGGTCTGGCGCTCGACGTAGACCTTGGCCTTGCTCTTGCCGACGGTCATGAAGCCGCCCAGCCCCTGGCGCTCGGCGAACTTGCGGAACAGGAAGAACCAGACCGCGAAGAAGACCAGCGCCGGGGCGATCCAGGAGATCAGCCGGGCGAGCAGCCCGTCCTCGACCGCCCCGGTGAACTCGACCCCGCTGGCCCTGAGCCGCTCGGCCAGCCCCGGCTCGACCCGGGTGGTGACGAAGCCGGTGCGCCCGCCGTCGAGCGGTGCGCGGAAGGTGCCGCGGATGGTCTGGCTGCCGATCACCACCTCCTTGATCTTGCCCTCCTCGAGGTAGCGCTCGAAGCGGCTGTAGGGGATCGGCTCCACCACCCGGCTCTGCACCCAGAGATCATGGAGCAGCATCACGCCGAGCAGTGCGGCGATCGCGTACCACAGATTGAACTGATGCTTCTTCTCCACGGCGCCCCTCCCGGCTCCCGGCCCCTGCGGCCGGCCCTTCGAGAGCTTTCATGTTCGGGTCGCCGGAGGCGAATTCAAGCGCCGCGGCGAGCCGGCGCCGGACCCGGCGGCCGGTGCCGCCCGGTGGCGCGAGCGCTGCCCCGGCCGCGTCCGCTGCCGGGTGGGGGCGGCTTGAAAATCGCCGCGCCGCTCCCACCTCTCGGGCCGGACGACGGAGACGGCCGGTGACCCCCGGAGCGCGAGCGGTCCGGGGCCCGGCCCTCCCGCAGGGATCGAGAGAAGTGTGTGAAGCGTGAGTTCAGGAGGTGATGCGTGATGCTCGTGAGGTACGAACCGTGGGCGGCCATGCGCCAGCTTCGCGACGAGGTCAATCGGCTCTTCGGGCCGGTGCTCGGCAGCGTCGAGGACGGCTCGAGCGTGGTCACCGGGCACTGGGTGCCGGCGGTCGACATCAAGGAGGAGCCGGGGCGGTTCGTGATCCACGCCGACATCCCCGGGGTCGACCCCAAGGAGATCGAGGTGACGATGGAGAACGGCATGCTCACCATCCGCGGCGAGCGCAAGCTCGAGTCGCGCGAGGAGGGCGATGACGGCTACCGTCGCGTCGAGCGCCTGCACGGCACCTTCTACCGGCGCTTCAGCCTGCCCGACACCGCCGACCCGGACAAGATCTCGGCCAAGGGCAACAACGGTGTCCTCGAGATCGTGATCCCGAAGAAGGCGGCGATGCAGCCGAAGCGGATCAAGGTGGCCGCCTGATCGGGTCGGTCCCGGCACGGGACCGGCCGGCGAGGACGGCAAGACGGGGCGCGCCGCGCCCCGTCTTTCTTTGTGCCTCGCGGACGCGCCCCCGGCGACCCCCACCGGCCGGCGCGTCGTGGCGCCCGCCGCCCGACGTACGCCCGACCGCGACGTCCCCGTAGCCCGGGCTTCGCCCGGGATCGATCGTGGGAGGGCACCGAATGCCGGGGGGGCCGGTACCGGCCGGGCTCTCTCGGCTCCGCGCTGCGCCCCCCCGTGCGGGCTTGTTAGTTCGCGGACGCGCCCCCGGCGACCCCCACCGGCCGGCGCGTCGTGGCGCCCGCCGCCCGACGTACGCCCGACCGCGACGTCCCCGTAGCCCGGGCTTCGCCCGGGATCGATCGTGGGAGGGCACCGAATGCCGGGGGGGCCGGTACCGGCCGGGCTCTCTCGGCTCCGCGCTGCGCCCCCCCGTGCGGGCTTGTTAGTTCGCGGACGCGCCCCGACAACCGCCGTAGCCCGGGCTTCGCCCGGGATCGAGCGCGGGAGGGCAGCGAATGCCGGGGGGCGGTGCCGGCCGCGGGCTCAACGTCGGGCGGGCGCCCGACCTATGCCGGGCCGGCGCCCGACGTCGGGCGGGCGACCTACGCCCGGCGGTCGTGTCGGGGGAAGGGCCGCCGCTGGATTACGACGGCTCGGGGTACCACGCCGGGGGACGCTTCTCGACGAAGCTGGCGAGCCCCTCGGCCGCCTCGGTGGAGCGGCGCTTGGCGGCGTGATCGCGCACCAGCGCCGCGAAGCGCGCCTCCTCGAGCAGCAGGCCGGCCTCGGCCAGCACTGTGCGCTTGGTCTCGGCGAGCGAGCCCGGCGCGGCGCGCAGCAGACCGTCGATGATCGGCGCGGCGGCCTGCTCGAGGCCGCCGCTGGGACAGACCTCGTGGACCAGGCCGAGGGCCTTGGCGGTCGCCGCGTCGAAGCGCTCGCAGGTCAGGGCGTAGCGGCGCACCTGGCGCGCGCCGAGGGCGGCGTTGAGCTGCGGGATGATGATCCCGGCCATCAGCCCCCAGCGCGCCTCGGTGATCGCGAAGCTCGCCTCGGCCGAGGCGATCACCACGTCGCAGGCCGCGGCGATGCCGACCCCGCCCCCGTAGCAGGCGCCGTGGATCAGGGCCACGGTCGGCACCGGCAGCTCGCCGAGCCCGCGCACCGCGCTGGCGGTGCGCCGCGAGACCTCGAGGTTTCCGGCCTCGTCGAGCCGCGAGCACTCCTGCAGCCACTTGAGATCCGCGCCGGCCTGGAAGTGACGGCCGGCGCCGCGCAGCACCACGACGCGCACCCGGCGGTCACCGGAAAGCGCCTCCCCCGCCGCGATCAGGGCGTCGATCATCTCGCCGTTGTAGGCGTTGTTGACCTCCGGGCGGTTGAGGGTGAGGGTCGCGACGCCGCGCGCGTCGACGGCGCTGAGCACGGGTGGGTCGGCCATGGGCGGTGCTCCTCGAGGGCGGTTACCGGGGCCGGTGGACGTCAGGGCCCGGTGGTCTGGAACTATATCCTGTCCCGGTGGCCGGCCGCTGACTGCCCGGCTCCGGCCGCCCGCGGGGCGGCGCGTGGATCGCGCCGCGAGGGGCTGCGCTGCGATCTGGCGGTGGGGGCGGGCGCCAGTCGAGACCGACCGAGATCGCCTGGACCGGGGTGGCGGGACGGGTCAGGCGACCGCGGCGCGCAGGCGGCGCAGGGCCTCGGCCTCGATCTGGCGGATCCGCTCGGCCGAGACCCCGTACTCGGCGGCCAGCTCGCGCAGCTTGGCGCGCGGCTCGCGCAGCCAGCGCCGGGTGACGATGTCGCGGGCGCGCGCATCGAGGGTCTCGAGGGCGCGGGCCAGGCGCTGCCCGGCGAACTCTCCCCACTCGGCCTCCTCGAGGGCGGCGCCCGGCTCGTAGCGGGTATCGGCGAGCCCCTCGGCCGGGCTCTTCGGGCCATCCTCGTCGCCCTCGAGGGCGCCGTCGAAGGCCGCATCGTGGGCGCTGAGGCGCTTCTCCATCTCGAGGACGTCCTCGGTGCGCACCCCCAGGTCCTCGGCGACCTCGCGGACCTCGTCGTGGGACAGCCAGCCGAGGCGGCGCTTGGCGGCGCGCAGGTTGAAGAACAGCTTGCGCTGGGCCTTGGTGGTGGCGACCTTGACGATGCGCCAGTTGCGCAGGATGAACTCGTGGATCTCGGCGCGGATCCAGTGCACGGCGAACGAGACCAGGCGCACGCCGAGGCTCGGGTCGAAGCGCTTGACGGCCTTCATCAGCCCGATGTTGCCCTCCTGGATGAGGTCCTCCTCGGGCAGCCCGTAGCCGCGATAGCCGCGGGCGACCTTGACCACGTAGCGCAGGTGCGAGGTGACCAGCCGCCAGGCGGCCTCCAGGTCGTGCTCCTCGCGGTAGCGGCGGGCCAGCTCGCGCTCCTCCTCGGCGCTGAGCATGGGGAACGCGTGCACCGCCTGGAGGTAGCCACCCAGGTCCGCGGTCGGAGCGGGAAGGGGCCTTGCCAGCAGGGTTCCGGTGCTCATCGTCTGCCACTCCCTCCGTAATCTACGCGCGCTCTCCACTGTTTCCTCTTCGCCCGGGGACACCCCGGCGAGAACCCGGCGCACCCCTCCGGGGCGCCGCCCAATATGGGGACCGCGCAGCGCCTTTCAAGTTCCCAGATCGACCTCCTCGACCTCGATCCCGCCGGGCCCGATGGTGAGGCGGGCGAGCGTCACCGGCAGCCAGAAGCGGCGTGGCCCGGCGCTGCCCGGGTTGAGGTAGAGCACCCGCTCGCGCCGGTAGCAGTCGGGCCGATGCGTGTGACCGCTCACCACCGCCGAGAAACCGGCTGCCGAGGGGTCCAGATCGAGCTCGGCGAGGTCATGGAGGACGTAGAGCAGGTGCCCCCCGGCCTCGACCACCTCGCGCTCGGGCAGCCGCTCCGCCCACGGTCCGTGGTCGCAGTTGCCGCGCACCGCAACCAGCGGCGCGAGCGCGCGCAGCCCCTCGAGCACCTCGGGCGAGCCGACGTCCCCGGCATGCACGATCCGCTCGCAGCCGGCCAGTGCCGCGAGCGCCTCCGGGCGCAGCAGCCCGTGGGTATCCGAGATCACCCCGATCCGCATCCTCCAAGCTCCTATCCAAGCGTGTGTCCTCTCGCCACCGCCGGTCCCGTCGCGAGCCCACCCCACCTCCGTGGGTCGGGTATCATCAGGGCGTTTCCGCGGAAACGTCCAGCCGGCCACGTTCCCGCGGATCCGCCCGCGGGCCGTTAGCTCAGTCGGTAGAGCATCTGACTTTTAATCAGGTGGTCGCAGGTTCGATTCCTGCACGGCCCACCTTGCAAGACGGCACGTCACGATCGCATCGCGGAGCTTGCGCCCGCATGAGTCACCACAGAGTCACCACCGGGTTCCCCCAGGCTCCCACGGGTTCGCCGTCACGCCCGAGGAGGTCGAGCCCGTCGCGGGGAGTGTCGCCTACTTCACGGCCATTGGACCGTTCGGCTTCGCGCGAGCGCGGGCGGCGCATCCGCGGGACATCGCCGTTCAGGACACGACGCACGCCGGGAGCGGTGGACGAGGGAGCGTATCCGGGCTGGCGTCACGCGGCCTCCTCGACGATCAGCTCGACGCCGAGCGCCGCGAGCGCGTCCTCGACTCGCTCGATCCGCGACGCATGGTCCGGGTCGACCAGTCGCCGCGCGACCGCCTCGGTGACCCCGAGTCGGCGCGCGAGCTCGCTGTTGTTGACGCCCTGGCGCCGCAGGGCTTCGCAGAGGGCGAGCTTGGCAGCGGCAAGCGCCGGGATCGGCACGACATGTCGGCCTCGCGCGGGAGAGGGCCGAGGCAGCGGTCGTCGTTCACGAGCGTAGCCGGCGAGGGCCGCGGCGAGCGCATCTGCCGCCTCCGCCAGAGCCTCGGCCTCATCGGCGCCATCGGTGAGGGCTTCGGGCACGTCCTCGAACGACGCGACCACCCGGCCGTCCGCGTCCGGCTCGAGCGTCACGGGATATGCGTATCGCATCATAGATCCTCTTTCGAAATGCCGAGCTGATCGAGCATTGCCGCCAGCAGGCCGGCGCCTATCTCCTTGCGCCGGTCCTTCACCGTCGTGAATCGCTCACCGTAATAGAGTCGCCCATGGCTACCCTTGCCACGCCGGGCTTCGAATCGAACCGCGACCCCGCGCGCCCTCCCGAGCCGCTGGATGCACCGAATGAGCTCCGCGCCGGTCACCAGCAGAGTCTCGTACATTTTTGTACGAACGGCAACCCGCTACCGCAGGGCACTCCTCGGGCTCGCCGCCGGCTCGTTCCGAGAGCGCGACGCGCCCGCGAGCCGCGGCACCGGCTACGCGGTCGAGTCGCCCGAGGCGGCGCTGTGGGCCTTACCGGCGCGATCTACGGCCAGCTCGCCGGCGCCTACCGGGGCGCGTGTCAGGTCTTACTTTCGCCAATACACCTTCAGGAAGCGGTCTGCGCTGACGATCGGACAGGAGAGCTCCGCGGTGAGGCTCAGGAGGTCCTGGTCGCCCGTGACCAGGAAGTCCGCCTCACCCGCGAGGGCCAGCTCGAGGAACTGCACGTCGAATGGGTCGCGGCACGGAGGGGTGTGCGGCGGCGGGTTTGGCACCTGGATGGGCTCGCAGAAGGGCAGATAATCCGATAGCAGGTCCTCGCGCTCCTCGGCGTTCAGGCGGAACTTGGGGTAGGCGAGCGCCCGGATCAGCTCGCCGGCCGTCGCCTTCGAGAGCAGCGGCGTGAATAGCTGACCTTGCCACCCGCGCCGCAAGGCGACGAGCGTGCCCGCGCTGAACAGGAGCGCCGAGAGCACGACGTTGGTGTCGAGAACCGCGCGTGGCGGTGCCGGCGTGTGGCGCGCATTGCCCACGTCGCGGCCGACTCACCTCGCCCTGGTCCCTGCGGGTGTCTCGCGGGCCCAGGCGAGCGCGTCGCTCACGTCTTCCTGGGTGAGGCCCAGCTCGGCGAGCTTGGCGCGCACCGCGTCGGCCCGCTGTATCCGGACCGGGGTCAGGACGATCTGGCCGTTCTGGATCTCGACCTCGAAGTACTCCACCGGGCCGAGCTCGTTGGTGATGCTCTTGGGGAGCGTGAGCTGGTTCTTGGAGGTGATCTTGGCAAGCATGATCGCCGTCCCCTTTAAGTAAGGATTCCTTACTTTATGCTGGCCTCACCTGGGATTCAACTCGCGAAGCGGCGGGCGAGGAGTTCGCGCTCGAGGGCCTCGAGCGGCTGCTGAGCTCCTCGGCTCATGATCTCCTCGCCTCACCCGTAGCGGCGCGCCATCGCGCGGGCGATGCGCGCCATCTCGCGGCGCAGCCCGACCGGGCGCACGACCTCGACCTGGTCGCCGAAGCCGAGCAGCCACCAGCGCAGCTCGCTGGTGTCGGCGAGCGTGGCCCGCAGCCGCACCCGCCCGCCGGGGTGCTCGTCGAGGCGCTGGTCCTCGGCGAGCGGGGTCTCGTGGAGGTGGGCGGCGGCCTCCGGCTCGAACAGGGCCACCAGGCGCACCCTCCGCCCCGGGTGCTGCGGATAGCCGAAGGCGCCGCTCGCCAGGTAGGCGTCGAGGTCGAAGCCCGGCGGGGTCCGTGAGCGCTCCTCGATGCGGCGTGCGGCGACGAAGCGGTGCAGGGCGAGCTGGACGATGTCGTCGTAGTCCCAGAGGGTGGCCACCAGGTAGACGACGGCGTGGCGGAACACCAGCCCGAGCGGGTTGACCTGGTAGTCGACCGGCTCGGGCGCACCGCGCGGGCGGTAGCGGGCCTCGAGCCGGCGACCGGTGAGCAGGGCGCCATAGACCGCCTCGAGGACCGTCGGGTCGACCGGGGCGGGCAGCAGGCGCTGGCCGCGCGGGAGCACCCGGACCCTGGCCGGCCAGGCGCCGAGCCCCGGGCGCTCGAGCGCCCCGAGCACCGCCTCGGCGCGCTCGATGTGCGGGCGCAGGTAGGCGAGGGTCGCCGGCGGGAGCAGCGGCTCGAGGAAGCGCTCGGCGAGCACCAGGGTCAGCGCGGTGTGCGGGCTCATCGCCGGCAGGTCCTCGACCGCCCCGGTCCACGACCAGCCGGCCGGGCGCGCCGGCTCGTCGCAGGTCAGCGGGAAGAGCGCCGAGAGCCGCTTGAGGTCGCGCTGCACGGTGCGCAGCGAGACCTCGAAGCCCTCCTCGGCGAGCGCGGCCTGGAGCTGCGCGGCGCTCACCTTGGCCGGATGGCGCGGGATGTGCTTGAGGGTCGCGAGGTAGCGAACTGCGGTCTCGGGCATGGTCTGGCCTCCCTCCCACGGCGAGGCCGCGGTCGGCTCGCCCGGGAGTGTCTCCGTGCGATCGTGAGCGACATCATATGTCGCACTACTCCGGCACCATAGCCCCATCGAGAGCGACCGGACAAGCGAGGCCACAGACCATGCCAAGACCCCGTCCCTCGCGCCGTCGACGCCGCGAGTCCTACTCCATCCCCGACTCCTCCGCCTACCTCGACCTCGTCGGGCTCTGGATCTACCGGATCCTCGTTCGCTTCCTGAACGGACGCGCCCTGCGACGGCTCCTCGGCGATCTCGACGAGGAGACCGTCGCGGCCCTCGGGCTGCCCGCCGAGGGCCGGCCGGTGAAGGTGATGCAGGTGCGGGCCAGGCTGCGCCGCGATCTCGCCCGGCGCGAGCGTGCCGCCGACGGCCTGCCCGAGCCGCTGGCCGGCAACCTCGCGGGCCTGGCCGCCGCCCTGGGGCTCGAGGCCCTCGAGTGCGAGGCGCTCGCCTTCGCGACCCTCGTCCACACCCACCCGCTGCTCGGCGACTTCACCGACACCCTGAGCGAGGTGCTCCAAGACGCTCCCATCATGGCGCTGCTGGCCACGGCGCTCGCCGCCGACCTCGGGCAGTTGCGCAGTGTCCTGAGCGGCGAGGCACCGCTGGCCCGGGCCGGGCTGCTCCAGATCGATCAGGCCATCTCGTTTCCGATGCGCCACAAGATCGACCTCCTGCCCGGCCTGCGCGAGGCGCTGCTCTCGGGCCCGGCCGACCCGGCGGCGCTGCTCGCGCACTTCTTCGCCGAGGCCGCCCCACCGACCGTCGGCGCCGAGGACTTCCCCCACCTCGGCGAGGACATCCCGCTGCTCAACCGCTACCTGGCGCAGGCCGCGAGCGCGGGCTTCGCCGGCGTCAACGTGCTCGTCTACGGGCCCCCCGGAACCGGCAAGAGCGAGCTCGCCCGGGTGCTCGCCGGCGCGCTCGGGCACACCCTCTACGAGGTCAGCATGACCGACGAGGACGGTGATCCGCTCTCCGGCGAGGCCCGGTTTCGTGCCTACCAGCTCTGCCAGGCCGCCCTCGGGCGGCGGCGCGACTGCCTGGTGCTGTTCGACGAGATCGAGGACGTCTTCCCCGAGAACCTCCTCCCGTTCGGCGGCCGCTGCGCCCGCCCGCCGGGCAAGGCCTGGGTCAACCGCATCCTCGAGACCAACCCGGTCCCGGCGCTCTGGGTGTGCAATGCGATCGGTGCGATCGATCCGGCCCACCTGCGCCGCTTCGACTACGTCCTCGAGATGTCCGTTCCGCCGCGCAGCGTGCGTCGGCGGATCCTCGAGCGCCATCTCGGGGCGCTGGCGGTAAGCGAGTCCTTCCTCGCCCGTTTCGCGGGGCACCCACGCCTCGCCCCGGCCATGGTCGAGCGCGCCGCGCGGGTGGTGGCGCGCGTCGGCGAGGAAGAGCCTGAGCGCGCCGAGACGATGCTCGCCCGGATCCTGGGAAACACCCTGCACTGCCTCGGCCTGCCGCGCCGCCCGCCGGTCCCGCCGGCCCCGGTGTGCGCCTACGATCTGGCCTTCGTCAACGCCGACCGCGACGTCGCCGCGATCGCCGCCGGCCTGGCCCGCCACCCGAGCGCGCGCCTGTGCCTGTACGGGCCCCCGGGCACCGGCAAGACCGCCTACGCGCGCCACCTCGCCGAGCGCCTCGACCGCCCGCTCCTCGCCCGGCGCGCCTCGGAGCTGCTCAGCAAGTGGGTGGGCGAGACGGAGCAGAACATCGCCGCGATGTTCCGCGAGGCCGAGGCCGAGGGCGCCGTGCTGCTCCTCGACGAGGCCGACGGGCTGCTGCGCGAGCGCAGCGGCGTGCAGGCACGCTGGGAGCTCACCCAGGTCAACGAGCTGCTGGTCCAGATGGAGGCCTTCGAGGGGGTCTTCGTGGCCGCCACCAACCTCGCCGAGGTGCTCGACCGCGCCACCCTGCGCCGCTTCGACCTCAAGGTGCGCTTCGACTACCTCGGCACCGAGCAGGCGCTGGCGCTGTTCGCCCGGGTGCTCGAGGAGGCCGGCACCGCCCACACCCTCGCCGAGCGCCACCGCCGCCGTCTCGCCACCCTCGAGCGCCTCGCCCCGGGCGACTTCGCCACCGTGGCCCGCCAGGCCCGCGCCCTCGGCGAGACGGTCGACG